>JAGPDT010000014.1:5777-61700 GCA_018057455.1 Flavobacteriales bacterium | reverse complement strand
GAGGATGTCACTAAGCGGTTCGTTGCCCGCTACATCGATCCGAGCAGCCGCACCTGCGACCAGATGATACAGGCATCGCGCAGTGGTGCCAGGAATATTTCCGAGGGCAGCATGTTCAGTGCGACGTCCAAGAAGATCGAGATGAATTTGACCAACGTGGCCCGTTCAAGCACCCCGAGTTGAGGAAGGATTACGAGGCCTTTCTTCGGCAGAACAAGCTGACACTATGGCCCACGAACGATGTGATCCGCCAGGAGCTGATCGATGGGCGCTTCAAAAAGGTGGATGAAGTGGCGCGTTGGGGTGCCTCGGTACACAAGCGCATTCCATCCAGAAGCTTGGCCGAGATCTCAGCCAACATCGGCCATGTGTATTGCATGGTGGCGGGTGGTCTGTTGGACCGACAAATGCAAAGCCAAGCCCGCGATTTTGAAGAGAACGGGGGCTTCAATGAGCGGCTGTACCGCATCCGCTCGGAAACGAAGAAGAAAAAGGACCAGGGGCCTAAGCCGGATTAGGGCAAAGCATTGCGGCTTCGGGTGGACGGGGTGGACTGAGTGCATGCACACAGTCCACCCCGTCCACCTACCACCAAGCAAGTAGCAACTCACCTGCTCAAATACATGCTCCGCTTCCCATACGTCTCCCTAAAGAACGGGTCCTTCAGATCCTTAATGAAGTAGATCGCCTCGCCGGTGCGCTTCCTTTCAGGCTGGCCATGAACTAGCGCCAGGGACTATGCGGCGTGCACGAGCGGAGACGCTCGCGCAAGTTGGGGTGGAGTTAAGCCAAAAGCATCTATTTTCGGTCCTGCGATCGCGAAGCCATGCAGGACATATTACCCACTTTTTGTTCTATCCGTCATGGGCTGAACATACGTACGGCATTGGTCACGATAGCTTTGGCGGTGGGCCTGATCAATCATGGCTTCGGGCAGGAGAGAAAGGACTTTCAGATCAAGGAGCAGTACGATGTTTTCATCCATCATGTTCTTGATGTAGTCGAGCATCCGTGCGTAGTGAATGCCGACCAACCACTCGATGACTATCTCGATGAGATAGGGGAGACATTCGGTGACGGTTGTTCGCGACTCCTGGAGTCATATCTGATAATGTGCGAAACGACGAAGGACAAGGCATATCTCATCAAATTCGTGAACGTTCTCGATTGTGAATTCCAATTGAGATTCGATCAGTTGAACCTTCCTGCGTCCTACCTTGCACTTCATGATGGCTCACCGTATTCATGGTCACTCATCAATGACAGCGGGACACCAACGACAATTCTTTACATAGATGGGCAGATCATATGGCCTATGGCTCACTTCGTCCACCTGATCAATAGTCAGTATCCTGACCTACAGTCTTTCTCTACTCCATTGGCCCATAATCAATGGCTTGGCGCTCAGTTCACCTTCGGAGAACTGGCGGACTGGTTGGGGCAGCGGGTTGATGAGACCATAGATCGGTACTACTGGGGCGGATACTGGAAAGGGGCAGAGAAAGGCTTTTCAGCCCATCCCAGCGACGATGATGCAATGGTGATCAACCTTCAGTCGGCGATTGCAGCCGCGATGTACTACATGGGGCAGAACGACCCCAACGAGTACTACCTGCAAGCCGCAGACGACATTGCCAGTGATTGGTTCAGGACGTTGGTCTGTTTTCCCGAGCTTAGACCGGTGCTTGAACTAGCCCCTCCCAACAGATACCAGTGGGTGGATATCGGCTGGAAGTATCCATGCCCGGATAGCGATGACGATTATGAAGATCTCTCTCACGCTATGCAATCCCTGGAACTGCCGATGACTGTGAAGGACAACACCATCTGGGCTCCTTACCACACGCAGGTCTTTTCGGAGACCGACCTGGTGCGTTTGCACAATGCATACACAGAAGGAGCTTATGCTGGTGCGACTCCCTTCACGATTGATGGGGTCGACTACGAGAACCCGCATTTTCACGCGGGCATAGATGGCGATGACGACATTGATTACAACACGGTTTTCTCAGGACTTGACCAGACAAGAGGGACCGTCTACTCGGCAACATGGTTGTCGAAGTGGGACGACACATCAGGTGCCAGCCAGCAGACGTTGTATGACCTGATCATGAAGCTCTACTTCCATGACCTTTACGGCCAAGGAGTGTCGGCCCTTGGCCAATACACCAACGCGACGAGCATACCCTACGGCTTGGCCCAATTGGTTTCCGAACAGTGGGAACGAGAGTGCTTCAGTTTGGAATTACGAAATCGAGTGCTGAGCTACGATCAGGACTTCGCGGCGAAAGACGTGCTCGTTATCGCACCGGGCAACGGACCCGGTCGATCTTTTGCTGATCCCGAGACATTCGATCCGGTTTTCGAGATCGGATCCGGAGTGAAGTGCAATATGAAGGCTGGAAGTGCAATTCATTGGGAACCTGGATTCCATGCGGCATATGGAAGCACAGTGCATGCCTATATCGATCCAGCAGGATGCGGGATGGGATACAAGGTGCGCGCAGGTTTGGATGCGTCGATCAATGCAGAACGAAGCGATGTGGTGCACCCCGTACCGGATCCAGAGCGGCAAGTGGTGAACAGGGCAGAATGGGCAATCGCTCCGAATCCGACCGATGCTTCTTCCATAGTAAGGATCACGCTGTGTGCCATGGTCGGCGATGGGGTTGTCAACCTCTACGATGTTTCGGGCCGATGCCTGTACCGTAGCCCGGTGATTGAACGTGATCAGAGCGAGTTCATCCTCCCCCTATATGGCCTCGCGCTGGCACCGGGATCGTACACGGTGGTGCAGCAGGAGGGCGGCAAGGTCCTGGCCGCTTCACCGTTGCTGGTGAAGTAACCACGATGGCAAAGACTGGTATGCCCTGCGGAAAGCTCTCCTACTTGACCGCATTTTCACTGTTCATTTTGTTCCTTACCTCCGGGTGCCGTCATCATTCGACCGAGCAGGTGATCTTCCCGATCCCTTCCGAGACTGCCTTCTACTCCGAGACGGACCAGGTATGCAGGGAGCTTTTAGCAGGCATCAGACGACTAAGGACCCAGAGCGCAGATCTCCAGCTTCTGCCCGATGGTTTCGACCTTGCGCGGAACACAGCGTTTCGCCCCGGCTTCCTCACCGGATTGAGCTGTATCTCCACGTTCGAGGCCACGGGCGACAGTGCTTTCCTTTTCATCGCGCAACGCACGGCTCATGAACTTGGCCACTGGCTTCCACCGAGCGGAATCCTGCCGGAACTGACCGTATCGAATGGACTGGTCTCATCCGACAGTGCAGTCGTCTTCGTCGGCACGCAAGCCAATGTCCTGTCGCTTGTGAGCATGGTAAGCACGCATGACAGCACCTGCATCCCATTGGTACACCGATTGGCGCAGGGAGTTCTGAACCATTGCCTGGATGCGCGCACGGGAGTCGCCTATCAGAACATAGAAAGCCCTGATGGAGCTCCACATCGCTCTTCGGAGACCGGTTTGGAAGCCCAACTTGGCTCTTCCTCCTGCTTCGTCGCGGAGGCACTAGCGCTGGCTAGCGAAGCCACCGGAGACCCATCATATGTGGAAGCTGCCGTACGGATTTTGAAAAGCATTTGGGCGAAACGGAACAAGCAGACCGGCCTGGTGAGCGAAGTCTGGGACTTGGAAAAGGATTCGGTAGGGACCCGCCTCTATCCAGGCAGCATGTTCCGATTCGATGACATGGGCGGCGCCTATTTGCGCGCTCTGCATTGTGTGTACAATATCAGCGCAGACAAGGATCTGCTGCAGATTGCGCGGGAGTACACGTCAGCGCTGCTGAATGGTATTTGGGATGAGAACATCGCCGGTGGAGCGTTCCGGTACCTCAACCATGTGGACGGTTCGGAGTCTGATCCGCAATTGGAGACGATGTATGGGTTGTTCATTGGCACATTGCTTTCGAACAGGGAGATGATCGGTGATCCCGATCTCAGTGAGCGCGTGCTGGACCTTTGCAAGGCGCACGCGGACCATGTGCTCCTGAGCGGCTATGGGCTGAAGCATTTCATGGTGCCTCACAACCTGAGCGAAGGTGGCGAGTACAGCAATGAACACAATGATTCGCAATTGGCATACGCTGCGCTCCAATTTCCCTATGGCCTCGCGCAGCTTTCCCATGCTGCGAATGATCCCGTTTACGGGCTGCTTGCCAGACAACTCTACGACACCTTGTTGGAACGGCATGTGATCCGCGACACCCTCATCGCCCCACCGGGCTATATCGACATGGTCGAGACAACTCCACCGTTCTCACCAGAGAAAGACTATTACTCATTCGGATGGTGCCGGGAAATGCTCTTCGCTCCGGCGTACATGCTATATGCCTCGATCCGTCCGGGACCAGGAGTGGCAATTGACTGGTACCACGATGGCCAGCCGATCGTTCTTGGCCTGGTGAATGGAGCCATGCACTGGGATCCGACGAAGGTCTCGATCAACAAGGAAACGCGAACCCTTCATTTCACCACAACTAGTTACAGCGCAGCCGGGACGGTGGACCTGGGCGAACTGGGCCTGGGTGAGATAGCAACGGTTTCGATCGATAACAGTACATCCGCGGAGCACAATGGAACGACGATACGAGTGCTACAGGGCGGGCACGGTTATCTGGTCAGCTACTTTCAACCTCCGCAAGAGCCTTAGGTGCGCAACCTATCGGAAAGACTGTGTCAAAGAGTGTCCCCCCTCCATTCCATTCGGCCCTTGACCGATCAAAAGCGACCTCAGCTGCTTCAAATCCAAGCAGGCTCGCAGCGACAGAACGCCACTCCACTCCGTTCGGAGTGAATGTCACCTGCTCAAATACATGCTCCGCTCCCCATACACCTGCCGGAAGAACGGATCCTTCAGATCCTTGATGAAGTAGATCGCCTCCCCCGTGCTCTTCATCTCAGGCCCAAGGCTCTTGTCCACATTCGGGAATTTATCGAAGCTGAAGACGGGCACCTTGATCGCATAGCCATCCAGCCGAGGCTTGAACCGGAAGTCCTTCAGCTTGGCGCCGAGCATCACCTTGGTGGCCCAGTTGACGTACGGCTCACCGTAGGCCTTGGCGATGAAGGGCACGGTGCGGCTGGCGCGCGGGTTGGCTTCGATCACGTACACCACTTCGTCCTTGATGGCGAACTGGATGTTCACCAGGCCCACGGTCTTCAGCGCGAGGGCGATCTTGTGCGTGTGCTCGCGCATTTGCTGGATCACCTTGTCGCTGAGGTCGAAGGGCGGTAGCACGGCGTTGCTGTCGCCGCTGTGGATGCCGGCCGGTTCGATGTGCTCCATCATGCCGATGATGCGCACCAGCTCGCCGTCGCAGATGGAATCGCTCTCCGCTTCGATGGCGCCGTCGAGGAAGTGGTCGATGAGGATCTTGTTGTCGGGCATCAGGCGCAGGATGTCCAGCACCTGGTCCACCAGCTCTTCCTCGTTGATCACGATCTTCATCTTCTGGCCGCCGAGCACGTAGCTGGGCCGCACCAGCAGCGGGAAGCCGAGTTCGCGGCTCAGCTTCACCGCTTCCTCCGCGTTGTTCACCGCGCCGAACTTGGGGTACGGGATGTTCAGGTCGCGCAGCAGTGATGAGAAACGCTCGCGGTCCTCGGCCATGTCCAGCGCGGCGTAGCTGGTGCCGATGATCTTGATGCCGTACTTCTCCAGCTTTTCGGCCAGCTTCAACGCGGTTTGTCCGCCTAACTGCACGATGACGCCCTCGGGCTTTTCGTGCAGGATGATGTCGTAGATGTGCTCCCAGAACACGGGCTCGAAGTAGAGCTTGTCGGCCGTGTCGAAGTCCGTGCTCACCGTCTCCGGGTTGCAGTTGATCATGATGGTCTCGTAGCCCAGCTCCTTGGCCGCCAGCACGCCATGCACGCAGCAGTAGTCGAACTCGATGCCTTGCCCGATGCGGTTGGGCCCGCTGCCCAGCACCACGATCTTCTTCTTGTCGCTGCGCACGCTTTCGTTCTCCTCCTCGAAGGTGCTGTAGTAGTACGGTGTCTTCGCGGGGAATTCACCGGCGCAGGTATCCACCAGTTTGTATACGCGCTTGATGCCGAGCTCATCGCGCTTCTTGTACACTTGGCTTTCCAAACAACGCAGCAAATGCGCCACCTGGCGGTCGGCGTAACCCTTCTGTTTGGCCTCGAAGAGCAGGTCGCGCGGGATGGTGTCCAACGTGTATTTCTCCACTTCGCGCTCGGTGAGGATCATGTCCTCGATCTGCTTGAGGAACCACAGGTCGATCTTCGTGATCTCGTGGATCTTCGCGAAGGGGATGCCCAGCTTGATGGCGTCGTACACATGGAAGAGGCGGCTCCAGCTGGGGTTGGCCAAGCTTTCCAGCAGCACGGCGGCGTCGCGCGTTTCCTTGCCGTCGGCACCGAGGCCGTTGCGCTTGATCTCCAGGCTCTGACAGGCTTTCTGCAACGCCTCTTGGAAGCTGCGGCCGATGCCCATCGTTTCGCCCACGCTCTTCATCTGCACGCCCAAGCGGCGATCGGCCCCCTCGAACTTGTCGAAGTTCCAGCGGGGCACTTTCACGATCACGTAATCGAGCGTGGGCTCGAAGAAGGCGCTGGTGCCGGTGATGGGGTTCTCCAGTTCATCCAGCCGGTAACCGATGGCGAGCTTGCTGGCGATCTTGGCGATGGGATAACCCGTGGCTTTTGATGCGAGCGCAGAACTGCGGCTCACCCGCGGGTTGATCTCGATGGCGTAGATCTCCTCCTTCTCGTCGGGGCTTACGGCGAACTGCACGTTGCAACCGCCCGCGAAATCACCGATGGAGCGCATCATCTTGATGGCCTCGGTGCGCATGCGTTGATAGGTGCGATCGCTCAACGTCATCGCGGGTGCCACGGTGATGCTGTCGCCGGTGTGGATGCCCATCGGATCGAAGTTCTCGATGGAGCAGATGATGGTGACGTTGTCGTCCTTGTCGCGCAGCAGTTCGAGTTCGTATTCCTTCCAACCAAGCAGCGCCTTGTCGATCATCACCTCATGGATGGGGCTGATCTGCAGGCCGTGCTTGAGCAGCTTGTCGAACTCGGCGGGGTCCTTCACGAAGGCTGCTCCGGCGCCGCCGAGGGTGTAGCTGGCGCGGATCACCAGCGGGAAGCCGAACGCCTGCGCCACCTTCTTGCCTTCCAGGAAACTGGTTACGGTCTTGCTCGGCGCCATGGGCACACCGATCTTCTCCATCAGCGCGCGGAAGCGTTCGCGGTTCTCGGTGATATCTATCGCTTCGGTGTCCACGCCGATCATGCGCACGCCGTGTTCCTTCCAGATGCCGAGCTTCTCGCACTCGATGGCCAGGTTGAGCGCCGTTTGCCCGCCCATGGTGGGCAGCACCGCGTCGATCTTGTGCTTCTGGAGGATCTCTTCGATGCTCGCCGTGGTGAGCGGCTTGAGGTAGACGTTGTCGGCCGTGACCGGGTCGGTCATGATGGTGGCCGGGTTGCTGTTGATCAGCGTGACCTCGATGCCTTCGTTGCGCAGCGAGCGGGAAGCTTGGCTGCCCGAGTAATCGAATTCGCAGGCTTGGCCGATGACGATGGGGCCGCTACCGATGAGCAGGACCGATTTGATGCTGTTGTCTTTGGGCATT
The DNA here is from genome assembly GCA_018057455.1 of Flavobacteriales bacterium. Lineage (GTDB taxonomy): Bacteria > Bacteroidota > Bacteroidia > Flavobacteriales_F > PHOS-HE28 > PHOS-HE28. Next base: position 54,076 of record JAGPDT010000014.1, on the reverse strand, counting down.
GCGGAAGGGTGTCCGTCCGCCGCCGTTCCGAGGCACACCGTCGCATTGGGCCGGGCCGAAGCGACTGGAACGTGGGGCGTACTCGGGGCGCGAAGGTACCCCAAGGCGCCGGTGGTGCGTACGCCATGTGCATAAGGCAGGTGGATCGTGGAGAAATGCCCCTGGACCGGGCCCGGTCCAAACAACTTGACCTAGTGGCCTCTGCCCGGCCAACCCGCGGCCTATCGTGTGCGTCATCGCCGTACATTGCCCCCTTCAAACAGACCCGCCGCATGAGAACCCTGTTGATGACCCTTGCCTTGGCCACCGGACTCACCGCTATGGCCCAGCAAGGCCATACCGAGAAAACGCCTGCCGAAAAGGCCGAACGCCGCACCGAACGCATGGTGCAGGACCTGGGCTTGGATGCCGCCCAACGGGAAAAGGTGGCCACGATCCATTTGGCGTACGCCAAGGCCATGTACGACCTGCGTTCCGTGCGTGATGAAGACCGCCGAGGCCGTGCGGACTACCTGGAGTCCAGCCGCGACAACGGCCTGCAGCAGGTGCTCACCGCCGACCAATACGCCAAGTTGCAGCAGCTCCGCGAGCAACGGAAGGAGAAGAACGACGGGGAGGAAGAGATGGCGTATTGACCACTTGAACAGCCGAACACAGACAGGCCGCCCCCTTCCACCGGGGCGGCCTGTCTGCTTCAACCCCGAAGCCCCCCGGCATTCCGCCATGGCGGATGGGCCTCCCGATCACTTCGGTGCCCCGGTCCGTGGCCGTGGCCCCATCGGCATGGACCCCATCGCCCGCCCTCCGGCACCACCCTTCAGGCCAAGGATCCAACCGGGGAGGCCGATGTAAGCCCCTGGCCAAGGACCACCCCTGGGGATGCCCCGTCGTTCATCCACAACAAACCGCGACCTTTGCCCACCTATTCCACAGCCATGCCATCCATTTCCCAAAAAGGGCAAGCGATGCCCTCCTCCCCCATCCGCAAACTGGTCCCTTTTGCCGAGGCCGCCCGCAAGCGCGGTGTGGAGGTGCTCCACCTCAACATCGGCCAGCCGGACATCCACACCCCGGAGGTAGCGCTGAAGGCCATCCGGGAAAACCGCCTCACCGTGGTGGAATACAGCCACAGCGCGGGCTTTGAGAGCTATCGCAAAGGATTGGCCAGCTACTACCAAGCGCACCACATCGCGGTCTCCCACGAAGACATCATCATCACCACCGGTGGTTCCGAGGCCCTGCTCTTCGGCATGATGGCCTGCTTCAACCCCGGCGATGAACTCATCATCCCCGAGCCGTTCTATGCCAACTACAACGCCTTCGCCATCCAGGCCGGCATCACCGTGGTACCCCTGCGCAGCACCATCCACGACGGCTTCGCCCTGCCGCCCGCCGCCGAATTCGAAAAGCTCATCACCCCGCGCACCAAAGGCATTCTCATCTGCAACCCGGGCAACCCCACGGGCGCGCTCTATGGCCGACATGAGCTGGAGACCCTGCGCGACATCGTGAAGAAGCACGACCTCTTCCTCTTCAGCGATGAGGTGTACCGCGAATTCTGCTACGACGGCGCCCAGCACATCAGTGCCATGGAACTCGACGGCATTGAGCAGAACGTGGTGCTGGTGGACAGCGTGAGCAAGCGGTACAGCATGTGCGGCGCCCGCATCGGCGCGTTCATCACACGCAACAAGGAACTGCTGGCCACGGCCCTGAAGTTCGCCCAGGCCCGGCTGAGCCCGCCCACCTACGGGCAGATCGCCTCGGAGGCCGCGCTGCTGGCGCCCAAGTCGTACTTCGAGCAGGTGAACAACGAATACCGCCAGCGCCGGAACATCCTCGTGGACGGCCTCAATACCATCCCCGGTGTGGTGTGCCCCAAGCCCAAGGGGGCCTTCTATTGCGTGGCCGAGCTGCCCATCGATGATGCCGACGTGTTCTGCCAGTGGCTGCTGGAAAAATTCGCGCATCAAGGCCACACGGTGATGATGGCCCCTGCTGCGGGCTTCTACGCCGGGCCCGGGCCGGGCAAGAAACAGGTGCGCCTGGCCTACGTACTGGAGCAAGACAAGCTGAAGCTGGCCGTGGAATGCCTGCGCGAGGCCCTGGTCCAATACCCGCAAGAGGCCATGGCACAGCCCCGCCAAGCGCTGAAGAACCCATGAACGGCCCGGCCCAAGGGTGAACTTTCCCCCGCTGTAGGCGTTGCGTTGTGCATGGCCCTGGCCCGCCCCCGGAAGGGTGGCCTTTTGCTCGTATTCATCCATCAAACCCCACCGGAACTGAAACGCTTGACCTGGTCGATCGCCTGGATCTTCATGGCCACCGCACCGCTGCTAGCCCAATACACGGCCAGCGACGATTGCGGCTTCTTGGCCGGGAACGCCTACACGGTTGACCCCGCCTGCATCCCCCGCCCTTTTCACAAGCCCGCCGGCGCCAACGCATCGTTCACCCCGGGCACTTGCAATGCAAGCACAAACGCCGATGTGTTCGGCTGGTTCGAAGCCACAGGCCCCAGTACCACGCTGAATTTCGCGCCCAATAACGGCGAGGACCCGGCACTCCACGTGTTCACCGGCTCCTGCGGCGCACTCACGCAAGTGGCCTGTGCCAACAGCCCGGGACCGGGAAGCGAGGACCTGGTGATCCCCACCGTGAGCGGCCAAACATACCTCATCAGGGTGCAAACCACCGGCAGCGACAACCCCATGCCGGATGCACAGATCTGCATCTTCGCCACACCGCCTCCACCGGCCAATGATGAGCCCTGCACCGCCATGCTCCTGAGCGCCGATTCCGCCTGTACCAACATGGTCGCCGCGTCGAATTCCAGCGCCACCGCCTCCTTGGTCCTGCCCGACCCCGGCTGCTTCTACACCGGTGAACCCGACATCTGGTTCGCAGCCGTGGTACCCGCCAGCGGCCATCTCCGCGTGGACACCCATGCCAATGCCATGGGCCCCGGCGACAGCGGAATGGCCTTGTACACCGCGGAGGGCTGTGCCCAGTCCATGGCCCTGATCGCCTGCAATGATGACCAGTCCGCAACGGACCATATGCCCTCGATCGACCAGACCGGACTGACGCCCGGAGACACCATTTATATCCGCTTTTGGGCCTTCTACGGCGGCGATGGCGCCTTCCAGGTGTGCGCTTCGCCCAACACGTCAACTTTGCCGGTGGAACTCATCTCCTTCAATGCCGTGGGAGCCCATGGCGGGATCCAATTGGACTGGACCACGGCAAGCGAAACGAACAGCGCCCATTTTACCGTGGAACGCAGCAGCGATGCCTTGAGCTTCATGCCATTGATCCGGATGCCCGCCGCTGGAAATTCCCAAGGCTACCGAACCTACTCCTTCCTGGACAAGACCCCACCGACAGGCCTGAACTACTAGAGGCTGCTTCAAACAGACCTTGACGGAACAGCCCAGGTCTCCAATGTGGTGGCTTGCTGGGCCAATGCCCCTGCTAGTCTGTTGATCTACCCCAACCCGGTGGCTGATGTGCTGTTCCTCCGCTTGCCTCGCGATGTGCCCGCAGGTACCACGCTATGGGTGGCCGGCTCCATGGACCGCACCACCAAGCAACTCCAGGTGCGCCAACCCGCCGGTCGATCCCGTCTGTTGGAAGCCGACACCCATGCCCTGGCACCCGGCCAGTATTTCGTCCGCTTGGTAGGGGCCGATGGTGAGACTTCCCCGGTGGGGTCCTTCCTGAAGATCTGAGGCCATGGACCGCCCACCGAATTGGGCAGCGTTCAGGTCCAATTGGATCGGGACCGGCGGAAGGCCAGCGCGGGAAACACCGTGCCCGCGCGCAGAATGGGGAAAGACCGGCGCCGTTCAGGGCATGCCTGCGCGAGGCACTGTGGATCCGCCGGGCCCGAACACCATAAGCTTCGTCCGCTCAGCAAGTCATGGGCTTCGCCCGATTCAGGCGGCGTTGCGCAGATCGGCGGCCTGCTCCATACGTTGTGCTTCGGCCAAGGCGGCACTCCACGTGGCCCTTTTACCCCGGCCCAGTTCGCGCCAGCCGTAAACCAACACCAAGGTGACGGCCGAGAGCACGTTCACCGCCACGAACGAGTTCACGTAGGCGGCATCCATTTCATGCAGGCCGGGCAGCACCGGCAGCAGGAAGAAGGCACAGTTGCTCACGATCTGCATGATCAGCAGCACCACCCCGCTGTGGGTCATGTTGTAGGCCCAGCCCAGCAGGAAGGCCAACGCCACCATGCTCAACATGAACACCGGCACAGGGTAACCATCGGGCACGCCCTCGCCCACCAGCAGCATGGGCATGTACCACAGGGCCCAGCCAATGCCCGTGAACAGGCAGGCCACGGCCGCCGGGTAGCGGTCCTGCAGGCGGGTGGCGCTGAACTTCATCCAGCTGGTCTCCTCCACGAAGGCAATGGCCACAATGAACGGAAAGGCCCGCAACAGGTTCTTTAAAGTGGCCCATTCCCCGCCCCAGAGGCCATCAATGAAAAAGCCCGGCCAATGCCGCCAGCCCAACAGGGCCAACGCCGCGATGCCGCACCAAGTGAAGAGGAACTTCCACGAGAAGGCCAACGCATACCAGCGCATGGGCACCCGCCAGTTCTTGAACCCATTGAACAAAGTGGCCAGGCCCGTACGGCCTTCGACGTACCAGGTGATCAACATGGCAAAGATCAACGGACCGAACAGCCGCAAGCGGAAAACCATGTGCACCCCTTCGTCCTCCTCCAGGTGGGCGCCGGATCCGGCGCGCCATGCTATAAACCCCATCACGGCCACTTGGTAGCCCAGGGTGAGGGCCATGAACGAGAGGACCGGAAACCGTGCCACGAATTGCCGCATGGTGCAAAGGAATGGGCCGAACCCGGCCGATACGCATTAACATCGGGAAAAGTTCGGCCCCTGGCGGCAACCTTTCATCCGCCTTGCGTCAGTATTCATGTCCCCCCCCCTCTTACATCTTGTCGCAAACCCTTCGCCGCAATGCCTACCCCCATTGTGTCCTGGAGATTTTGTATTGCATTGCCCGCATATCCGGTCCGTGCCGCCACTTTCTTGGGCGGGATGTGCTGTGGCATGCTCGTTCTCGGGCAGGCTTCCACCGACAATTGCGGCTTCTCCGGTGGGGCCCAATGGCCCGTAGGGGCCACGTGCAACCCCACGGACTTTGACAAGCCGGGGAGCTTTGTCAGCAACATGTCCCCTACCGGTTGCGGGGGCAGTGCCAATGACGATGCCTTCGCCTGGTTCGCCGGTACCGGAAACCCTGTGATCGTGACCTATACACCGCCGGGAGGTGGCAATGCCGTGCTCCATGTGCTCAGTGGCACGTGTGCCGCTCCGGTGGTGGAGGCCTGTTCGGACAACTGCTGTGACGGCGCCGTGGAATCCGTGACGATCGCCACCGTACTGGGCTCCAACTACATCATTCGCGTACAGCGCTGGGGGGGTAACGGGGTGATGAACAACGGGACACTCTGCGTGTACGATGCGCCCGCGGGGCCTGCCAACGACGATCCCTGCGGGGCCTCCGTGCTCGCCGTGAACGCCTCCTGCTCGTATACCACCGCCACCACCACCAATGCCACCGGCACATCAGGGGTGCCGGCTCCGGGCTGTGCCTCCTACACTGGGGGGGATGTCTGGTTCAGCGCCGTGGTGCCCGCCAACGGCAATATGATCATTGAAACCAATACCGGCGTGGTCACCGATGGGGGCATGGCAATCTACTCGGCCCCCAACTGCAGCGGCCCATTCACTTTGGTGGAATGTGATGATGACGACAGCCCCAATGGATGGATGCCCATGATCAACGCCACCGGCCTCACCCCCGGCAGCACGGTGTACATCCGGTTCTGGGAATTCGGGAATGACAACCCCGGCACCTTCGACATCTGCGCCCGCTCGTACATCCCACCCCCTGCACCCGGTTGCGGCGATGTGTTCTATGATCCCGGAGGAACGGGTGACTATGGCAACGACATCAGCAGCACCGTCACCATTTGCCCAAGCACGCCGGGCGACATGGTGGTGCTCAACTTCACCGCGTTCGCCACCGAGGGCTTCATCGATGAATTGATGATCTATGATGGCACCAACACATCTGCCCCGCTGTTGGGCTCATACAGCGGCACCTCCCTCCCCCCGGTTACCGTAGCCTCCAATCCCGGCGGCTGCCTCACCGCCGACTTCGATTCCGACGGCTCCATCACCAACACCGGCTGGGCCGCCAATGTGGGGTGCATCACCCCACCTTCCGGTGATTGCGTGTACCTCCTGCGCTTGAACGACAGCAACGGCAACGGTTGGGGATCTTCCGATGTGGGCGTGAGGATCAATGGCGGACCGTGGAACTATTACACGGTGACTGGCTCATCCAACGTAGTGTTCATCGGTGTGAACATCGGGGATGTGATCGAGTTCAACTACGACAATTCCGGCCCCAACCAGGGACAGAACTCCTACACCGTGGCCAAAATGGGCGAATCGCCGTATTTCACCTCCGCCACGCCACCAGCATCGGGCATCACCTTCAGCCACACCGTGGATTGCGGCCCGCCGCCCGCACCCCCGCAGGACTGTGCCGGGGGCATCACCTTGTGCAACTCCCAGAACATCTCCACCTCCAGCGCCAACACCGGGGTGATGGACGATCTGGACGCGTCCAACCAAGGCTGCCTTTCCGCCGGAGAACGCCAAGGCACCTGGTACTACTTCTCCCCACAGACCAACGGCACCATTGCCTTCAGCATCGACCCGGCCAATGGCACCGATGACTATGACTTTGCCGTGTGGGGTCCCTACGCCAATGCACAGTGCCCAGGCGGTCCGCCGCTACGCTGCAGCTATGACGCACCAGGCCCTTATACCACCGGACTCAATGCCACCGCCACCCAAACCACTGAAGGGGCCGGAGGAACCGGGTGGGTTATGGACATCGATGCACTGGCGGGTGAAGTCTACGTGCTCTATATCGACAACTACTCCACTTCTGGGCAAGCCTTCACCCTTACCTGGGTACTCGGCGGGGCCAGCCTGGATTGCACCACCCTCCCGGTGGAACTGCTCTCGTTTGAGGCCGAAGCGCATGACCCCGTGATCAACGTGGCCTGGGCCACGGCCACCGAACACAACAGCAGCCACTTCAATGTGCAGCGCAGCTTGGACAACGTGTCCTTCACCACCATCGGCACCGTGAATGCCTCCGGAGAAGCCCTGTTCCGCACCGATTACCTCTTCGTGGACGAACATCCCTTCCGGGGCACCAATTACTACCGCTTGGAGCAAGTGGACCTCGACGGCACCCTCATGCGCACGCAAACCGTTACTGCCACGTTGAAGAACGGCACGGATCGGCCCGTGCTGTTCCCCAACCCCGTCACCGACCTGCTGAACGTATCCTTCCGCTCGCATGTGGAGGGACAGGCCAGACTTCTCATACGCGACGCATTGGGACGCACCATCCACGAAGCCAGCACCGAAGCAGTCCGTGGCACCTGCTCCGCAGCGTTGGAAGCCCACCAATTGGCCGGCGGCTGGTACACCTTGCACATCACGCTGCCCGATGGATCCACCCTGCCGGGTGAAGGGTTTGTGAGGCGGTGACCGCCCCCGGGTACAGAACCTTCTCCGGCATGCAGCCGAAGCAGGCCCAGATCGGGCGCCAAGGTGGCCCCCGGGATCGGCGCCCGGAATCTCAGGCCATTGGCGTAAACTGCACCCACATGGCCTCCTTCGCACATGAGCAGCTCACCATGGCCGTGCACCGGTTCGGGCATGGACCGGTGCACCTGCTCGCCTTCCATGGCTTTGGCCGTACCGGGCATGACTTTGCCCTGCTCAGTGCGCCATTGAAAGAGTTGTGCACGATCCACGCTTTTGACCTGCCTTTCCATGGCGGCAGTCCGCCACTGGCACAGGACGAGCCGGTCCACCCGGAGGCCTGGGCAGCCTTCTTCGTGGCCTACGCCCGGCAGATCAATGCACGGCAGGTGGGCTTGCTGGGCTACAGCCTGGGCGGAAGATTGGCGCTTTGCCTATTGGAACGCCAGCCCACGTTGGTGGACCAAGCCTTCCTGGCCGCTCCGGACGGGCTGATCTCCCGTCCTTGGTACCGGGGCTTGGCGCACCACCGGCCCGGCCGTTGGCTCTACCACCACTTCATAAACCACCCGGGCGCCACGCACGCCACCATTTCAACGCTGCACCGCCTGGGACTGGTGGACTCGCGGATGCACCGCTTCATCATGGACCGCACCGCCACGCCCCAAGCTCGTGCGTTGCTCCATCAGGTATGGACGGGGTTCCGCCTGATCGAACCCCGGCTGGACCGGGTAGGCCGCAACCTGCGTGAACAGGACATCCCCGTGCACCTCCTCTTGGGCCTGCATGACCGGGTGATCAAGCCGGCCATGGGCGGCCGGTTGCGACATGCAGCACCGGACCAGGTGCATCTTCACCTGCTGCCCACCGGCCACCGCATGATGAACGAGGCCACCGGAACCAAGGTCGCGTCGCTGATCACCGCACCCCATGGTCCACGGCCCATGACCGGCCCATGAAAAAGGCCGCCAACAAGGGCGGCCTTCAGCAGGCGAAAAGAGGTGGCAGGGCTTACTTACGGCCGCGGGGCTCGTCGCTCACCGTCAGCTTATGGCGTCCTTGGGCACGGCGGCTGGCCAGAACGGCCCGGCCGGCCGGGGTGCTCATGCGCTCACGGAAGCCGTGCTTGTTCACACGTTTGCGCTTGCTGGGCTGGAGGGTACGCTTCATGGCCGATGGATTTTCTTCAAAAGGGAGCGCAAAGATAATCCAAGGATGGATCCGTGCAAACGGGAGTTCATTTCCCTCCTTGCCCTGTGACTACCTACCTCACGAAGCGAAGCCGCTCCAAGCCATACGCCGCCACGGCCCCGCTCACTTGCTCCACCAGCAAACGGCCGGAGGCATCCACGTCCAATGGCCTGGCCGTCAAGGGTTGCCCGTCCAAGGTGAACGCCGTGAACCGGCCCAAGGCCCATAACCGTGAGGCATAGGCATCGGCCAACACCGCAGGCTCCTTGGCCAACAGCCTCCACCAATGCTCGAGGCGCGCACAGAGCCGGTCCAGCACGGTGCGCAACTTATGTACGGTGCGCGTTTCCTGCACCAGGCTGGTGGCCCTGTAGGCCTCGGGCCAGCCCCGGCTGTTCACATTGAGGCCGATCCCGATGATGGCCGATGCCAACCAAGGACCCTTCAGCTCATTCACGATGAGTATCCCGGCGACCTTGCTTCGGCCTATGAGTATGTCATTGGGCCACTTGATCCGCACCTCGGCCGGATCGCTGCCCGCTTCCCGCAGGGCGTCCGCCACTACGTCATGAACCGCCAAGGAAGCCATTCTGGACAACATGAACTGGTCCACGGCCGCCAACGCCTCGGGCAACAACACGATGCTGGCCGCAATGTCCAAGCCATCCGCGGTGCTCCACACCCGCCCACGCTGTCCGCGTCCGGCCGTTTGTTCCATGGCCAAGATGGCAGTTCCATGCTGCAATTCATGCCGGGCCAGGCCTTTGGCCGCAAAGTTGTTCGTGCTGTCCACGGAATCAAGAAGGACCACGCGGTGGCCGATCGCTGGCTTGTGCTCCATTGTATTTTGGCATGGACCTGCACGGAGAGCCCGCCCACGATGCCTACCTTTGAACGCGCCCAAGATAGACCGCATGAACAAAGCCCGTAGACCCACCTCCTCCGTGCCTTTGGTGGAGGCCGTGGTCCTAGGCATGCAGGAAGTGAAGGCCAAGGACATCGTGCACCTCGACCTGCGCGGCGTGCCCAACGCCGCCTGCGACCACTTCATCATCTGCCATGGTGATTCCAGCACACAGGTGGAGGCCATTGCCCGCAGCGTGGAGAAATTCACCATGGAGCGCATCCATGAAAAGCCTTGGCACACCGAAGGCAAGGAGAATGCCGGCTGGGTGCTGCTGGATTATGTGGACGTGGTGGTGCACATCTTCCAGCGGGATGTCCGCTCCTACTATGGATTGGACCAACTCTGGGCCGACGCCCTTCGCATCAATCACGAGAACGTAGCCTGACCCCATCGCCGTGGAAAACACCAAAAAAAACACGAAGAACGACCAGGGACCGCGTCCCAAGCGTTCGTTCAACTTCTATTGGATCTACGGGGTCATCGTGGTGATGATCCTGGCCATGGGCTTGTTCAACTTCAACTCACGCGTGGTACGGATCGACATCTCCGACTACGACGGCTATTTGGCCAACGGGGATGTGCAAGGCATAGTGGTGAACGGCGATGCCGTGATGGTCACCATCAAAAAGGACAGCTTGGAAAAGGAGGTGCACAAGAAGCGCCTGGCGGGCACCACCACCGACGCCGGTGCGCCGCAATACACCTTCTACATCGGCAACAACCCGCAGATGCAGCAACAGGTCATCGAGCAGGCGCGGGCCCAAAAGGTGGACGTGAGGATCAACCCGCAGAACGACCTGGGCCGGGAGGTGCTCCAATGGGTGCTCTTCTTCGGGGCGATCATCCTGGTGTGGATGTTCATGATGCGGCGCATGGGCGGGCCCAGCGGCCCCGGTGGGCAGATCTTCAACATCGGCAAGAGCCGGGCCCAGGTCTTCGAAGGAGGCAAGAGCACCGATGTGACTTTCAACGACGTGGCGGGCCTGGCGGAAGCCAAGGAGGAGCTGCAGGAGATCGTGGACTTCCTGAAGACCCCCAAGAAGTACACCGACCTGGGGGCCAAGATCCCCAAAGGCGCCTTGCTGGTAGGCCCTCCCGGAACCGGCAAGACCCTGCTGGCCAAAGCCATCGCCGGCGAAGCCCAAGTGCCTTTCTTCTCCTTGAGCGGATCGGATTTCGTGGAGATGTTCGTGGGGGTGGGCGCCAGCCGCGTGCGCGACCTGTTCAAGCAAGCCAAGGAAAAGGCACCCAGCATCATCTTCATCGATGAGATCGACGCGATCGGGCGGGCCCGCGGGCGCAACATCAACATGGGCAGCAATGACGAGCGCGAGAACACGCTCAACCAGCTGCTCACCGAAATGGACGGGTTCGGCACCAATACCGGCGTGATCCTGCTGGGGGCCACCAACCGCGCCGATGTACTGGACCGCGCTTTGCTCCGGCCAGGCCGGTTCGACAGGCAGATCTTCGTGGACATGCCGGACCTGAACGAGCGCATCGCCATCTTCAATGTGCACCTGAAACCCTTGAAGCTGGACATTGCCGTGGACGTGGAGTTCCTGGCCCGCCAAACACCGGGCTTCAGCGGTGCCGACATCGCCAACATCTGCAATGAGGCCGCCCTCATCGCCGCACGCCGTAAGAAGACCTCCGTGGAGAAACAGGACTTCCTGGATGCCGTGGACCGTGTCATCGGAGGCTTGGAGAAGAAGAACAAGATTATCACCAACGAGGAAAAGCGGGCGATCGCCTACCATGAAGCCGGCCATGCCACCGTAAGCTGGCTCGTGGAACACGCATCACCGCTGGTCAAAGTGACCATCGTGCCGCGGGGCCGGTCCCTGGGCGCGGCATGGTACCTGCCCGATGAACGGCACCTGACCACCGCGGAACAGATGCACGATGAGATCTGTGCCGCCTTGGGTGGCAGGGCCGCCGAGGACATCATGTTCGGCAAGGTGAGCACCGGTGCGCTGAGCGACCTGGAGAAGGTGACCAAACAGGCCTATGCCATGGTCACCATGTACGGACTCAATGGCCGCATAGGCAACATCAGCTTCTACGACAGCACCGGGCAGAACGAATATGGCCTTTCCAAGCCCTACAGCGACCATACGGCACAAGTGATCGACGAGGAGGTGCGCAACATCGTGGAGGACCAATATGTGCGGGCCAAGAAGATCTTGTCCGAGAACAAGGACAAACTGACCAAGTTGGCCACCCAGCTGTTGGAGAAGGAGGTGATCTTCAAGGAGGACCTGGAGCACATTTTCGGTGACCGCCCCTTCGCACGTACCGAGGAATTGCCCGCCACCAACGGTGATCTCCTCGCCAAGCTGCGTGAAGGACAACCGGCAAGCCCCACCGACCACAATACCCCGGTGGCCTGACCGGTGCCAGCGGCCGCCCATGAATGAACTGGTAACCCGCACGCTCACCGGAGCGATCTATGTGGGCCTCACCTTGGGTGCGGCATGGGCAGGACCGGTGACCACGAGCTTGCTGTTCCTGCCCGTATGCCTTCAAGCAGCGTACGAAATGCACCGCCTGTCCACCCACAACTGCCCCCAAGCGGCCGTGCTGGGTCCGATGCTGGCTGCTGCGGTGGTGTACATCACCGTGGTGCTCACGGGAATACTTCCCGGTTTTGGCGTGTTGCCGGCAATGGCCGTGCTCTTCCTCGTGGTCTTTGTCGCCGTGGTGGAACTGTTGTGGCGGCCCGGCTCGGCCCCGGCCCTGGAAATAGGACCGCTCCTGATGGTGGTATGCCTGGTCGCCGTGCCTTTTGGACTGATCAGTCTGTTGATGCGCAATGGTCCCGAGCTGTTCATCGGCTTCATGCTGTTGCTGTGGACCAACGACACCGGTGCCTACCTGGTGGGAAAGGCCTGGGGCCGCACCCCGCTGTTGCCCCGTACCAGCCCGAAAAAAACCATTGAAGGCCTCGTTGGCGGCATTCTGCTGGCCATGGCGATCGGACTGCTGCTCGCGCAGTTCTGGGCCGTTCTCTCCACCCGCGAATGGCTGGTCGCCGCAGCCATTGTCGCCATCACATCCACGGTAGGCGACCTCCTTGAATCGGCCCTGAAACGAGAAGCGGGCGTGAAGGACTCGGGTGACCTGCTGCCTGGCCATGGCGGCGTGCTCGACCGGTTCGACGGTTTCCTGCTGGCCTTGCCCGCCATGGTGCTTACCGTGGCCGTGCTTCATTGATAGGCACCCAACCTCCCGTGGCCGCCATGGCCTCCGTTCTATATTTGGCCGCACCATGACCCTGCGACTTCACCGGGAAGGAACCCCCACCATCGTACTGGTTCTCCTCTCCGGCGCCTTGCTCTCCCTCGCCGCTTGGCAGTGGCTGCCCATGGCAGCAGCTTGGGCCATCGCCCTGTTGATGGCAGCGATACTGGCCGTGGTCCTCTGGTTTTTCCGTGTACCCCACAGGACCACGGCGCTGAATGCCCAGGCCGTGACCTCGCCTTGTGACGGCAAGGTGGTGGTGGTGGAGACCGTGTATGAAAGCGAATATTTCAAGGACCAACGGATCCAGGTATCCATCTTCATGAGCCCGCTGAACGTGCACGTGAACTACCACCCGATCAGCGGCATCACCACCTATCGGCAATACCACCCCGGCAAATACCTGGTGGCGTGGCATCCCAAAAGCAGTACGGAGAACGAACGGTCCACGGTGGTTGTTAAGCATCCTGCGCATGGCGAAGTCCTCATCCGGCAGATCGCCGGTGCCCTGGCCCGCCGCATCTGCACTTACCCGCAGCCGGGCGACCAGGCCACGCAAGGCGCTGAACTGGGTTTCATCAAATTCGGGTCCCGGGTGGACCTCTTCCTGCCCCTTTCCGCCCAGGTCAGCGTACGGATCGGGGATGTAGTCCAGGGCGCCACTTCAGCAATCGCCCAGTATGTCCGGTGATCATGCCGCGAAGCGCCATCTTCCCTTCCTTTCTTGTCCTTTTCCTGGTGTCCTGTGCTTCCGATGGCTCCCACAGCCAACTGCCTGCCACCCAAAGGCCGGACAGCACAACCGCTCCGCCCGGCCCGTCGCCCTTGAACCTGCCCCCATCCGTTTCTGGCGAACAGGTCCAACTGCATTCCCTTCGTGGCAGCGGCTTGCAGTTCAATGGTGTGTATGCCTTGGCAAACGGGAACATTCTCTACTACATGCGATTCTTTGAACGGGGCAACGTGGTGCTGATCGCCGGCAGGCAACCAACGGACGGTTCACCGGACTTGCGCACCTACCTCAAGCAGGACGCACAAGGCGGAGTCTCCAGCTTGCACAACGCGCCGGTAGCCTTGCATGGCGACAGCCTGTTCTTCACCACCATGACCAATCGTGGGGCCATCACCTATGCCGGTTCAATCCACGGCGACAGCCTTCGTTTCCTCAAGCATAGCACGGTCACCGGCAAGCAGGCCGAACTGGTGTACTGGTTCCTGAAAGATTGATCCCCGGCCTGAAGGGCCCTTCCACTTGGCCAAGGGTGCATGGCCTGGGCTGCTCCGTGGCGGTTGGCCCTCCACTTACAGCAACAAGGCGCGCAGATCGTCCAGATGCGTGATCCGGTGCGTGGCAGCGGGGTCGCCTCCGCCATCGGGGGCAAAGTGGACCTGGTCCATGCCTGCATCACGGCCCCCGGCAATGTCCGCACGGGCATTGTCCCCGATCATCAGGCTCTCCGCCAACTTGGCCCCTGCGGAACGCAGGGCATGGCGGAAGATCCGCGGGTTGGGCTTGGAGGCACCGGCCATTTCACTGGTGAGCACCACGTCGAAGAAACCACGGATCCCAGCGGTGCGCAGTTTCACATCCTGCACCTGGGTGAACCCGTTGGTGATGATGTGCATCCGGTAGTGGTGGCGCAGATCCTCCAACAAGGCCATCGCCCCGGGCATCAGAATCGCCCGTTTCGGGCAACGGTCCAGGTATTGCTCTTCCAGCCATCTGGCCAACACCGGATCATGGATTCCGAAATGTGCCAAGGTCCGCCTGAACCGCAGCGCTCGCAGCACCTCCTTGGGAATGGCCCCGTTGTCCAGCTGCTCCCAAAGTGCCGCATTGATGTCTTCGTAAACCGCCATGAATGCCTCCGGCGACAGGCCGCGCCCGTTGAGCCGGGCCGAAAAAAGCTCCGCGAGCACGGACCTTGAATTCGCCTGGAAATCCCACAAGGTGTGGTCCAGATCGAAAAATAAATGCGCGTAGCGGCGCATCAATGGATGAACTTCCAAGCGGCGCTTAGCACCAGTGACCAAGCCACCACTGCAGCGAGCAGGATCGGCAATGTCCGCTTGTCGTTGTGGAAGTACTTGGCGGCCACCAAGGCGGTAAGGGGCACGGAGAGCAGCGGCGTAAGCAGGAAGGCCACCCCATGCGGGCCATAGGCCTGCTTGAGCCGCACGATCACGCGGTTGGTCCGGGTGAAGATCCGCTTGGGCCTTTGACCGCGGCGGATGGCCAATTCACGCTTGCGCAACCGTCGCCTGCGGAACCAGTCCAACACCTTTCTGCCTGTTGGGAAGAACAACACCATGCCCAAGCAACCGCCCACGCTGGTAAGGACCACGGTCTCCCAGTACGAATGCTTGAAGCCATAGGAAACGGCCGGCGAGAACAAGAACTTCATGATCCCGGCCACCAATACCATGACCGCATGCCCAAGCTTCATGGCTACGCCTTGTTCCCGTAGGCCAGGTCACCGGCATCGCCCAACCCGGGCACGATGTAGGCCTCGGCGGTCATCTCATCATCCACGGCCCCCAACCAGAAACGGGTGGTGGCAGGCAGGTGCTTGCGGGCATACTCCACCCCTTCGGTGCTGGCGATCACGGACACCACATGCACGGCCTTGGGCTTGCCCATCCGGAGCATCGCTTTGTACACCAGCACCATGCTCCGGCCCGTGGCCAGCATGGGGTCGCTGATGATCAGCACGCGGTCATCGATGGAAGGGCTGCTGAGGTACTCCACCTCCACGTCGAAGCCGTCTTCACCTTTGCGGTGCTTGCGGTAGGCACTGACAAAAGCATTGTCGGCCCGGTCGAAGTAGTTCAACAGGCCCTGGTGCAGAGGCAGGCCCGCCCGTAGGATGGTGCTGATCACCGGTTGTTCGGACGGGAGGGTCATGCGGGCGATGCCCAAGGGGGACACCACCTCCGCTTCGGCGTAGGGCAATGTCCGGCTCAATTCATAGGCGAACACCTCGCCCATCCGCTCGAGGTTCCGCCGGAAACGCAACGGGTCCTTTTGCACGTTCACATCGCGCAGCTCCGCCAGGAATCGATTGGCCACGGAATTCGACTTGTTCAGTTCCACCACCATGGATCAAGGTTTCAGGCGCCGGACCACCGGCGGAAGACGGTTCATCAAAGCTCGCGAATAAACTTCCTTACAGGCCCCGAAGCCGGCATAGAATCGTGCCAATTGCGGATCGTGCCCGCCGGCGAAGTCCAAGACCATCCCCGTGCCGGCAAACTCTTCCACCACATGATCGATCAACGCGTGCATGGTGCGAAGTTCGCGACCCGCGGCCGTTCCCACACCCTTCAGGAAATAAATGCGCCGCAAGTGCCGCACGAACCAGCCCACGGCCAGGCACCCGTCCGCCGTGCGCACCATGCGGCCAAAGCCCGTACCGTCGCGTTCCGTGGCCTGCAGCACCGTGTGTAGCGACGCCCGGCCCACGGCGTCAATACGCCAGCGCCTGAATTGTTCCGATCCCTCCAACGCGGCGATCACCTCTGTGCTTCCAACACCCGCCTCCACGTGCAGCCCCGAACGGGAAAACTTCCTCACGCTGCGCCGGTGGTTGTCACTATATGCCGCCCGCAAGTCTTCCACACCGGCGTGCAGGGGCAGCACATGATCGTGTCGTTGTTCCACACGCCAAGGTGGTGGCGGCTGAACGTCCTCGGCGCCCAGCATGATGTCCGCATACCGGAAATGCCGGGGCACGGCCTCCAGGAAACGCGCGGCCCGTTCCGGGTCGGGACCTGGTCCATACGGCCCAGCATGTTGCAGCAGGAACGGCTGGAAAAGGTAATGGATGCCGAATTTCCGGCGCCACATCAAGGGCATGCACGCCCCCGATGCTTCATCCACCAACGCGTCCCAGCCGGGGGCGGCTGCGTTGAGCACGGTGCTGCCAGCGTACCACCAGGCTTGCCCACTGGCCTCCAAACGGCGGTCCCAGGCAAGTTGGTCGATCTGGTCATGCGGCAAGTAGGTGATCATGGTCTGGCATAAGCAAGTACTTCCCGGGCTACACGGCCCCAGCCCGCTTCATCCCCGTAGTCGCTGAGAAACCGTTCGTGCCAAACGGAGATGAAGGTGCCTTCCACCGCGCGCACGGCATCCACCAGCTGGTTGGCTTTGAGTATGGCTTGTTCCGGTGATAGCTTCAGCTTGTAGGCCATGGCGCTGTCCATGATGGCGAAAGGATGGACCATGAGCGTGCTCTGTTCATCCGCGATCAGGTCGAAGAAAGGAAATGGCGTGCAGGTACCCGCGCGGAATCCCACCCCGTCGGCCAAGCCCATGCTGTGCTCCTCCCGGATCCCAAGTCCTTCCAGTGCCCGCATCGTACCAGGCAATTGCATGCGCAAGTAGTGTTGCCGGCTCCGTCGCACCGGTTGGCCCGATACGGCTTCCAACCATGCCTTTTCCGTGTCGAACCGCGCCGGAGCGTCCGAACTGGCGTAGCTTGGGTGAAGCCCGATGCCACCCTGTTGCACCGCTCGGTGCACAACAGCGCTCATATAGGGGTCGCCCAGCGGGATGGCATGATCAAATCTTCCGCGGCGTGCTGCGATGAAGTTGATGATGGCACCAGCTTGGTTTGTCCGTGCGAGTTCCACGAAGGGACCATGCACTGCGTATGGGTCCTGCTTCGTTCCGGCCAGTACGGCAAACCGGTCCAGCACCCGCCCCGGCCGGCCTTTCAGCAGGTCCCGCACGGTGCTCCCCCAGGTCCTCCACCAGGGCCGCCCCAGGAACATCGCCCCGTTGTCCGCATCCATGGTGGCCGTATGCGAATAGCTGCGCCGCAGGGGAGGCAGGCGCGGATCTTTTCCCCGCCATCGGGCTACCACGGCCTGCAACCATTCATCCACCACCGGGCGTTCCAAAAAGCCGTGCCGGGCAGCATGCAGGACCGATGTCAATGGCCGGCCATGTTCGTCTCTCCCGATCGGGCCGTATTCCTCCATGCGGCTCAGCAGGAAGAATGCGGCGGAGAACAGGTCATGCGGCAACCCGGCTTCCACGGCCAGCTCCCATGGTTCATGCCTGTGGCCCTGTTGTTCCAACAAGCCTTCCGGCACAACGGCAAGGGCACCCTCCACAGGTGCGCTTCCGTAGATCAGCTTGGGGCCGGAAATGCTCCGGAAGATGTCCAAACGTGGCACTTCCTCGGCGTGCCACCCGGTCATGCCCCCCAGCAGGTGCGCAAGGATGTACCGCGATCGCGGACCAGGCCGCTCAATGTGGTAGTAAACGTCGGCCATGAAGGGCTTGCGCAAGGTACGCTGGTGGCATGAACAGGCAGCACAGCCTGCTCCGCTTGGTGCGGTCAGGCGCTCAAGAGGTGCCTGCAGATGGCCTCTGCGGCCCGTCCATCACCGAAGATCGGCGGGCAGGATGGCATCCCGCTGCGGAGGAAGGTGGCTGCGGCTGAGGCGATGCGGTCCGGATCGGCATCCACCAGCACGGCTTGGCCTTGCTGCACCAATTCCAACCACTCGGTCTCGGGGCGAAGCACCACCACGGGCTTACCGAAGAAATAGGCTTCTTTCTGCACTCCGCCGCTGTCCGTGATCACCAGCTGGGCCCCGCGCTCCAATGCGATCATGTCCAGAAAACCCACCGGGGGTATCATGTGGAAGCCCGTCGTTGAGCCAATGGCCCTCTGCAACCGGGGCTCCAGCAAGGTGGCCATCATTTTACGGGTACGGGGATGCAGGGGCAGCACCACGGGCAATGCATGGGCGCGGTGGATGTCCAGCAAGGACGAGAAAATGGCATTGATGCGGTCCGGATGATCCGTGTTGTGGTCGCGGTGCACGGTGGCCAGGATGAACTTGCCCCGGTCCAGCATCAGGTCCGCCAGGAGCGAGGAACGCTCAGCGGCATGCCCGGCGAAACGCAGGCTGTTGTCGTACATCACGTCGCCGCTGGCCACCACATGCGGCCGGTCCGCGGTGGCCGGTGCATGCCCATCCAAGGTGAAACCCTCCCGCTGCAGGTTCCTGACCGCCGTTTCCGTCGGGCAAAAGAGCCATGTGCTGCAGTGGTCGCACACCACGCGGTTCACTTCCTCGGGCATGGCCTTGTTGAAGGATCGCAGGCCGGCCTCCACATGGGCCACGGGAACATGGAGTTTGGCGGCCGCCACGGCACCGGCCAAGGTGCTGTTGGTGTCGCCATAGAGCAATACCAGGTCGTGCCGTCCGCTCTTCAGCTCGGCCTCGATGCCCTCGATCATGCGTGCTGTTTGTACGCCGTGCGCGCCACTGCCCACGCCAAGGGATATATCGGCCCCGGGGATGCCCAGTTCATCGAAGAACACCTGCGACATATTGGCGTCATAGTGCTGGCCGGTATGCAACAGCGTCTCGGTGATCTGCCCCTGGAATTGGGTACGCACCGCATGGCTGATGGCCGCGGCTTTGATGATCTGGGGCCGTGCCCCGATGACGGTGAGAAGGCGCAAGGCGTTGGCCATTCAATTCAATTGCCCATTGTCCGCAAAGCTGTAATAGCTCTCGGTGGTGATGATCAGGTGGTCCTGTACCAGGATGTCCAGCAAACGTCCACCTTCCACAAGTTTCCTTGTCAGGCGGATGTCTTCTTCACTGGGCCTCAATTGGCCGCTGGGGTGGTTGTGTGCCACAACGATGCATGAGGCACCATGCTCCAGCGCCTCGCGGAAGATCAGTTTGGGATCGGCCACCGTACCGTGTATGCCGCCGCTGCTCACCTTGCGCTTGCCCATCAGGCGCATGCCACGGTCCAACAGCAAAACCCAGAACTCCTCATGCGCCAGCCCACTGAGTTCGGCCCGTAGCTCCTGATGGGCCAAAGCGCTGCTATGCAGCCGGGGCCGCTCCTTCGTCCCCCGCTCCCGCCGGCGGAGACCCAGTTCCAAGGCGGCCACTATGCTGAGGGCCTTGGCTTGGCCCATCCCGTTGTGCTTCATCAGTTCGGCCGGCCGTAGCGTGGCCAACCGGTCTATGTCGTTGCCTGTTGCCCGCAGCAGCTGCCGGGCGAGGTCCAGGGCGCTTTGCTTGGTGGTGCCCGAACGCAGGAGTATGGCCACCAATTCGGCATCGGAGAGGGCCTTGGCACCTTGGGCCATCAACCGCTCCCGGGGCCGGTCAGCCTCGTTCCAGTCCGGAATGCTCAATCGTCCTGGCCGATCAGGTCCTGGTGCTTCCATGGAAAGGACAAAGATGCCATGGAACCGGTGATCCGGCGTTCCTTCCTGTGCTCATGCCCGGGCCGTTCGCCCTGCGGATTGCTCCGGTGAGCTGCCTGGCAGGCCGGAAAGCCGTGCTAAACAAGAACAGGCCCCGGTGGGGCCTGTTCACGAATGGCTGAGGGAAACCGGTCACTTCAGGCCGGCGATGTGCACTTGCAGGCTGCTCTTGAGGTTGGAAGCCTTGTTTTTGTGGATGATGTTGCGCTTGGCCAGTTTGTCCAGCATGCCCTGCACCTTGGGCAGCAACTCCACGGCCTCCTCCTTGGAGGTGGTGGCGCGCAGGTTCCGCACGGCATTGCGTACCGTTTTGTGCTGGTAGCGGTTGCGCTCGTTGCGGGTCTCGGTTTGGCGGATCCGCTTGATGGATGACTTATGATTGGCCATGATCTATTCCACGAATGGGGCGGCAAATATAAGACCTTCGGTGGAATGGACAAGGGGGAAAAGAAAAAGCCGGGTTCAAGGCCCGGCGCTTTCCTGGCTCCATGGGCTCAATAGGCCATGTCGTCCTTCCTGAACATGTTGGCCACGGTCTTCAGCACGATCTTCAGGTCCAGCTGGAACGACCAGTTCTCCACGTACCACACGTCCAGTTCCACCCGCTTCTCCATCAGTTCCGGCGTACGCGTTTCCCCCCTGAAACCGTTCACTTGGGCCCATCCGGTGATGCCTGGCCGCACAAAGTGGCGCACCATGTACTTGTCGATGATGTCACGGAACTGGTCGTTGAGCTTCAACGGGTGCGGCCGAGGCCCCACCACGCTCATTTGGCCCAGCAACACGTTGAAGAACTGGGGCAATTCATCCAGGTTGCTGCGGCGAAGGAAGTTGCCCACCCGGGTGATGCGGGGGTCGTTCCGGGTGGCCTGGCGGCTGTCGGCATCCTCATTCATGCGCATGCTCCGGAACTTGTAGCAGGTGAACTTCTTCTTGCGTTCGCCCATGCGGGTCTGCTTGAAGAAGACCGGCCCTTTGGAAGACAGCTTGATGAGCAGGGCCAACAAGGGGAACAACCAACTGAAGACCAGGGTGATCACCAGAAAGGAGAACACGATGTCGAAGCTGCGCTTGAGCACCCGGTTCCCTTTGCGGTCCAGTGGTTCCTTGCGCAGGCGGCTGACCGGTACGGCTCCATGAAAGGTGAGGTCGCAGGCCTCCACCACGGGAATGAAGCTGTCCGGACTGGGGATCAACCGGAACCGGATGGTGTTACGCTCACAGAATTCCATCAATTCCATGATCTGTTCCCTGAACTTGCCGGGAAGTGCGCAATAGAGGATATCGATCCGGTTTTGCGTGGCAAAGGTCTTGGCAGCCTCAATGCTGCCCATTTGCCGGGCACCCAACGGCCCGTGGATGGATTGGTCGTGGAATACGCCGCGAAAGCGGTAGCCACGCACCGTTTGATCCTCACAATACTGGAAGATCTCCTCTGCGGCCGGACCATCACCTACAATGATCAGGTCCTTAACGGAGGTCAACGGTTCGAAGGACATCACGCGGTTGAGGCCATGCTGCATGTTGTGCAACTGCTGGCGGCTGGAACGCAACAAGCCGGCCAACTCATGGCTGATGTCCGTACGGGAGGAAGTCCCGGTCCGCCGGATCTCTTCCCGGCTATGCACCAAGGTGGGGTCGGCAACTTTCTGCATGCAGGGTACTACCTATTCGTGACGTTTGAGACCAGGAATCAAAAGTAGGCGTTCGTCGATCGTACTGTCAAGTTCGTCGATGAAATATCGTTGTCACCTCGTTTTCAACCGGTTGGTTCTTTGGACCTTTTGCCCGAAGGCCTGTTTGATCCACAACCAAACAAATGCCGCATTGGTGAACAGGTAGCGCTTCCAAAGCCGACCGGGCTCCAGGGCCAAGCGGTACAGCCATTCCAAGGAAGCCTGCCGCATCCACAACGGGGCTCTTGAATCCACGCGGGCGTAGAGTAGGAAGGCACCGCCCACACCAAGCATCACCGCCGGTACCTTACCCTTCATGGCCGCCATCCATTTCTCCTGGCGGGGGCATCCCAAGCTGACCAGGACCAAGTGTGCCCCACTTTGGGCAATGCGTTCCACTTCCGCGGTACGCTCTTCCACAGTTGCTTCCCGGAAAGGTGGTGACCAGGTACCGGTGATCCGCAACCGAGGGTGCTCCACTGCTGCCCGTTCCAGGATCTTGTCCAATACAACCTGCTGGCCTCCGTGCAGAAAAATACTGAGCCCATGTTGTTCGGCAGCGGCCATGACCGCGGGCATCAGGTCGTTGCCGGCCACGCGCTCCTGGCCCAAGCGATGAAACCGGTTCAGGCTGTTCAGGATGGGCATGCCGTCCGCCGTGGCCAGGTCGGCGCCGTTGATCACGGCCGCAAAAGCCCGATTGGCTTGCGCCTCCATGCACATGTGCACGTTCACGCAACACACATACGACGACCGGTGCTGCCTCCCCCATTCAATCACGGCGTCCACATGGTCCTTGAATGAACCCGTGGTGATGCCCAGCCCAAAGACCTCCGATCGCGGCAATGTGCTCATCCTTTCGGGGCAAGGCCGGGCTGGCGGGTATCGATCCGATCGGGCTTGATGGCCATGGCGCTCTCCTGATCATACCATTCCACCGTGGCGCGCACGCCTTCCTCCAAGTTGAAGGGCGCCTTGCCCAAGGTTGTTTCAGTGGCGTCCATGGGGGTGATGTAGTCACTGGTCATGCTTCGGAACCGCCCACTGGTGATGGGAAAAGGCACACGGGCTGCCGTAAGGACATCGCCAGCGGCGGCCAATCCCTTCACGACCCAGGTGGGCACGTAACGCACCGGTGCGCCGATCAACGCATCGGAAACGGCTTCCACCCAGATACGCAGGTCGATCGGGGGGTCGCCCACGTAGAACACCCGGGCGTTCACATCACCCGAGGGGGCCTCGAGGAGGCGTTCAATCTGCCACACCACGTTGCCGACATAGCCATATGAACGGACCACTTTCCCCTTTCCCGGGTGGAAGTACAGCCCTTTGCGCATCACCTTGAAGAGCACATCCCGGTAGCGCAGGCTCCAGGGCCCCCAAATGGTGGTGGGCCGTATGATGCTCCAAGTGCAGGCGAGTCCGGCATTGCGCGTGGCCAATTCGGTCAGGCGTTTGGATTCGCCATAGAGTGTGAACGGCTTGAAATCCTGGTCGTGCTTGGGCTGGTACCCGGCCTCACATACGAATTGCGTACTGGTGACGATCAAACGCTCAATGGACGCTGCTTCCTTCACCGCGCCGAGCAACAGTGCGGTGCCTTCATGGTTCTGCCGGTACGCTTGCAGGTCGTCCTGCACATCCGTGTCGGTGCGGGCCGCAAGGTGCACTACATGCGTGGGCAAGAACGCGGCGAGAAGTTGCCGCGTGGCCTGGGCGTCCATGATGTCCCACGCGCGCCACCAAGGGCGATGCTCCGCTTTCAACGGCGGGTTCCAATCCAGGTTCAATACCTCCACGCCCTTGTCCAAGGCACTTTGCACCAGGTTGGTCCCAATGAAGCCGGATCCACCGGTCACAAGCAATCTCATCCTTTCAGATCGGTCGGGAAGCGGCCAGTAGTGCCGCTTCCATGTTTTGCCAGAAGCGTTCCAACGTGAAATGGGCGGTAAAGATGCGTCGGCCCTCCTCCCCCATGCGCTTCCGCAAGGCTTCACTGGCCATCAGCTCGAGCAACCTGGCGGCCACGGCACCGGGATCTTCAACGGGCACTGTGAATCCGTTCACACCGTGCTGCACCACCGAAGGGATGCCCCGCCACCGGGTGCTCACCAGCGGCTTGGCAAATTGCATGGCCTCCAACAACACCAGCCCGAAGCTTTCGGCTTCGAAGTGGCTGGGGAAGCAGAAAATATCGCATCCCGCGAAGTGCTCCAGCTTCTGCCTGTCGCGCAGCACGCCGAGCACCGCCACGCGCTCCTGCAGGCCATGCCTGTTGATGAACGCCATGCACTCCGCTTCAAAGACGGCATCACCCCACCTGCCCATGAGTTCCAGGCGGGCATTGCCGCCTTGTTCCACCACGGCACGCATGGCTTCCAGCAGGACCATCACGCCTTTGGACGGGATGAGCACGCCGGTGAACAGGACCACGATGGGGGCCCCTGGCGCCGCTGTCCTTTCCTCCACCGTGCCGCGCGCATCCGGGATCCCGTTCGGCACCACCACCTCACGTGCCGCCCCCAACAGCCTCCCATCTTGGGGGTTCTGCGGTGCCGTGCGTATGGCCATGGCCGCATTGCGGTACGCCATGCGGAAAAACGGCCGTACCACGTTGGGCAACTGCTGCGCAAAGCCGGAAACACCACCGGCATGGAAGTGGAACACCGTGCGCCTGAACATCCACCGCGTGGCACAGAGGAAGACGATATCGCGAAGGACCGGCACCATGTTGGGCCCGGCAGGCGGATAATAGAGCACGGATGTGCCCTGGCGCAGGCGTGCCCACCACACCCGAAGAATGGTGGCGAACAACACCCACACCTTGCGCGGGGCGAACTTGCCCACGCTCTCCATGTCGTCCGAATAGGCCATCCGGACATGGAACAAGCGGACCCGGGGGAGTTCGGCCTGCAACAAGGCCTCGATCATAACGGCTTGGCCGCCAAAGGGCGGCGGTGTTTGGCCAACGACCAATACGCGGATCGGTTCCTCCATGTTCACGGCCCAAAGCTATCGGAGGCATCCGATGCCGCTACATGCGGGCAGCGCCGGTCCCCGAGAAGGTTTTGTCCGATCGTCGAGCAATACCTGCTTTCATCCCGGAGGTCCTTCCATTGGTCGACACCGTGCAACCCTGATCGGATCGGATGGTTAAAGACTGCGCAACCCTCCAACTCCATGCCCTGGACCAAGTTCCTCACCGCTCAGCCCGCGAAGACCGTGATGGCCCTGCTCTTTGCCAGTACCTGCACGTTGGCCTATGCCACGGACTACTATGTGGCGCCCAATGGCAATGACGGCGCCAATGGCACTTCGCCGTCCACCCCCTGGAATTCGATCACCCGGGTGAACCAGGCCACCTACGGGTTGCAGCCCGGTGACCGCATCCTCTTCAAGCGGGGCGGCACCTGGCGCGGAGAGCTGATCCTGGGCAGCTCGGGCACAGCCGGGCAGCCGATCACTGTGGGCGCCTACGGAAGCGGGGCCAAGCCGGTCATAAAGGGAAGCATGCCGGTAAGCAATTGGACGGTGCACCAAGGAAGCATCTGGAAGAGTCCGGTGGCCGTTGGGAGCGTTCGCCAAGTGTACGTGGGCGGCCAACGGATGACACCGGCGCGCTACCCCAATTCGGGTTGGCTGCGCAACAACCAAGGTGGTGGCTCCCAACTGCAGAGCAATGACCTCTCGCAGCCGAACGGCTATTGGAATGGTGCCGTGTGCGTCTTGCGCAGCTCCAATTGGTCCTTCGACACGCTCCGCGTAGCGGGCTACAATGGAGGCACCTTGCAGTTCACCTCACCGGTAACCTACTTGGAGAACAACCCATGGGGCTTCTACATGAGAGGCAAGCTCAGCGAGGTGGACAGCCCTGGAGAATGGTATTTCGACGCGGCAGACCACATGCTCTACCTCTGGCCCTTGAACAATGGGAACCCGAACAGCCAGACGGTGGAGGCGGCCGTATACCAAAACGGGGTGAACTGCTACTGGCAACGGGCGTACCTGAAAGTCCAGGACCTTGAATTCCGGCACCAGGCCATAGCGGGCATCCGCAACGATGGCGCCAACCACATTACCATCACGGGCTGCACCTTCAGCGACCTGTACCACGGCATATCCAGCGCCGGCCAAGCGACCACGGTATCGGGCAATGAGTTCCGGGACACCTACGCCACGGCCACCTTCCTGCTGGACAACAACGCCCTGGTCGAAGGCAATGAATACACCCGCATCGCCCTCTTGGAAGGCGAAGGGGAAAGCAGTTGGGGGTACTTCGGCATCCGTGCCCTGGGCAATGACGTGGTGATCCGCGCCAACCACCTGGACAGCATCGGCTACATCGGCATCAGTGCGGAGCGCAATGCGCTGGTGGAACGCAATGTGGTGCTGCGCTCCGTGGCTTTGCTCAACGATGGCGGCTCCATCGCCATCGACCATGCCGATGGCCTGGTGATCCAGGACAACATCGTGGGCGACCCCATTGGCCGCATGGACAATGGGGTGGCCATGGTGAGCCCGTACAATGAGAACATGACCATGGGCATCTACTTCGGCAACACCTCCATCAAGAACACGGTGGTCCAACGGAACACCGTGTACGGTTGCCACGGTGCGGGCATCCACGTGGACCACACCATGGTGTCCTCAGGCATCGCGGTGAAGAACAATGTACTGTTCAACAACAAGATCCAGCTCACCCTTTCCGACTATTCGAACAATGTGGGCACCGGTGCCACCCCGCCCTACCATGTGGCCGACTACAACGATGTGTACAGCGGCAACGTGCTGTACTGCCTCACCAAGGACCAGCTCTGCATGCGGCAATACCACGTGTACGGCGCCGACCCGGTGGACTTCGGCACCTACTCCAACAACAGCTACTTCAACCCCTACAACGAACTCAGCATCGAGGTGATAAACTTCGCCGCCGGCACACGCCGCTACTCCCTGGAACGTTGGCAGGCAGACCGCGGTGAGGATGCGGGCAGTACCCGCAGTCCCTTGCGCCTGCCAAGCTTCTCCACCACTGCTGAAATAGGCACCAACCTGGTCCAGAACGGCCACTTCACCAGCACGGTGAACGGTTGGAGCGGATGGCCCACCAATGCCCAGGTAAGCCGGGTGACGAACTTCCTGGACAATGGCGCACTGAAGGCCTTCTTGCCGGACAACAGCATGTACACCTCCTTCACCATGCACAACCCGGAGCTGTTCCCGATCCAGGACAATGCCTGGTACCGCGTCCGCTGCAGTATCCAAAGCAACAACAATGGCCAGCTCACCCTCGGCGTAAAAGGGCAATCAACCGAGGGCACACCCTATGCCACCTGGCAACAGGAGATTCCGTTCAGTGCGGAACGCCGCGATCTGGAACTCTACTTCCAAAGCACCCTCACCGACCAGGCCCATCTCCAGTTCACCAACGCATGGACGGACCCCATGTACTACATCGACAACGTGGAAGTGACCCGCGTGAATGTGCAGGCCTTGGATCCACTGGAACGCCACATCCTGCTGGTCAATGACGCGAACGCACAGCAAACCTTCAGCTTGCCCGACGGCTGTTGGAGCGATGTGGACGGTGTGTTGCTGAACGGCGGCATCACCATCCCGGGCATGGGTTCCACGGTGATCTACCAGGTGCCGGATGAGTCATGCGCCCTCACCACGACCGTACCGACTTCCTACACCGGGAGCGTGGAAGGCTCGTTGTTCCCCAACCCTGCCCACGCAGGCGAATCCGTAAGCATACAGGCCACGGCCCATGGTCCGATCATTCTGACCGACCTGCACGGTACAGTGGTGTGGAGCTCGGTACTGACCAGCGGCGCCAACCGATTCACGCTTCCTGCGGACCTGGCGCCTGGCATGTACTTGGCCCGTGTACAGGGTCAAGCGGGGGCCTTGGTACGGAAGCTCATGGTCCAATAGCTTGCCTTGTGCCTGAAGGACCCGGACAGCTGGCGGATACTTCCGTTTCAGGCCTGGACCGCCACCCGGACTACCTGGGTTTCCGAGGCATGCAACGAGCGGGGTTCCCTACGGCCACATGGCCGGCCGGAACATCATGCACCACCACTGCTCCGGCACCGATCGCCACATCATCACCAATGGTTATCGGGCCGATGATCACGGCATTGGCGCCGATGTCCACCCGGTCCCCGAAGATCGGCGCCCGGCTGAACGAGCCATCATTTGACTTCTTGTTCCCGATGGTCGTGCTGTTGCGAACGGTGCACCCCGCACCGAACACCGTGCCATCATTGACCACCAGGGCTTGTCCGTGGTCAAGGCGGAATCCGGGTCCGATCCGTGTCTTCCAGGGTAGTTCGATGCATAGCACCCATTCCACCAGCAGCCGGTACAAAAGGAAAAGCGGCAGGAACAGGGCAACGGTGAACACGCTTTGCCGAAGCAGGTGCAGCAAACGGAAGCAGGCCATCACCAAACGGCCTTTCGGGTTGCCCCGGTTCGCGCGCCAATCCTGGAAAATGCCGTACCGTACCGTCATGGTTTCCGCTTGCCTTGCAAAGGTGCCACCAACTGGTTGAACCACAATTTGGCCATGCCGGGCCAATAGAGCACCGCGCGTACGGTCCGTGCCAGGAGCCTTTCGGCCTTTGTGAAGCCCAACACCTCGCTCATGCGGTCGCTTTCCTTCAACATGCGGCCATAAGAGCCGGACATGCTGGCCCCTCCGGCGGTGAAACAAGCGAATACGCGCGGCACATAGAGAAACTGGCCGGGGGCTTCCCGCCACGCCCTGTACGTCCACAGGTGATCGGCGCTCACGCGGAAGGAGGCATCGAAGGGGCGGCCGCTGTAGTAGCTGCGGCGCACGAAGAAGCTCGGATGGTTCAATACCATTTCCCAATATTTCAGCAGGAAGGAGGAGCGCTTGGCGTGTTTCACCTTTTTGGCGCCACTGGGATATTCCACCAGGATGTCCCCGTGCACGATGTTGATGTGCTCCTTGCCGGCCACGGCTCGCATGGCCATGGCCACGGCACCTTCGGCATAGGCGTCATCGGCATTGATCAATCCGACCCATTGGCCGGTGGCCAAGGCCACTCCCTTGTTCATGGCATCATAGATGCCATGGTCCTTGGCGCTGCACCAGTAGGCCAGGCGGTCCTCGTATTTGCGAATGACCTCCACCGTGCCGTCCGAGCTGCCGCCATCCACAATGATGTACTCCAGGCCCTGGTGGTCCTGCCCCAGGACACTGAGGATTGTGCGTTCCAAGGTGGCCGCTCCATTGTACACCACGGTAACAATGCTTACCCCGGGGGGCGGGGCCGATGGTTCGCTTTTCGTACGCAGGCCACCCTCCCTCATTTGATCCGGTTTTCTGGAATGGCCCCGATCGTTGATGGCAAGCCGCTCTTCATCACCACCGGGCCCATCAGTACGAACAACAGACAGAATCCGCTGTAGTAGGCATAGCCCACAATGTCGATCTGCCACACGAACATCAGGTATACGAATGCGGCAAAGAGCGGGGCCATGGAGGTTTCCTCCATGTAGTGCTTCCGATAGTAGCGGAAACCGGCCCAATACACGCCGTACATGAGCACGATGCCCACCACGCCTTGGTCCACAAGCATTTCCAGGAAGGCGCTGTGCATGTGGAGATTGAAGGACCCCGATTCACCCCAGAGCCGGGCCACCCGCTCGAGCAGACGAAGGTGGTACTGGCCGTTGTATCCATTGCCGAAGAGCAGTCCGCGCCGGTCGTCCATCAGCCAGTCCGCGGCAGCTGTCCAGATGTAGGTACGGCCATTGAAGGTGGTCACGTCCTCCTTGTCCACGCGTTCCAAAATGGCCACGAATACCGGCAAGGACAGGATCTTGTAGATGAGCAGGGCGAAGCTCATCATCAGCGGCATGGTGAAAAGCGAAAGGGTGAACAAACCGCGCACCGCCCTCATCGCCTGGGTGATGAACAGTGCGGAGAGCACGATGAAGATCATGAACGACAACCGGCTGTTGATGCTTAGTATGAACGCCATGTTCAGCAGGTACAACCCGGCCAGCATCCACCAACGCCTGGGGTTTGCCCGGAAGTGGCGCAAGTGGAAAAGCAGCATCAGGTTGATGATGGCAAACAGGTGGGCGGCATCATAGATGCCCATGGCGAAGGGTGGACTGGCACGCCCGGGAAAGTAGTGCAGGTGGTTGCGCATGCCCGCGGCCATGCCCAGCACGTTGACCAATACATAGGCCAAGAAGCTCCACAGCACCAATTCGGCCATGTTGAAATCCTTGTTGTGCCGGTTATAGACCTGGACCACCACTGAGCTGAGGAAAGGAGACCAGAAGAGCGCGATGAGGAGCGTACCATTGGCCGCGTTGATCATCGGGCTCCGGTAGTACAGCCCGAGCACGACCGAAAAGCTGATGGAGGACAATGCGCCCAACACCCACAGGATCCTGCCGTTGAATGCCGGCCTGGGCGCCTGTTGGTACAACATGTCGACGAGGTATACGCCAAGGATCAGCAGAAAGGGCATGGCGCACGTCAGGATACCGATGGCAAAGCCCCGCTCCGCCAGGTTATAGGCCCCGATCCCGTACCATGGGAAGGATAGGACGAACAGCGCGTTTATGAGCTTCCTCTTGCTAAGCACGGGACCGGAGGGGGTGGAACAGAAGGGAAAGGTAGCTGCTTAGTTCAAGCCCAAGCGCTTCTGCACCTTGGAAAGGAAAGGCGTGATGGCCTCATCCAGCTTGTCCGGCAGGAAATTCTTGACAGCATCCTTCAACTTGCGGAACAGGCTGGGCTGGATGTACCGTTCGAAATAGGCGAGGTCCCGCGGGGCATCCACCACCATGAAGCGTGGATGTACCAAGGGAAAGGCCATTGCGGAAAGGTCGGATTTGTTCCGCCGGTCATTCTCACTCACCGTATGTGTGCCATCGGCCCCGAAACCGATGTTGCGCACCAGATTGATGTTGGGGATGCACGTGATGCCGCGGTTGATGATCCGGGCGAAGTCCATCTGGTAGTCCCATGAGCGGATATGCCCTTCATACTGGCCTTGGAACAGCTTATAGGCCTCGGCCATTTCCGCCTTGCTCAGGAAGTGCCCGTTCAGCAACTGCCCATCGCGGCACGCGGGCCAATCCCGCATTTCCACATCGTACTTCTTCCACACCCTTCTCCAACCGGCCCAACCCCAATAGGCACCATAACCGTGGGCGGAGAAATAGTAGGAAGCATCGCCCCGGCTATCCCACTCGGTCATGAGGTTGTTGCCCATGATGCACCACACGCGGTGATCATGCCGGTACCGTTCAAGCAACTCTTCACAGAAGGGGAAAAAACTGGGGTCCGGGCACGTGTCGTCTTCCAGGATGATGCCTTCCTCCTCCTGCTCGAAGAACCAATCCATGGCGGTGGATTCGCCCATCATCACGCCCTGGTTCACGTCGCTGAACCGCGTATGGAGCCGACAATCCCAATCCACCATGGACACGAGGGACCGCACCCTTTCACACTTTTCCCTTTCCTGTTCGGTCCGCGCGCCATCACAGGCGAAATAGAGGCGCGGGGGTTTGGCCTGCCGGATCGCTTCCATCACCATGCGGGAAGGTTCCTCGCGATTGAAAGCGATGAAAAGCACGGCGGTGTTCAATGGTTTGGTGTTCATTCCGCCTGAAAGATGTTCAC
This sequence comes from Flavobacteriales bacterium, assembly GCA_018057455.1. Taxonomy (GTDB): domain Bacteria; phylum Bacteroidota; class Bacteroidia; order Flavobacteriales_F; family PHOS-HE28; genus PHOS-HE28. The sequence continues at coordinate 22,520 of JAGPDT010000014.1, read as the reverse complement.
TTGGTTGTCTTGGTTGTACACCTTGAAATCCGTGAAGATGGACACGACATGCCGGGCCACGCAGCGCGGTGTGGCGAATTCATCGATGAACCGGTAGAGGAAGAGCTGCATCCGGTTGTGGTAGCGGACGGAGATGTCCTGGACCATGTTGCCGTATCTGTCATAGGGAAGGATCTCCACGCAGCCGGCGCTGTGGGCCGTTGGCAGCAACATATTGCTGCCGTGCACACCCACCACAACTTGGCTGGAGGCATATTGGCGGCACCATGCCAATTCCGTTTGCGTGTCCATTTTCAACGTCCGCAGGTCCACCACATCCGGCGGCATTCCGCCCGGCCGGCCCAGGCCCACCACGGCAAATCGGGCCTGCGGCACCAACCTGCGAATGCGCTTGATGCTACGCCGCACCAAGCGGTCCTGTGCATGGATGAACCAACGGAGGAGAGGGCCCTTCCGGCCGAGCTTGCGAGCGACCCTGTACAGCAGCTTCAGAACGGGGCCGCCGATCCAGAGCCTGTCCTCCCGAAGCACGAACGTTATGTGGGGCGGGCGCTCAAGGAACTGGTCCAGCGGAAATGGCGCCACCTTGCTGAAGCGTTCAATGTCCATGCCGGCGAACTCGGGGTGGGCATAACCCTTTCCCAGATAGACCTCTTTGTACCGGGGAAGTTGGGCCTGCACGAACCGATCGATCCCTGTATGCCAGTTCCGGGCATCCCCCAGGCGTTGATCGACCAGCCATACTTCCGCCACGCCCTCGGGAACGAGCCACAGGAACATGCGGGGAACGACCACCACCAGGCCCAGGCCAGGGTGGTGGTCCAAATAGTACTGGGCGTTATATAGCTTGAGCAATACGTGGCCGTAGAGGAAATCCAGTGCGTTGAGCACCACGATTCTTTCACAGTGCCTGTGCACCACGCGTTCAATGCCCACTTCCTCCGGCCGTTGATCGGCATGTCCGTTCATCAGGGGAACATGGATCCAACCCGGCCCGTTGGAGGGGTTGTAGAGCTTTCCATCACGGATGCCGATGGCCATGGGATGGTCCACGGCAAAACCCACGGGCAGGTCACGCAGGAAATCCAAGCCGCACGCCCGGCAGGCATACACGCCCAACACATGGATGCCGGGCCATACGCTACCGCGCACCTCCACCTTGCTGGATCCGCATGCCGGGCATGCCAATGCCGAGAAGGGCTCGGGGAGCAAGGGAACCAAGTGCGGGCTCCGGGGCATGATCAGTTCACGTTGCGGATCTTCCAGAAAGTAGCAATCCCATGCATCATCCATCGGAAATTGGGCCGGGCCTCCTTGAAGAACAGGTCCACGAGGAAGATGCTCACGAAGAACGAGCCGATCATGGCCCAAATGGCACCGATGGATTGATACGTGGGGATCAACACATAGTTCATGGCGATGTTGAGCGCGGCGCCCACCACGGCGGTGACCAGCGCGTACCTGAACAAGCTCTCATTGGTGATGAAACTGCTCTTGCCCACACCCATGTTGGTGAAGAAAAGACGGATGGCGAACAACGAGAGCAAATACCCCGCCATGCGGAACGCTTCGCCGAAGAGGAGCACCATGACCGGCTCCGCCAGGAAATAAAGGGGGACCGCGACCACCAGGAACAAGATGAACAACAGACGGTATTGGTTGACCAGGCGGTCTTCGTAGAGTTTGCGGTCCTGTGCCCTGGCACGGGTGATGGCCGGAGCCAGCGAAGCCACCACGATGGCGGGCAGGAACGCCAAGGCCTCGATCATCTTCAATGCCGCGGAATATTGCCCCACTTCCGCATCGGCCGCCGCCTCCCCCATGCTGTGCCGCAAGATGTCACCGATCATCACCTGGTCGATCTTGGCCTGCACATACAAGGCCAGGCCGAAGATCACCAGCGGCCATGATTGCTTCAACAAGTACAGCGCCGTGTGGCGGTCATAACGCCAAGCCCGCCAGGAGAGCCCCTGTCTTCCATAGGTGAACAGGAAACCGATCGCGGCAATGGCCATCTCAACAAGATAGGCCGTGGCGAACCACATCAACGGGGCTTGTGCCAACACCAGGCCCAAACGAAAGAGCGACCCGAGCAAAGCCTGGACAATATTGACCCTGGCGGTGGTATGGGCTTCCACACGGGAGAGGAAATACTGCTCGGCGACGATCAACGGCTTGATGAACTCCGCCAAGGCGATGAGCAGGATCATAAGGACCTTTGTCTGGTCAAGGTCCTTGGCCAAGGCCAAGGCCATCACGGTGATGAACAGCACCAAGGCGCCACCGAGCTTGATCACGGCGGCCGTGCCCAGGAGCTGGTCCCGGCGGTCGGGCCGGCGCACCAGGTCGCGCACCAGGATGTCATCCAGGCCCATGGATGTCAGGGCGAAGAAGATGCCCACAAAAGCGCTGGCATAGTTGAGCTGACCGAAGAGTTCGGGGCCGAGGTAGCGGGTCACCGCGATGCTGGTGATGAGCACCGAGGCCAATCGCACCACACGGTCGATGAAAAGCCAGGAAGTGTTCCTGAAATATTTGCGGAACCCCTCGGAGCGCAGCTTGTCCACCACCGAACCACCGCTGCTCTCACTCATACACGTAACCGTAGCCGTCCCCTGCTTTCACGCCATTGAACAGCAGGTCGATGTGTTCGAGCTTCCCGGAACGGAACAGGTCATTCACGGGCCGCAGCATCGGCCTGCGGGTGTAGCCCTGGCGCACCACGTACAAGGTGATGTCCAAATGTTGCACCAGCACCTTGAACTCGCTGACCAGGCCCATGGGCGAGGCATCCACGATGATCTGGTCGTACCGCCCGCGGAGCTGTTGGAGCAATTCGGCCATTCGCGGGCTTTCGAACAGTTCCAAGGGGTTGGGCGGCACAGGGCCGGCCATGATCAGGTCCAGGCCTTCCACATCCGACCGGCGGACAATGGCATCGATGCCCGCCTCACCGATCAAGTAGGTGCTCAGCCCTGTACCCAGTTCCATTCCGAAGCGCTCGTGCATTTTCGGCTTGCGCATGTCGGCATCCATCAGCAATGTCCGTTTGTTGCCCAACGCCATCACGGTGGCCAGGTTCACGGCACAGAACGTCTTCCCTTCGCCGCTGGCGCTGCTGGTGATCCCCACCACCTGGCGGTCCTTGTTGGCGTTGAGGTATTGCAGGTTGATGCGGGCCGTACGGAATGCCTCGGCCAACGCGGAACGGTCCTCCAGGCTCTTGATCCTTGCCTGTTTGGAGGCCGGTATGGTGCTGAGCACCGGGATCGGGCTCAGGCGCTTGACTTCGTCCAGGTCCATGATGCGATCGTTGAACATGTCCCGGAGCAGCACGAAACCCAACGGCAGGATCAGGCCGAGGCCCAAGGCCAGCGCCAGGGTCTTTCCCTTGTCCGGGGCCACCGGGCCACCCGCCTTGACCCGCGCGGCATCGATGATGTATTTGTCTACCTGGTCGGAATTGACGGCGATCTCCGCTTCGTACCGCTTCTCCATCAAGTAGGTATTGATGGCGGCGCTCAGTTCGTATTTGCGCGTGGCGATGCTCACCTGCCTGCTGCTCTGCGGCAGCTGGCTCAGCTGGTACTGGAGCTGGTTCACCCGGTTGGTGATCTGGTCCAGTTCGAGTTGCGCACCACGGCGTGCATCCTGGGCGCTTTGTATGATCTGGTTCCGTTGGGTCTGCACCTTGCGCGCCAATGCGATCGTGGGTGCTGATTGCTGCCGCTCGTTCAAGCGCCGGGTGGCGAGTTCGTTCACGTCCTGGTTGTACTTGTCAATGAGATTGCTGAGCGATGGCGCCCCCACGTTGGCCGCTGAGATGGTGGACGGCGTACCGCCATCATCCTGTCCCATATAAGTGATCAATTCACCGAGGTATTGGAGCTTCGACCGGGCTTTGCCCTGTTCATCCTTCAACCGTGAGAGGTCGTTGAACACGGCTGCTCCCCGGTCACCGGCGCTGCCCACCAGGCCCCCGGCTGAGGCCTGCACGTTCTCCAAATTGCCCTCGGCCACCTCCAGGCTGCCGGTGGACCTGTCCAACTGTTCATCGATGAAGGCGATGGTCTTGGTGCCTTTCTCGTTCTGCTTGTCCTGTTCGCTTTTGATGTAGGTCTGCATCAGCGTATTGATGTAGTCCCGTTCCTTCTTGGTGTCTTCGCCAACAGTGCTGATGGTGATGATGTTGCTCTCATCGCTCAACGGGGAGACGTACGTTTTGGAGCGGTAATATGCCGCCACATCCGGGTTGCTGGCAGGCACGAAATAGTACCGCTCCGCCATCCGGTGCTGGTGCTCCGGATTGAACTCGATGCGGAAATTGAGGTAGGTGCTGCGGAACGGTTCACCAACCTTGGCTGTTTGGTCCAGGTCCAGCTCGGGCACAAAGTTGTCCACGGGCTGTTGCAAGCCTGCGTTGAACATCCGCACGTTCTCGCCTTTGGCCAACACACGGTACGTACCGTTTTCCAAGTCCGGCCTCACCTCCACCATCACACCGGTGATCTGCAGTCCGGTATCCAAACGGACAATGAACGGCTTGTCCTCATAGATCTCCTGCCGCAGGAAATTGCGCTCCACATAGTACGTGGTGGCGAAATCCAGTTGCTGGACCGTGGCCAGCACATTGGTGAAGGAGGTGAGCACGCTGATCTCATCCTCCAACCCCACATTGCTGCTGAGGAAGGAGGCGCCCTTGATGAAATCCTCGCGGTTCGACCCGAAGCTGTTGCGCTTGGTGTCGCTCATCAACATCACTCCGTTCACTTCATAGGTCTTGGCCGTGGTCTTCACATACCAAACGGCCCCCGCACCGGCCAAGGCAATGGTGATGGCAAACAGCCACCACATCCGCAGGACCTTCTTCAGAAAAGCCTGGATGTCGATCGAGTCGTTATGGCCGTCGCTCATTTGAGGTTCTGCACTACGGTGATCACCACGGCCGCCGTACTGATGGCCCCGAACAGGATGGCCAGCAGATCGAGGTTCATGCGTTGGGGCCTGGCTCCCAAGGCCGGCAGGTAGACCACGTCATTGGGCAGCAAATAATAGTATTCACTGGAAAGCACATCCGCACGGCTCAGGTCCAAATACACGGCCTGCGTGCCCTGGTCGCTTTGCCGCATCAGGGTAACGTGTCTTTTATCCGCCATTTCGGAAGGTCCTCCGGCCTGGGCCAAGGCCTCCAACAAGGTGATCTGGTTGTTGTAGACGAAGTATGTACCGGGCCGATCCACCTCGCCCAACACGCTCACCCTGAAACTGACCAGCTTGAGGATCACCGTGGCATTGGCAAAGTACTCATTGACCTTCTGTTGCAGGGCTTCCTGGGCTTCATTGACGGTAAGGCCCAATAACTTCAACCGCCCTACACTGGGCAATTGCACCTGGCCCGTCTTGTCCACCGAGAAGCCATTGACATACAGGGCCGCCTCATTCAGGGCCAAGCCGGAATTCACGGCTTCCACGTTGAACAGTTTGGAGTTGGCCTCATCCAGGCCCAGGATCCTGATGCTGAGCACATCGTTCACCTGGATCCGGTATTCGAATTTGCGGTTGGGAAAGAGCTTGCTGGTATTGTTCAGCGATCCATCATGCAGGAAATTGATGCTGCGCTTGCCCACACAGGAGGCCATCAGGGCCATCACAAGAACGGCGATCACATGCTTGGTCAGTTTCATACGGTTCGATCAGCTTGCTTGCAAGAACGTGGCCATGCCGGAAAAAATGGGCAAACCCACCCCATATCCGCAGGGTGCCAAAGATAGGAGGCGGTGATCGGACAGGGTGGGCCGATGGAAGGGCTTGGAACCGGGTGACCCGTTCAACGCAACGTCCATGGTTGCAGCACCACACGGGTAAGATACGTATGGTCCGGGCTGGTCAATCGGAGCGTGTACAGGCCATCGGGCAGGGACTTCAGGTCAATGGAGTTGCCCTCCACCTTCATCCGGCCTTCGTCCACCTTCCTTCCTTGTAGATCATAGATCTCGTAGTCCGCCCCGTTGGGAAAACCGGCACCCAAGACCTTGACGGTGCCATTGGAGGGGTTGGGGTAAACCAACGGTTCATCCAACGTAGACCAAGGATTGAACCGCATCGTACCATCATTGTTGCACCCTGCCGGTTGGTACGGCTCATCGAACATGTCCATGTAAGCCCTGGCCCAATCCGATACCTCCGCCATGGGCATCTGTTCATCAAAATTGCACGGGTGCCCGCACATGGCGGACTTGAAGAAGCAACAAGCCCTGGCGGCGATGAACTCGGCACGGGCTCCGCGCATGTCGGACAGTTCAGTGCCAGCGCCCAATCCTTCCTGGATCCATACATGGCGGTGTTTCGCGCCCGGATCGGTGTACAGCTGGGCCGGATATCCATACTGCCTCCGCAGTTCAAACATCTTCTTGGGGCCGTAGCCCAACGGATAATTCGGGCATTCGTAGGCGGGCCCCACGTTGGGTGGGTACACGTGGTCTTCGGTGCCATAGAACCCGATGTATGCGAGATCATCAGGGTCGCTGTTGCCGGGATCGACCCCGTCGTGCGGGTCCATCAGCTCGGTGCCGAAAAGCCCCCCCCAGCAATTCATGATGCCCTTGTACGAATAATCACCTTGGTAGTAACCCGCCGATCCGTCCGGGGCCTGGCACATGATCGGGTCCCATCGCATATCGCAAGGATTGCCGACCAGCGGCTGGCTTCCGTACAAGGTTTCCCAGCGGGATTGCAGTTCGCCCGGTTTTGAAAAGGCCACGTGCAGCGCCAACGCCCCCCCGGCACTGGGGCCTCCGATGTACAGTGCATTTCTGTCGATCGGATAGGCCACACTATCAGCAAGCAGGAAGCGCATGGCGCCATCGATGTCCATCACAGACCTGATGACCGCCCGCATCATGGTGGAATAATCCCCTCCGCACGGGTCTTCCACAGAATCGTGGTGTTCATCGTTGGTGACTACGCCGTCCCCGTTCACGTCCCAGCCCACGCGGTACTCCGCGGTGGCCACGATCACGCCTCTTTTGACGAAGGCCTCAGGCCATTGGAACATGGTATACCCGCCGCTGGTGAAACCTCCACCATGCAGCAACATGATCATGGGGAATCGCCCGGGGTGTGGCGTATTGCCCGCCAGCACCGTGGGCACGTACACATTCATGTACAGGTCCGGGCCCGGTGTGGGGCAGTCCGAATTCACGCAGTGGGCCATCTTCACCGTGGTCTTCGACCATTGCTTGACCGAGGGCTTGTCGGTCATGATGGGCGAGCTGCACAAATCGGCCTGGGCGCGCAACGGACCACCAGCCGTGAGCATCATGGCCCACGAGCAGGCGACGCCGATGCGCATGAACCGTTGATGGATCCGCCAGCGGGAGGAAGAAGATCGATGCATGTGCGTTGAATCCAACATCAGATGGTGCCGTTGCGCCCCGAATTTACGCCATCCGGCAGGAAGTTGGAGACCACATGGGTACGAATTTCCGCCGGAAAGGATATGGGCAACGCCCGCTAGACGTAAAGTACTGGTCAAGCGATGCCTGATGGACCAAGGACTTTACCGGACCAACACCTTCCATACGCTCCCTTGTTCCAAAGTGGATTGCTCCGTATTGCGGCCTATTCGTACGAGCCAGATTTCCTGAACGCTGGCTGCGGCCACAAGGAATTCCCTTTGGGCGCCCTCCGATCACTACAGACGGTGGAAAACACGAGGCCGACAACCGTTGAGCACGACACCGGTTCTACTGCAACGCCTTGGCGTCCCGTCGAGCCGCCTGCGGGGAGATGGATCCCGTTGGACCCATCCCTGGAGGGGAAAAAAAAAGACCCGGGCGGCTGCCCGCCTACCAGTTCCCCAGATCACACACCCTAAAAAGAGAGGAAGAGGGGTGAAACTGTCCCGGAACTGTCCCGCCGCCTAAACCAAAAACGCCGGAAACCCTTGCTATTGCCAAGGTTCCGGCGTTCCGGTTGTAGCCCGTAGGGGAATCGAACCCCTGTTTCATCCGTGAAAGGGACGCGTCCTAACCCCTAGACGAACGGGCCAACAAACAATTCCCAAGAGCTGGAGCCAGCACTTTGGGGGCGCAAAAATAGCCAGCCTGCCGATCCCACCAAATTCCGGGTCAAGATATCTCTTCAGTATCTGCCTGGAAGCGGAAACCGAGGCGCTTGCCGGTGCTGACCATGGAGTTGGCCTCCAGTTGCTTCATTTCCTCGACGGACACTTGGCTTACCTGGTCATATGGGGGTGCCAGCAGATCGAAATCGAGTACGTACAAGAGCACCGAAGCCAGCACTTGCTGCATGCGGGAGCGGTCCATCACGCTTGCGGGCAAGTCATTGTACAGGAAGCCAAGTTGCTTCTTTCCTTGCAGGAAGAAGTGCCCCTCCTTGTTGATGAAAAGCCGTGCTACCAAGTAGCCCAAGTCCCTTTCGCGGTTGTAGCGGAAGGAATCTGACAGGAAGTTGTACACATTGACCACCCCGAAGTAGCCGCGGTGCTCATCCTCCTGCAAATAGCTGGTTTTCCAAAGGCTGTTGCCCTGGTCCAGGCGGAACACGTTGGTGTGCATGGTGAAGACCACCGTATCGCCCGCGGCCACCACCTTGGCGGAGAAATCGCCCTGTTCGGAGAATTCCACCTTCAGCCGTGGATCCCGCTTTGAGACCGTCGCGGCCAGGTCTTCCACCAAGGCTTTCAACTCCAGCTTGAGCAGGGCGAAGTTCTCCTTGGACCTGGCGTAGACGTCCTGCTTCATGCCGGACCGGCCGGCCAGCAGGTCCACGATCAGTTCCTTGGGGTCTTTGGCGCGTGGTTTGGCGGCCATCAGTAAGCTCTTGCAAAGATGACGCGTTGCGCACTCGGCTTTCCGGTCACCATGCACAAGCCCGGCTTCTTGTCTCCCTCCATCGGGATGCAGCGGATGGTGGCCTTGGTCTCGTTCTTCACGCGTTCCTCGGTTTCCGCGGTTCCGTCCCAATGGGCCAGGAAAAAACCTCCTTGGTCGATCCGGTCCTTGAATTCGGCATAACTGTCCACCACGTGGGTGTTCTCCTCGCGCATGGTGAGGGCCTTGCGGTACAAATTATCCTGGATGGCCAGCAACAAGTGGTGCACCTTGTCGGCGATACCGGCGGCTTGCATCACCTGCTTTTCCAGCGTGTCGCGGCGGGCCACCTCCACGGTCCCGTTCTCCATGTCACGCGGGCCCACAGCGATGCGCACGGGGTACCCTTTGAACTCGTACTCGGCGAATTTCCAGCCCGGTTTGCGCTTGTCATCGTTGTCATACTTCACCGTGATGCCTTTGGCGCGCAGGGCCTCGAGCATGGGCTGCACATAGGCATTGATCGCATCCAGCTGTTCGCCGTTCTTGGCAATGGGCACCACGGCCACTTGCACGGGTGCGAGCTTGGGAGGCAGCACCAAGCCATGGTCATCGCTGTGGGTCATGATCAGCGCGCCCATCAGGCGGGTGCTCACGCCCCAACTGGTGGCCCAAACATGCTCCTGCTGGTTCTCCTTGTTGGTGAACAGCACATCGAAGGCCTTGGCGAAGTTCTGGCCCAGGAAGTGTGAAGTGCCCGCCTGCAGGGCCTTGCCGTCCTGCATCATGGCTTCGATGCAATAGGTCTCCTCCGCCCCGGCGAACCGCTCACTGGCGGACTTGATGCCCTTGATGACCGGCATGGCCAGCCATTCCTCGGCGAATTGCCGGTACACCTCCAGCATCCGTTCGGTTTCCTCGATTGCCTCGGCGCGGGTAGCATGGGCCGTGTGGCCTTCCTGCCAAAGGAATTCGGCCGTGCGCAGGAACAGGCGGGTGCGCATTTCCCAACGGACCACATTGGCCCATTGGTTGATCAGCAGGGGCAGGTCGCGGTAGCTCTTGATCCATCCCCGGTAGGTGTTCCAAATGATGGTCTCACTGGTAGGCCGCACAATGAGTTCCTCCTCCAATTTGGCCTCGGGGTCCACCACCAAACCGTGCTGGCCGTCGGTCTTCAGGCGGTAGTGCGTCACCACGGCACACTCCTTGGCAAAGCCTTCCACATGGCTGGCCTCCTTGGCCAGGTAGCTCTTGGGGATGAGCAGCGGGAAGTAGGCGTTCACGTGGCCAGTGGCCTTGAACATGGCGTCCAAGGCTGCTTGCATCTTTTCCCAGATGGCATAGCCGTGTGGCTTGATCACCATGCAGCCGCGCACATCGCTGTGCTCGGCCAGGTCGGCCTTCAGCACCAGGTCATTGTACCACTGGGCGTAATCGGTTTCTCGCTTGGTGAGTTGATCGCTCATGCCGGGCACTTTTACGGTATTATTTTTGTTCCTTACGGTAGGAAGGCTGCGAAAGTAAGGCCACCTCACCGGTGAACGAACGCACAGACCGCCATGAAACCGACCGTATACCTTGCTCCTCTCCTGCTCTTGATCGCCTCCTGCGGTACGCTCCGGGAAACGGCGCTCAGCATTGATGATGTGTACGACATCCCGGACCGCGAAGCCATGGCGGCCACACCGGCACCGGGGCAACCCGCACCTGCCGCCCCCGCCAACGACGATGACTACTACGATGCCCACGAGGCCCGCAGCGCGGCCAGCTCCCGGGACTATTATGACGTGACGTACAACGACCCGTATTACTACAACTACGGTCGTTTCGGCTTCGGGACCGGCCTGGGGAACCCCGGACCCGGTTGGGGCATGGGCCTGAGCTATGGCTGGCCCACCAGTTTCGGCAGCATGAGCCTTGGATACGGCAGCGGGATGTACGGCTACGACCCCTACTGGAGCAACAGTTGGATGAGCGGCTATGGCTACAACCCATACGGCTACTATGGTTACGGGCAATATGGATACGGCTATGGAGGATACGGAACGGGCTATGGACCCTATCAGGGGCCTTGGGGCGGATGTTATGGTTGCTACGAACCCATTGGCTATGGCCATGTGGTGTACGCCCACCGGCCGTCCATGTCCACCGGAGGCAGCAGTGCGGCTTCTGCGGTTCCCCGCATGTCCGCACGCAATCCGGTGAGCCTGTTGTCCGGGGCACCGGCTTCCCGTCAAACCACGCTCAACGCCCCCCGCAGCAGTGCTCCGCGTGAAAGCCGCAGCATCCGTGTGCCGGAAACACCGTCACGATCCAACGACCGGGAGCGGTCCGGGCGGCCTTCGCGCAGTTATGAGGCGGCACCTTCCAGCCCTTCCAGGTCCACGGGAGGCAATACCGGCGGTGGCATCAGCAGCCCGCGCCCGCGGTAATCCAGCGATCAATCCATGTCCATGCCCGCACAACGCATCCTATTGGCCATCGCCCTGCTTCTGTTCGGCCTGCCCGTGGTGGCCCAGAACGAGGATGACGCCTTGCGGTACTCCTCTTTCCTGCCCGGAGGTACGGCACGGTCATGGGCCATGGGCGGGGCCATCGGGGCCGTAGGTGCCGATCCCGGGAGTGCCTCCTCCAATCCGGCCGGTTTCGGGCTGTACAACACCAGCGAGGTGTCCTTCACACCGCAATTCGAAGTGAACAGCGCCCGGTCCACCTTTTACGGAACGGACGCCAGTGATACGGACAACCGGTTCAGCTTCAACAATTTCGCGCTGATCCTGAGCAATCCCTACCCCAACGGAAAAGAGTGGCACAGCGGCACGTTCGGGATCAGTTTTGACCGGCAGGCCAGTTACCATTGGAATGAACAAGCCATCGGGCGGGCTGTTCCCAGCACGATCCTGCAGCAGTTCGTGAACGAGGCCAATGGCACCTCACCGGACCAGTTGGCCACCCAGTTCCCATTCTCCAGCGACCTGGCGTACATGACCTATGGCATCGACCCCTTGGACACCAATGCCAACACCTATGTGGGCGCAGTACCGCTGGGAAGTGCAATGGACCAGGACCATCGCACCAGTGCGGCCGGCCGGCTGAACACCACCAGCTTCTTCTATGCGGCGAACTACCAGGACCGCTTTTACCTGGGTGCTTCGCTTGGCCTTGCCAGTGTGCGCTACGAAAGGCAAACCGCACATGAAGAAACCGTGCTGGACACGGCCCATGACCTGAAGGGGCTGAGCTATTCGGAACAGTTGCTGACCACCGGGAATGGCGTGGACCTCAAATTGGGCATGATCGGTCGCGTGGGGGAACACCTCCGCTTGGGGGCCGCATTCCACAGCCCCAAATGGCTGCTGCTCAGCGATGCGTATTCGTATGGCATGTCCACCGACTTCCGCACGCCCGATGCCAATGGGGACACGCACTACGGGATGAATTCGCCGGACGGCAGCTACAGCTACCGGGTCCGTACGCCGTGGAGCGTGCTGGCATCGGTGGCGTACATCGTTGGGCAACACGGCCTGGTGAGCGTCGATTACAGCTACACTGATTTCAGGCAGGCCCGGCTGAACAACAGCTCCACCTTGGTGGATGACTATGACTTCCAAATGGAAAACCAGGCCGTACGCACCGACTTCCGCGGCACACACAGCCTGCGAGCCGGCACGGAATGGCGGGCAGGGGCGTGGTATTTCAGGGGCGGTTGGGGCATTTGGCCCGATGCCTATGCCGGTGGAGATGCGCGGACAGGCACGGATTATATGCGGTTCACCTCCGGGATTGGGTACCGCACCAAACACCTGAGCATTGATTTGACCGGTATTTACGGCACCCGGGATACCAAGTACTTCCCGTATGCTCCCGGGCTGGTGGATCCGGTGGAATCGCGTCTGACGGACACCCGTGGCATGCTTACCGTGGCCTTCCGTCCTTGAACGGCACAGAGGGGATCGTGCAACGAGAAGGGGCCGCCTCTTGCGAGCTTCGGCCCCTGTGCGCACGGGTCAAAAGTTCCTGCCGGATCACTTGACACTGTCGAGCACCTCACCCACGATGGAGTCATCCACGAGGATGCGGCCGCAGTGTTCACAAACGATGATCTTCTTGTGGCTGGCGATGTCCAACTGGCGCTGGGGCGGGATGGCATTGAAGCACCCTCCGCAGGAGCCGCGCTCCATGCCCACGACAGCCAGCCCGTTGCGGGCATTGCCCCGGATCCGCTGATAGGCACTGAACAAGCGCTCATCCACCTCCTTGGAGGCGGACCCGCTCTTATGCGCCAGGTCCTTCTCCTCCTTTTCGGTCTCGGCGATGATATCGCCAAGCTCCTTCTTCTTCAGGTCCAGGTCATTCTTGCGGTCCGCATACAGCTTCTTGCTTTCCTCCACGGCCGCGCTCTTGGCCTCAATGGCAAACTTGCCTTCCTTGATGCGCTTCTCGGCAAGCTGGATCTCCAGGTTCTGGAATTCGATCTCCTTGCCCAAGGAATCATACTCGCGGTTGTTGCGCACCTTGGACTGCTGGGCTTCGTACTTCTTGATGTTGGCCTTGGCCTCCTTGATGAAGTTGTGCTTGTCGCTCACGGCCAGTTCGGCCTGCTTGAGGTCCTCGGCCAGCTTGTTCATGCGCGTTTCCAGTCCGGCCACTTCATCTTCCAGGTCCTGCACCTCCAACGGGAGCACTCCCCGTTGGGTGCGGATCTTGTCCACCATGGAGTCAAAATGCTGCAAACGGAACAGCGCCACGAGCTTGGCTGCGATGGCACTTTCGGCCTTCGTGGGTTGCGGTTTGGACGGTTTAACCTCCTGCTCGGCGGTCTTGGTCGCGGTCTTCGCCATGGTCAATGGAAATGAATGGGATTGGTGCCCGTTTTTGCCAAACGGGTGGCAAAGGTAGGCAGAATCCGGGCCAAGTGGTCCTGGATGAGCACCGGGGTGAACCGTTCGCTTTCAAAATGACCGATGTCGGCCAAGATCATCCGGTCTCCGGGCAGGAAGAACTCGTGGTACTTCACGTCCCCGGTCACAAAGGCATCGGCTCCGGCAGCCAAGGCTTTTTCGATGAGGAAGGCGCCAGATCCGCCACAGAGGGCCACGCGCCTCACGGGTTTGCCGGTCAGTTGGGAATGCCTGACCGACGGGGTGCCGAAGACCTCCTTCAGCCGGTTCAAAAAGGGCACTTCGTCCATGGGTCTTTCCCACTCCCCGAGCAGGCCGCTACCGATGCCGGGGTGCTGGTTGAGCAGCGGGTGGAGATCGAAGGCCACTTCTTCATAAGGATGGGCCGCCTTCATGGCGGCCACGATCCGGGCCGAAGCATGGGCCGGGCAGATCACCTCGACACGGGTTTCCGGTTGGCTGTGGCGCAGCCCTCGTTCCCCCACGAAGGGGCTGGCACCCTGCCCTGGACGGAAGGTGCCCGAGCCCTGCGAATTGAAGCTGCATTCATCGTAATCCCCCATTCGCCCGGCACCCGCGTCGAAGAGTGCATTGCGCAACGCCTCTGCATGGCCATCGGGCACGAATACCGCCATTTTGTGTAATTGGCCGGGCTTGGGGTCCAGTACACGCAATGGGCGGAGGCCCAAGCGCGCGGCGATCCCGCCGTTCACGCCGTGGATCACGTTGTCCAAGTTGGTATGAATGGCATAGATGGCCACGTTGGCCTGGATGGCCGCAAGGAGCGTACGCTCCACCCCGGTGCCTCCAGCCAATGACTTGAGCCCTTTGAAGATCACGGGGTGGTGTGCGATGATGAGCCCGCAGCCATGCTCCCGGGCTTCTGCCACCACCGCTTCAGTACAGTCCAGGGTCAGCAGCGCCCGGTCCACCGCGGCAGCGGCATCGCCCACCTGCAAGCCGCAATTGTCGTACTCCTCCTGCAGAACAGGCGGGGCCCACTGCTCAAGCACCCGAATGACGTCCTTGATCCGCATGTTTCTCCACTTGGGCCGGCAAGTTACCGGGCTGAAGGAGATAACAGGGCCGGATCCCTTGGCTATCCCCATCTTTAGCCCCATGTCGGCGCTTCGCCTGTTGCTGCTGCCCATCTCGTGGTTGTACGCCCTTGTTGTGCGGATGCGGCATGCGCTGTACGACTGCGGGACCCTGGCGTCACACGGGACCTCCGTTCCCAGCATCTGCGTGGGCAACATCTCGCTGGGTGGCACAGGCAAAACGCCCCATGTGGAGCTGGTGCTCCGCACACTCCTGGCCGCGAATGCCCCCGCCCCCCACACGCCCTTGGCCACGTTGAGCCGGGGCTACGGCCGCCAAGGCACGGCCTTCGCCGAGGTACGGGCCACGGACCACAGCGAGGCTGTTGGGGATGAGCCGTTGATGCTGAAACAGAAGTTCAATGGGGTACGCGTCTTCGTAGGAGCAGACCGGGCCGCCGGCGTGGAAGCGATCACCGCCCAGGTGCCTGACCTACAGGCCATCGTGCTGGATGATGCCTTGCAGCACCGTGCCCTCAAGGCCGGGCTGAACATCGTGCTCACCACTTGGAGGCGGCCTTGGTACAAGGACCACCTGCTGCCCGCGGGCAACCTGCGCGACCTACCCTATCGCGCCCGCCAAGCCGACGTGGTGATCGTGACCAAATGCCCGGCCCTGCCAACGCCGGAAGGGCGGCACCGGTGGCGGGAACGGCTGGGGCTGCGGGAAGGGCAACACCTCTTCTTCAGTGGCTTGGAATACGATCGGCCCCGCTCCTTGATCGCCGGCACCGGACCAATAGCTGCCGGCCCGGGGACATCGGCGCTGCTTTTCACCGGGATCGCGGATGCCTCCCCGCTGGAAGCACATGTGCGCAGCCTCTACGGCACGGTGCAGCACATGGTTTTCGGCGACCACCACGCCTTCAGCAGCAAGGAACAAACCCTCCTGGCCGGGCAATTCCATAGCTTCGCCACCGCTGCGAAAACACTGGTCACCACGGAAAAGGACGCCGCCCGCCTGGGTACTGCGCTCCAAACAGGACCGCTGAGGAACCTTCCCATCGCCGTGATCGGCGTACGCGCCGTGATCCTCAATGACCCACCTGCCTTCGAGGCCCTGATCCGAACCCATGTTGCAACGCATCCAACGCATCGCTGAACACCTGAAAAAGGCCACCAATGGCTTCCTCCCCGAAACCGGGATCATCCTGGGGACGGGACTCAGCGGCCTGGGCCGGGAGATCGACGTGAAGTACGGCATAGCGTACAAAGACATCCCTGAATTTCCGGTGAGCACCGTGGAGGGCCATCCCGGCAAGCTTCTTTTCGGCCTGCTCGGCGGCAAGCCCGTGGTGGCGATGCAGGGCCGCTTCCACTACTACGAAGGCTGGTCCATGCCGGAGGTGATCCTGCCCGTGCGGATGATGAAGCTCCTCGGCATCAAGCGGCTTTTTGTGAGCAATGCCTGTGGAGGGGTGAATGCAGGTTTCGACACCGGCGACCTGATGATCCTCACGGACCACATCTGCTTGTTCCCCAATCCGCTCATCGGCCCCAACATTGATTTCTTCGGTCCGCGCTTCCCGGACATGAGCGAACCGTACGACCACGCAATGATCGAGCGTGCCAAGGGCATCGCCAGGGCGCACAACATACCTGTACGCACGGGCACCTACGTGGGCCTCACCGGGCCAACGCTGGAAACCCCGGCGGAGTACCGCTATGTGCGCATCATCGGTGGCGATGCCGTGGGCATGAGCACGGTGCCCGAAGTGATCGCTGCGCGCCAAATGGGCCTGCCCTGCTTCGCCATGAGCGTGATCACCGACATGGGGGTGGAAGGCCGCATTGAGAAGACCACGCATGAGATGGTACAGCGCGTGGCGGAAATGGCTGAACCGAGCTTAACGCTGATCATGCGGGAGATGGTGGCTGGAAGCTGAGGGCAATGAGGAAATAGAAAAG
>JAGPDT010000014.1:2760-5677 GCA_018057455.1 Flavobacteriales bacterium | reverse complement strand
TGAAAGTTGAAAGGTGAAAGCAGAAACGCGCTCCCGGAAACGGCCGTGAGAACTTCCAGTCACATGGCACCGATCACCTTTCACCGGGAAAGCGTGAAAGTTGGACCAGAGCAGGAATTGGCAAAGTGCGAAAGGGCATTCTTCGAATGTGAAACACGCCATTGATGCAGGAGTTGAGAATGCTCCCCCTGTTGCACCTTTGCAGCTTGAGAAGAAGCTGGACTGCGGAAACATGATGGGCGAGAAGAAACAGGGCAAGGGCAATGCCCCGCATTGGAGCGGAAAATGGGAACTGGTGGTGGGCTTGGAGGTCCATGCACAGCTGCTCACCGAAAGCAAGGCCTATTCCAGCGACCCCAACGCTTATGGCGACCGCCCCAACACGCTGGCCGGACCGGTGACGCTGGGATTGCCCGGTACACTGCCCGTGCCCAACATGGCGGTGATCGACCACGCCATCAAGCTGGGCCTGGCCTGCGGATGCACCATTGCACCACGGATGCACTATGCACGCAAGAACTACTTCTATCCCGATCTGCCCAAGGGGTATCAGGTCACGCAGGACACCACCCCCATCTGCACGGGGGGCCACATCCTCATCACGGAGGAAGACGGCACCGAGAAAGCCATCGCACTTACGCGCATCCACATGGAAGAGGATGCAGGCAAGAGCATCCATGACGTGGACCCGTTCAATACGCTGGTGGACCTGAACCGGGCCGGTGTGCCGTTGGTGGAGATCGTGAGCGAACCGGTGATCCGGTCCGCACAGGAGGCTTACGACTATCTGGTGGAGGTACGCCGCCTTGTGCGGTACCTGGACATCTGCGACGGCAACATGGAAGAGGGCAGCCTGCGCTGTGATGCCAACATCAGCCTGCGCCCCAAGGGCACCACCCCCTTCGGCACGCGCACCGAGGTGAAGAACATGAACAGCTTCCGCAACGTGCAGCGTGCGATCGAACATGAAGCACAGCGGCAATCGGAAATACTGGACGCTGGCGGCACGATCGCCATGGAAACGCGCAACTTCGACGCGGCCAAGGGCATCACCACTTCGCTCCGCAGCAAGGAGATGGCGCATGACTACCGCTATTTCCCTGAACCGGACCTGCTGCCACTGACGGTGAGCGAGGCCAAAAAGGAATCCGTGCGGAAGACGATGCCCCCGCTGCCACGCGACCTGCGCGCCAAGTACACCAAGGAGTACGGGCTGAGCACATACGATGCGGACATCCTCACCGACGACAAAGGCACGGCCCTCTACTACGAGGACGTAGTGGCACACACGAAGGCCCCCACCGGCACAAAGCCGTACAAGCACGTGGCCAACTGGGTGATGGGCGAAGTGCGGTCCTGGGTGAATGAACATGGAGCCTCCATTGCGGAACTGCCCGTCTCCGCCATCCGCTTGGCCGGTTTGGTGGACCTGGTGGAAGCGGGGAAGATCAGCCGCTCCCTGGCCGCCCAAAAGCTCTTCCCGCTGATGGTGGGACAGGAAGGAACCGCGGCAGCCCTGGCCGAGGCCCACAACCTGCTTACCGATGCCGACCACAACGTTGTTGAAGCGGCCGTACAGCAAGCCATGGCCCGGTACCCGGACAAAGTAGCAGCCTACCGTGCGGGCAACAAAGGCTTGCTTGGGCTGTTCATGGGCGAGGTGATGAAAGCCACCCAAGGCAAGGCCGACCCCCGCACCGCCAACAACACCGTAAAACGACTGCTCGACGAGCAATGACCATGAAATACCTGATGACACTGGCCGTAGTGGCCGCACTATTGGCGGGCTGCATCGCTGCTTCACAGCAATCTCGCACCATCACTGCCCAGATTGATGGAGCGGGAGGAAAGACGCTCTACTTCGACAAGTTCGTGGGCAACAAGCCAGTGCATGTGGACAGCGTATTGCTGGACGCCGAGGGCAAAGGGACCTTGTCCATCCCGGCCTTGCCGCTGGACTTCTATTCCATGACCCTGGGCGGGGAGCAGATCCTGGTGTTGTTGTTGGACAGCGCCGAGAACCTGAGCTTCACGGCACATGTGGACTCCTTGCAGGACCCGCGCAGCGTGGAAGGCTCGGTAAACACCGGTCTCTTGCACCAATTCTTCAAGGATGCCCAGGACTTCGATGCCAGCAAACAGATCCTGATCGAACGCTTGAAAGCCGACCGGAACGACACCGTGGCCCTGGCCGAATACGCCCGGCTGAATACCGGATTCACGGCGTACGTCAAAGGCTTTGTGCAGCAGCACATGGGCTCGCCGGCCGTGCTGGCGGCGTTGAACCGCCTGGACATCCAACAGGAACTGGCCCTCTTCGAGCAAGTGAAGGACTCGTTGCGCAAGAGCATCCCCCGCAGTGAATATTTCACGGGCTACCGCGACCAGGTGGACCGCACGGCCCAGCAGATACGGGCCGCCAAACAGCAGGAAGAACAACAAACCATGCTGGACAACCTGATACCGGTGGGCAGCGATGCGCCGGACTTCACGCAGAACACACCGGAAGGCAAGCCCCTTGCACTCAGCAGCCTGCGCGGCAAGGTGGTGCTGATCGACTTCTGGGCGAGTTGGTGCCGCCCTTGCCGCATGGAAAATCCCAATGTGGTGAAGATGTACAACAAGTACCACAGCAGAGGTTTCGAGATCTTGGGCGTGAGCTTGGACAAGACCAAAGAGGCATGGACCGGGGCGATCCAGCAGGATGGATTGAAGTGGAACCATGTGAGCGACCTGGCCTTCTGGAACAATGCCGTGGCCCAGCAGTACGGCGTATCGGCCATTCCCTACACGGTGCTGATAGGCCGCGATGGGAAAGTACTGGCGAAGAATTTGCGCGGGGCCGCGCTGGAGACGAAGTTGGCGGAGGTGTTGAAGTAGGCTTCAGGGCTAGGTTGTCAGTGGTCAGTGGTCAGTT
>JAGPDT010000014.1:0-2660 GCA_018057455.1 Flavobacteriales bacterium | reverse complement strand
CTGGCGCAGGGTTTCTCGCAGCAGACCCTGCGGATAGATGCTCTTTCGATGCAGTTCATGGCCTATCGGTTCGATCATACGCCCAACACGCCTTCGGCCTTCTGGCCCTTGTTGGTGGGCTTGTCATGCATGTTGGTCACGCTCCCCGCCCATGCGCAGCCCTACTTCCAGCAGGAGGTGGACTACGTGATCGACGTGCGGCTGGATGACCAAGCGCATGTCCTGCGCGCTTCCGAGACCTTCACCTACCGCAACAACAGCCCGGTCACGCTGGACACCTTGTGGATCCACCTTTGGCCCAACGCCTATCGCGACCGCAATACCGCACTGTGCAAACAGAAGGACGCACAGAACGATTTCGACCTGCACTTCGCAAAGCCCGAAGAACGCGGCTGGATCGACAGTTTGGATTTCCGTTCCGGGGGATCGAAGCTCACGTGGGCCTTGGATACAGTACACCCCGACATCGCGTGGATCAAGCTAAATGCGCCCTTGGCAACCGGGGATTTCGTGCGCATCTCCACACCCTTCCGCGTAAAGATCCCTGACGCCCAATTCTCCCGTCTGGGGCACACAGGGCAGGCGTACTACATCACGCAGTGGTACCCGAAACCGGCGGTGTTCGACGATTCCGGCTGGCATGCCATGCCCTACCTCAACCAAGGCGAATTCTATTCCGAGTTCGGTTCTTTCGATGTCAGCATTACGCTGCCCGCCAATTATGTGGTGGGTGCTACTGGCGAATTGGAAGACGATCCGATGGAAGAAGCTTGGATGGATTCCCTTTCGCGCGCCGAGCTGCCCAAGCAGCGCTCCAACGCCTTCCCTCCTTCCGCGGCGAACACCAAAACGCTGCGCTTCAAGCAGGACAAGGTGCATGACTTCGCTTGGTTCGCCGACAAACGTTTCTTGGTCCGCACCGGTGAAGTAACGCTGCCCCGAAGCGGGCGCACAGTGAAGACGCAAGTGTTCTTCACCCCACAGAATGCCGGATTGTGGAAGGATGCCATCACGTACGTGAACGAGAGCGTGCGCCTGTACAGCCAATGGGTGGGCGATTACCGCTATTCCGCCTGCACCGCCGTGGATGGCACCATCGCCGCAGGCGGCGGCATGGAATACCCCATGATCACCATCATCGGGAACATGGGCTCGCCGCTGGAACTGGACCAAGTGATCGCACACGAGGTGGGCCACAACTGGTTCTACGGCATGCTGGCCAGCAACGAGCGCGACCATCCGTGGATGGACGAGGGCATGAACAGCTTCTTCGAGCAACGCTACATGGACACGCGCTATCCGGGGCAACTGGCATTGGACATCCAAGGCTTGCCGATCAAGCTGCTGCCCAAGGGCCAAGGACCTTCCTTCCGGATGCAGAACGAGCTGATGTACCGCTACAACGCCCGCCGCAATTGGGATTCGCCGACAGCCAGCGCTTCAACGGCCTTCACCGAAGCGGACTACGGCACCACCGTGTATGCCAAGTTCGCGCTCATCTTCGATCAGCTCCGGGCCAGCTTGGGCGAGGCGCTGTTCGACTCCTGCACACACGCATACTTCAACGAGTGGGCGGGCAAGCACCCGCAACCCGGGGATGTGCGCGCCAGCTATGAGCGCACCAGCGGCAAGGACCTTGGTTGGTGCTTTGGTGAATTGATCGGCACGGCGGACAAACCTGACGTGAAAGCCCGCAAGCTGAAGAATGGCGAACTCACCTATCGTTCCACGGCCGTGGATGGTTTTCCCTTTCCAGTAACCGCGTGGAACCGCACGGATAGCATTGGAACCGTTTGGATCGATGGCAAGTCCGGCCGCCATACAATCGCACTGCCCTGGCCAAACGCGACACGCATCCGGATCGATGATGCCGCCCGCACCTTGGACATTGACCGGCGCAACAATGAAGTGCGTTCCTCCGGCTTGCTGAAGCGGGCACGGCTGCCGGAGATCAAGTTCCTTGCGGGACTCGAACGCGATGACCGCAGAAGCATCTATTGGTCACCGGCGATCGGCTACAACACGCACGATGGCTTCATGGCGGGGCTGGCGCTGCACAACACCACCTTCCCCTCGCAGCGCTTCGAGTGGGCATTGCTTCCAATGTATGGCTTCAACAGCAACAAGCTGGCTGGCGGTTGGCGGCTTGAATGGCACAACGACAGGAACAACCTTCTCAATATGCCGCACTGGGGAAGCGCCTTCCGCAACCTCTCATTGGCCTTTTCCGGCTTCGGGGCCTCGCTCCCATCCGATGGCGGAATTGAACGATCCTATCTACGCCAAGTATCATCAATCTCCATAGATCCCAGGCTGAGTCCCACAGGACCTGAATTGCATGTTGGAGTGCGTAGCATTCAAATTTCAGAATTCAACAATGGGACCATCACCGCAGGAACGGTCACCATCCCGATGGACACGACAATTCAGCACTTCTACACGGAAGGATCAATCGGTATCCGGCAGGAGCTTGGCTTCAACCCGTACGACATCACGCTGACCTCCTTGAGCAGCGACGTCTTCAGCCGCCTCTCGCTCACGGCCAAGTGGAGCGCGATCTACGATGCACACAAGCACCGCATCACCTTCCGCGCATTTGCCGGCACGTTCCTGAACAAGGACCGCCAAGCGATGCGTCCCGAAATGGGCTGGCGCATGTA
>JAGPDT010000117.1 GCA_018057455.1 Flavobacteriales bacterium | reverse complement strand
GATCAATAAAATCACTGCTTGTTGAACCGGTCACGAAATAGTTCCCTGCGGCATCCAAGGCACTAGCAGTGACCTGGTCAGAATTCGTCCCACCCAGGTAGGTGGACCAGCATAAGTTGTCCAATGGGTCGGTGCCGCCCGCAGGCAATGCCCCCACTTGGAAGACCAATGGCAGGCTGGGGTTATAGGTGCTGAAATTGAACTTCACCACTCCGCCTCCAGGAACAAGTGAATAGCTGGCGGACCAGTTGATGGGGATGATGCTATTGCCAGTGCCCACTTGGTAGGCCACGGCCTGAGGCAGGATGTAGTACTGCCCGTTGTAATACACCTTCAAATTGCCCCACAAGTCCACCTTCAGGCTGTCCTGCCCGCTGAATTGGAGCTGCAGTTCAGCGGGATTGGCCCCAGGTCGCATCACGAAGGACATCTTCTGTCCGCCGCTTCCGCTGTAGAAGTGCATGTCGATGCCTTCGTAAATGCTTTCATAGATCACCCGGCTGTAGCCAGGCACGTGACTTGCCCCGGCAGGGGCAGTCTGGGGCAAATAGAAGTTCTGGTACCAATCCTTCACGGCCACCCCTTGCGGGTTCACCCTTCGGGCCTTTCCCACTGGCTTCATGGAGACCTGCATCACGGTTACCGGATCGGACGGAGCGGCACCGTGTTCGTAGGTAAGGAAATAGACCTGTGAGTTTTCCGCGAGGCATGCCTTGGGTACGGAGCCCACGCTGGAGAACTTGATGTCACTGCGCGGTTGCCCGTTCTCATTGATCAATTGGCCTTGGTTAGCAAACCATCCGATGGGGTTCTTATAAGGTTCGTTGTAGAAGTCGGGCGGTTCATAAGGTTGAGCATGTACTGCAGTGGCCAACAGTATGAATGATCCAAGCAGTGTGGCATTGACTTTCATTGGGGCGAGGGTTATGGGTTGAACATGTAGGGTGGAACGAATGTACATCGATCGAACACGGATGTGGGGAAAGTCGTGACAAAAGATGAGGGCACGGAGCCTGCCGCTCCATGCGTGCCGGCTGATCGGTTCGGACGGAATATACGTCATGTGCTGGCCGTGGAAATTGTCATTACCTTTGCTTCATCCAACACCCCGTGAAGCATGCCCACGAACCCTTTCTTCGGCCCCAACATCAAGCTGCTGCGCGGGCGCCGCGGCCGCTCGCAGGAAGAGACCGCCATCGCCCTGGACGTGAAGCGCTCCAGCTGGAGCGGCTATGAGAACGGCAGCGCCGAACCCTCGCTGGACCTGCTGGTGCGCATCAGTGGCTATTTCAAGGTGGGCCTGGACAAACTGCTCAAGGACGACCTGACCCTGCTGAGCGAAAGCCAGCTGGGCATCCTGGAGCGCGGCGGCGACGTGGACCTCAACGGGCGCCGCCTGCGGGTGCTGGCCACCACCGTGGACCGTGGCGACCGCGAGAACATCGAGCTGGTGAACCACAAGGCCAAGGCCGGTTACGCGCTGGGCTACGCCGATCCCGAATACATCAGCGTGCTGCCCACCTTCCAGATGCCCTTTTTGAGCCGGGACCGCAAGTACCGCACCTTCCAGATCAGCGGCGACAGCATGCCGCCGGTGGGCGAAGGTTCTTGGGTAACGGGTGAGTACGTGCAAAACTGGCAGACCCTGCGCGACGGCCAGCCCTACATCATCATCACCAAGGAGGACGGCATCGTCTTCAAGGTGGTGTACAACCAGTTGAAATCCACCGGCACCCTGCTGCTGTGCAGCACCAATCCGGCCTATCAGCCCTACGAAGTGCCCATCTCCGAGGTGCTGGAGATCTGGAAGTTCGTGCACTTCATCAGCCACGAACTGCCCGAGCCCAACCTGAGCCGCGATGAGCTCTCGCGCAGCGTGCTGGACCTGCGCAAGGAAGTGGGCCAATTGCGCCTGGTGATGGAGAAGCAGGGGCGGTTGGCGTTGTGAGGGGATGGTGCCTGGTTCGTAGGGCAGCGCGAAGCGGGTGCAAGAGGCAGTTCGGGGCCAATGGCCAAGGTTGAATGAGGCAAACCATCATCTGCAAGTTCAGCAACGGTGCCGGTGCCCACCGGGGCAACACCACATGCTGAAGCAAGGCCCGGTTGCCTTCAGGGTACTTCTTGGTACCCATGCGGAACCGCCCAGGATAAGGTTCGGTTCGGCGTAGACCGCTACATTTGGTAGTTCACCCCGACCAGTACGACCTGCCATGCACGTATCAACCCGACCATTCGCGGAAAAGGGCATTCGGATCCCACGCAACCTGCTGCTCGGTGCCTTGTGTCTCTGCATGTGGCTGTCGGCGCCAAGGTCGGGGCAGGCGCAACCGGGCAATACCGCCTCGCTGAAGAATTCGGTGCTGCTCAATGCCGCGGTGGGTGCCAATGCCATTACACTGACGGCCCCCGCCTACGGAGGCACCAACCAATACAAGGTGTACCGCAAGCTGCGCAGCGCGGCCAGCTTCCCGGGCACGCCGATGGCCACCATTCCCGTTTCCGGGGCCACGGCCTTGAACTATGTGGACAATGGCGCTTTGCCCAACGTATTGTACGAGTACAAGGTGGTGCGCACGGCGAACACCGGTACCGCGTACGGATACCTCTGCACGGGCATCCAAGTGCCGGCCTCGGCTTGGACCGGCAGTGCGGACCACTACATGGGCAAGGTGCTGGTTTTTGTGGAAAGCGGCCTGGCGGATGCGATCGGCCCCGCGCTGCTGCAACTCACCACGGACCTCAAGGCGGAAGGGTGGGCACCGGTTGTGAACACGGCATTCAGCAGCGCCAGCGACCCCTCGGCCTTGCGCACGGTGATCGTGAACGCCTACAACGGCGATCCCGGGAACGTGAAGGCGGTGCTGCTCATAGGCCATGTGGCCGTGCCGATCACCCAGAACAATTCCCTTCAGCCCGACGGGCATAGCAGCGCCAACAGGTTGTGGCCCACCGATGGCTACTTCGGGGATATCAACGGTATGTGGACCAAGCACACGTCCGGGCCCTACACCGGCAAGTTCAACATGGCCAGCTTTCCTTCCGCGATCGAATTGGCCGTGGGCCGCGTGGACCTCTCGGACCTGCCGGCCTTCGCCGCCACGGAAGCCCAGTTGACCAACGCATACCTGCAACGGCTGCACGCATGGCGTACCACGGAGATCAAACCGAAGAAGCGGGGGATCATCTTCGACGCCCTGTACTGGACGGGCGATGCACACAGCGGGGGCGGATGGAAATCCATCGCGCCATTGGTGGGCAACGCGGTATCTGACCAGGCCCCGGACCAACCGTTGCCCAACACCGGACTCTACCAAGCTTGGCCCTCCTGGTATCCGTACGCCGGCTACATGGACCTCAGCGGGGTTACCCCGGCCAGCAACGGCCTGGTCAATGAGGGCAGCTACCTGTGGGCATTCACAGGGGGGGGAGACAACGTGTCCAGTGCGGGATTCTCCGGTAGCACGGCAGACTACGCCCAACCCGGCTACCAGTACGGCGGGGTCTTCAACATGGGCTTTGGCAGCTATTGGGGGCAGTGGAACACCACCAACAACCTGCTGCGGTCGCCCTTGGGCTCGGGCCACGCCTTGACCAACGTGTGGAGTGGAAAGCCCCATTGGTACTTCCACGCCATGGGCATGGGTGAGACCATCGGCAGGAGCGTGGTGCAGAGCATGAACAACACCGATGACCTCTACACGCCCCAGAGCATCGGCGGGATCGGCAATGCCGCGAACATCCACATGGGCCTGATGGGCGACCCCACCTTGCGCATGACCATGGTGGCCCCGCCATCCGGGCTATCAGTCACCGCAGCGGGTGGAACAGTCCAGTTCAGCTGGGCGGCATCCACCGATCCACAAGTCTCGGGCTACCACCTGTACGTACTGGATGCGAGCGGGGTGCCCACGCTGTTGAACGGCAGCCCGGTGGGCGGGACGTCCTGGTCCGCCACCGGAACCTACCCGGCCGGTACGGAGTTCATGGTGCGGGCGGCCAAGCTGGAGACCACGCCCAGCGGTTCGTATTGGAACTTGTCCATGGGCAGCCTGGCCGGCTTGGTGGCTGCCTCGCCGTGGTGCGTGATGAACGTGAAGGCCGTGCTCGGCGGCCCCTACGACCCCGCGTCCGGTCTGATGACCGACGCGTTGCGCGGCTTGAGTGCCTTCCCGCAAAGTGAGCCATACACCGCTCTGGGCCTGGGCATGGTGCCGGTAGGTGGCGGAGGGGAAACCACCACGGGTGCCGTTCTTGCCGTTTCCGGAAACAGCGCCATTGTGGATTGGGTGCTGGTGGAGCTGCGTTCGCCCTCTGATCCCGCACAGGTGGTGGAAGCGCGCTGCGGCCTGTTGCGGCGGGATGGCAAGGTGGTTGCCGCCGGAAACGGCAACGCCTCCTTGCGCTTCTTGTCCCAAGGGCAGTACCGCGTGGCCATCCGCCACCGGAACCACTTGGGTTGCATGACCGCCACCACTGTGTCCTTGGCACCGGGAAGCCCGGCCACGGTGGACTTCACCTTGCCGGGCACCCCGATCCATGGAAGTGATGCGCGCAAGGAAGAGAACGGGACCATGGTGCTGTGGCCGGGCAATGTGCGTGTGGGCGACCATGCCGTGGAGTACACCGGTGCCGGCAACGACCGCGACCAGATCCTCCGGGCCGTGGGCGGGGGCACGCCCGAGAGCATGCTGCAAGGCGTCTACCGCTTGGAAGATGCGAACCTGGACGGGAAGATCAGCTACAAGGGGGCGGACAGCGACCGCAGGATGATCATCCCTTACACCATTGGCACGATTTATTCCGATCGGCGCCAGGAGCAACTGCCGTGAAACCAGTCCTGATGAATGCCCAAAGGACCATGAGCCGGGCCACCGTTCAGCTGTCTGGTGCAAGGGCAGTGGATGGGGCCTTCAGTCTTTGGCCACCGGCCATGTTGGCCACAGGGGATGGGGATGGCCCTTGCAATTCAACGGGTTCATGCAGCGCCCCGGGGAACAACTTGCGTCGAGGTGCGAGGCGTGCGGCACCATGGCCTGTGCGTCCAGTAGCCTACGCGCTCGCTTTGCAGATCTTCAACCCCGCGCTTTCCCTCCAGGCCCAGGAAACCACCGT
>JAGPDT010000116.1 GCA_018057455.1 Flavobacteriales bacterium | reverse complement strand
GGCGTCATCCCCGTGAGCTTTTTGAATTGCGCGCTCAGGTGGGCCACGCTGCTGAAGCCGGTGCGATCCGCGATCTCACTCAACGTGATCTCGTCGTAGCGGATCAGTTCCTTCACGCGTTCCAGGCGTTGCAGCAGGAAGAAGTGCTCGATGGTGATGCCTTCCACTTGTGTGAAGAGCGCGGAGAGACTGGAGTACTCCTTGTGCAGCAGGCTGCTGAGCAAATCGCTGAGCTTCACTTTCGGGCTGGCCTCATCGCTGTGGTGTACCAGCTTCACGATGGCGGCCTTGATGCGGGCGATGGTGGCTGCGTCGCGGTCGTCCACCAGCTCGAAGCCCTCGCGTTGAAGGGCCTCGCTGAGGAAAGTGAGCTGGGCGGCGGATGGTTCCCGTTCCAGTTCCACTTCGCCGAGGTCGATGTGCTTCACCGGAAGTCCGTTGGCATCGAGGATGCGCTGTACGGCGGCCACGCAGCGGGCACAGACCATGTTGCGGATGGTCAATTTCATCGCGGTCAAAAGTACCCCGGGCAGTTCCTCCTCGTGGCATGGGACGGTGGCGACACACACCGGCACGGCAACACGGCCAAGGCCCTGCACGCCGGGGAACCTGCGTAGTGCCGGGGGGGCCAGGACCGTTCGCCGGAATTCCGGACTTCCACTACATTCGATACATCAAAAAACCAAACGGACCATGAACACACGCATGCTTCTTGCCGCCCTGGTTGGTGGCGTGGTGGCCTTTCTGCTGGGCTGGTTGATCTTCGGGATGCTGCTGGCAGGCTACATGGATGCCCACATCGTGAAGTACGAGGGCCTGATGAAGCCCCAGGAGGAGATGAACCTGGGCCTGATGTTCGTGAACAATCTGCTGGTGGCGTTGCTGCTGGCATGGGCCTTGGGGCGGATGGGCGTGAAGGATTTCCAAGGCGGCGCGGTGGCCGGCGCGATCATGGGCTTCTTGTTCTACCTGAGCGTGGACCTGGGCTTTCTGGCGATGACCAACCTGTTCGACGGCCCCGGGATGGTGGTGGTGGACGCACTGGCCAATGCGGTGCTGACCGCGCTGGTGGGCGGAACCGTGGGCCTGGTGCTCGGACGCGGCAAGGCCAAGGCGGCATAGCCACCGGGGCGCGGTCTTCCTCAGCCTTTGCGGAAAGTGGCGGTGGCCATGGAGCCGTCCTTGGCGAAGGCGCGCAACAAGTACGTTCCGGCAGGCAACCGTTGTACATCGAGGCGTTCGCGCGGGGCGGCCAGGTCCATCACGATCCGCCCTTGCAGGTCGAACACTTGTACGGCGCTCCACGCCCCGGCCAGGTGCAGCACGTGCGTGGCGGGATCGGGCCAATGGTGTAGTCGGGGGCCGGCCAGTTCCTGTATGCCCACGCCCTCCGTGATGATCGCCTGCCGGTAGCGCACCTGCGAGGTGCCCTCGCTCCAGATGATATGGAAGGTGCCGTTGGCGTAGGCGATGTCGGGGGTCCGTTGCGATCCCGAGAGGTCCACGTTCACCGTATCGGGCTGGCTGAGGCCCGCGGGTCCGGCCACGCTCCAGCTGAAGAGGATCTCCGCCTGGCCGGAAAGCGTTTGTTGCCACACGATGCCCAGGGTATCACCCTGGCCTGCGATGCGCGGGAAGTTCTGCTGCAGGTTGGCGGGCTGGCCGGGATGCACCAGGCCGGTGCGGTCGTTCCCCAAGTCGGCCATGGAGGCGCTGCCCAAGTAGACCTTGTTGCCGTTGTTGGCGCCGGACATCCATACATAGCGCAGTGAATCACCGTCGATCAGTCCGCCGGGCCCGCTGGAGGGGCACGCCGGGAAGACCCATCCGGTGCTGTCCACCAGTGCTCCGGTGGGGAAGGTGGCGCCGCCATCGGGACTGGTGGCGGCCCACAGCACGCGGATGTTGCTGCCGGCATTGCGGTAGAGGGCGGCCACGCGCTGGCCATCGCACACCACCTGGTTGGGGCAGCAGTCGCATACATCGCCTTGGGCAAAGGGGGTGCTCACCTGCACCGGTGGCATGAAGGCACCGCCCACCATGCGGCACACCACCTGGCGTGCGCCGTAGTAGCCGCTGTCGAACTGCATGTATTGCACCACGGGTTCACCGCTGCCGGTGATGGCGATGGAAGGGAAGCGCGACACCAGCCCGTCCAACGGGTCCACGCGGAGGGTATCGCCCCAGGTTTGGCCGCCATCGGTGGAGCGGCGCAGGTAGGTGGGGCGGCTTTCCTCCGGGGTGGCCTTCATCACCACCCACACGGTATCGCCCTGTGCGGCGAGGCTGCTGCCCATCCAATCGGCCACGGCGGGCACCAGGCCCGGCAGGCTCACTTCCACGGCGGAACTGAAACCCGAGCCGTTGCCAACGGCCGCCAGGTTGGAGGCCGGGTTGCTCTTACCCCAGAGCACCACCGGCAGGCCTTGCCCGTTGACGGCGATCCGCGGCCGCAGCCCGCCATCACCGGGCGCATTGCAGTCCTGTACCGCGCCCCACTGCACGCCGGTTTGGCCGAAGGCCAAGGCGTGGAGGCACCACAGCAACAGCGCTGGGAGCGATCGGGCACACACAAGGAGTTCCATGGCTGTTGGTGGCTTTGGGGAGCGTGAAGGTAGGATGCGGCTGGCCGGCAAGGGCCGTGGCCTTGGGGCCATGGCCTGCGTTGCGAACGCGGGCGGGCCCGCGCGCTGGTGTTGCGCCCAGAAGGCCCCAAGGCCGGACCCTCCGATCCCATCGGAAAGCCCGGCCTTCGGTCCGGTGCGTGGTGGGCGCCGCTCAATGCGTGGCCAACTTGGTCACGTTCTTCTTGTCGTAGACATACACGAAGTTGCCGTCGGTGCTCATGGAGGCCAATGCGCCGGTGCGGGCATTGAACTGGCGGAAAGAGCAGTTGTCCAGGTCGAAACAGGCCAGGTCGGCACGCTCGGTCTGCAGGATCATGCGGTCGCCGTTCACCGAATGGAGGTCGGCGCGCTTGTACTTGCCGCTGGCCACGGGCTCGCCGGTGTCCATGTTGAAGGTGCTCACGCCCTTCTCGCCGATCACCACCACATTGTCCTTGTAGGTGAGGATGTTCTCGGCGTTGCCCACGCCGCCTTTGGCCACGGGCACGGTGAACTTCTCGGCGCCGGTG
This sequence comes from Flavobacteriales bacterium, assembly GCA_018057455.1. Lineage (GTDB taxonomy): Bacteria > Bacteroidota > Bacteroidia > Flavobacteriales_F > PHOS-HE28 > PHOS-HE28. Next base: position 2,015 of record JAGPDT010000116.1, on the reverse strand, counting down.
GCCATGTCCAGGCTGTAGAGCTCCTTGCCGCTGCACACCACGAACTTGTCGCCCACCACCACGGCGTTGGTGATGCCCTTCTTGAAGCGTTCGCTCTCCCAGATGAAGCTGCCGTCGGCGGAGCTGAAGGCCTGGATGCCGCAGGGCTTCACGTTGGGGTGCCACACGCGCCATTCCTTGGTGATGGTGACGCTGCCATCCGGGTTGGTGGTGCGTTTTTCAATGTAGGCCTGGGCTTCCACGTTGCCGCCGATCTGCAGCAGCACCCGGTCGTCCACCACGTACATGTTGGGCACGGCCTTGGCGCCGCCTTTGATCTCGGGGCTGGTCCACAGCAGCTTGCCGCTGTTGCGGTCGTACTTCTTCACATACTGGCTTTTCTTGCTGCTCATGTCCAGCACGTACAGGTCGTCTCCCACCACCACGGGATCGGCCACGGCCTCATACACGCCGAAGGTCTTGGCGCCGGCCGGGGCGCCCACTACCTTGTCCGGGGTGTAGTCGAAGGCGGCGGAGTAGATGTTGGCGCCGGTGTTGAGGTCGTACACCTGCATGCCGTTCATGCGCAGGAACACCTTGTCGCCCACCACGTCCAGGTCATAGAGGAACTCCTTGGTGATCACCTTGCGTTCGGCACGGCCCACATAGGTGTTCTCCCAGAGAATGTTGCCGTTGTCCAGGTCGATCTTGGCGATCTGGTTCTTGAAGCCGGTGAAGAGCGCGGCGAGCCCTCCGGGCATGAAATTCACCATCACCAGCTTGCCGTCGGGCGTGCCCACGTATTGGCCCACCACGCCCTTGAATTTGCTGGTGGCCCAGAGCTCCTCGCCGGTCTTGGCCTTTACGAAGACGAGCTGCTCCTTGAGGGTGATGGCGAAGCCGTCCTTTTCGGGGATGTACACCACATTGTCCTCGGTGATGTTCTGGTACTTGTCGGTGCTCCAAAGCAGCTTGCCGTCGGTGATGTTGAGCACGGCGATCTGGTCCTTGCCCATTTTGCGGTCGAAGAGGAAGATGGCGTCGCTTTCCCAGAAGGGGATCAGCTCGTCCACCTTGCGCAAGGTGGGCGTGAGGTCCTTGTAGCGGCCGGTCCATTTGGTGGCGCCGGACTTGTTGTCGAACACGGTGATCTCCTTGTCGTCCGCGGCGTAGCTGTAACCACGGTCCTCGGTGCCGGTGCCCGAGTACATGGTCTGGTGGCCCAATTTGGTCTCCCAAACGGTGGTCATGTCTTCCTGGGCGGTGGCCGCCAGGGACAGGGTGAACAAGAGGGGGGCGATCAAGTGTTTCATGGCGTGAGGTGTTCTATTGGGAGGTGGTTATACGGTCGAGGTCGAAGGTCTTTTCGATGCGGTACTGGCGGCCTTTGGGCATCTTGAAGGGCAGCTCCACCAGGTGCACCAGGTCCTTGAAGCGGTTCTGCGAACGGATGTCCTGGTGCTCGGCATGGGCCACGAAGACGCTGCAGATGTCACCCTTTTCGCGGAAGCTCACCTGCAGGAGGTACTTGCCTTTGAGCTGTTCCTTGAGCACGGTTTCATACAAGGCTCCGCCCGGCAGCATGGCGGCGTCCAAGGCCTGGTCGGCCCGGGCCAGGATGGCCTCCTTGTCTTCCAGGAGTTCTTTCTTCTGGGCTGAAGCGCCCACGAAGGACAGCAGCAACAGGATGGCGATGAAGTGTTTCATGGCTTGTAGGTCCATTCGATCAGGCGGTTCCCGAAGGTGAGCAGCATGCGCCGGCCATCGGGCAGGAACACGAAGGAGAGCCGGCCGTCGCTGGGGAATTCGGCCTTGCTGGCCATTTTTTCAAACAGGCGGTAACTGAGCACGAAGCGGTCCTTCATGGCGCCGCTGGCGCGGTCGTGGAGGTGTACTTCCATGAAGCGGCCGCCCTGGCTGCCGATGGCGAACAGGGTTCCGTCCGGACTGATGCGGAAATCGGGTTCGTACAGCGCCAGCGAGGGGAATGCGGTGCGCCGCATGGCGCCGGAGACGGCGTCGGCCACGCTCACGTA
>JAGPDT010000013.1:8563-62191 GCA_018057455.1 Flavobacteriales bacterium | reverse complement strand
CACCACGTATTTGCCGCCGTTGTCGAAGTGCACGATGTCGTCGTTCTCCTCGCTGGCCACGGCACATACCGCCCCTTGCGTGCGCATCATGCGGATGAACAGGTCGTTGGCGTACACGTCCAGTTTCTGCTGCTGTTCGCCCTGTATGTTCTCGTTGCCGGCGGCGCCGAGGATGTCCGCCATCAGCCCGGCCTTGTTCACCTCGCGGTTCACCACCTTGCCCGCCAGGCGGAAGGAGGTGAGCAGCGAGCTCAGGTCGCCCGTGGCGCCGCGGAATTCCTTTTCACGTTCGGTGATGAATTCCGAGAGGGTGGTGAAGTGCAGGGGCATGCGTGGGTGGATCGCGGGGGTTTCGGGACCAGGCATTTTCCGGACCGCTGCAAATATCGGCCATGCCCGACCTTCGCACCATGGAAGTGATCCTCCGCCCTGCCGAACCCCGCGACGTGCCCGCCATGTTGGCCCTGGTGAAGGAGCTGGCCATTTTCGAGCGGGAACCCGATGCCGTGACGGTCACCGTTGAGGAAATGCGCGATGCCGGCTTCGGCCCCAAGCCCGTGTGGTTCGGCTGGATCGCCGAGGAGCCCGGCGACGGTCCTCACAACAGACAACAGACAACTGGCAACGGCATCCTCGGCATCGCCATCTGCTACGAACGCTATTCCACCTGGAAGGGCCGCCGCCTCTACCTGGAGGATATCGTGGTGACCGAAAGCGCCCGCGGCCACCGCATCGGCGAAAAGCTCTTCAAGCAGTGCGCAGCCTATGCCGTGGAGCAGAACTACAAGGGCATGCTCTGGCAGGTGCTGGATTGGAACACCGGGGCCATCCGGTTCTATGACCGGTTCGGGGCGAGCTTTTCCGATGAATGGCGCAATGGTTCTTTGGAGATGGATCAGTTGAAGGCCCTCCTTCAGCGCTCCTGAAATGCTTGCCCAGCAAGGCTTTCAGAACAAAATGCGACCTGCATTTGGAAATATGCCTGACGCGCCACTTACATTTGCGCCGCGTTCATTTCCAGACAGCACTTATCCAGAAAGGTGGAGGGTTCAGGCCCGATGAAACCTTGGCAACCGGCTCGAAAGGGCAGCGGTGCCAACTCCTGCCCCGGCAACGGGGAGAGATAAGACGATCCAAGACCTTCAGCGGTCCCTATCGGCTTATCCGGCAGGGGCCGTTCGCTTTTTTGCGGCGGTCCCTACGGAGGCTTTTCCGGTGCGGTGGTGTCAATCCGACAACCGACAACCAACAACCAACAACCGGAAGACCGATGAGAACAGAGACCCGCCTTTTGCACACCCTGCCGCACGATCCGCTCACCGGGGCCGTGTCCGTGCCCATTTACCAGACCAGCACCTTCGAGCAGGAGGCGCCCGGAGTGAACAAGGGCTTTGATTATTCGCGCAGCAACAACCCCACACGACAGGCCTTCGAGGAATTGCTCGCCGAATTGGAAGGCGGCACCAGGGGCATCGCTTTCAGCAGCGGCCTCGCCGCGGTGGACGCCGTGTTGAAGCTCCTCAGCAGCGGCGACGAGATCATCGCGGTGGACGACATCTACGGCGGCACCTATCGCGCACTGCACACCATTTACAACCGCTTCGGCATCACGGTGAAGCATGTGGATACCAGCGATCCCGGCAACGTGCTCGAAGCGATCACACCGAGGACGAAGCTCGTGTGGCTCGAAACGCCGACCAACCCCACGCTGAAGGTGAGCGACATCCGCGCCATCGCATCCATCACCCATGCGGGCAAAGCACTCCTGCTCGTGGACAACACCTTCTGCTCGCCCGTGGCGCAGCAACCGCTGAAGCTCGGCGCGGACATCGTGTTGCACAGCATCACCAAGTACATCGCGGGCCACAGTGATGTGATCGGCGGCGGCATCGTGGTGAAGGATACCGAACTCGGCGAGCGGATCAAGTACATCCAAAACGCCACGGGCGCGGTGCTCGGTCCGCAGGACAGCTGGCTCGCCATCCGTGGCGCGCAGACCTTGCCCCTCCGGTATGAGCGCATCAGCCAGAGCGCGCAGAAGGTCGCGGAATTCCTGCTTGAACATCCGGAGGTCGCCGGCGTGAATTATCCCGGACTGCGCTCGCATCCAAATCATCTGGTGGCGCGGGCGCAGAGCAGTGCCTTCGGTGGCGTGATCAGTTTCTGGTTGCGCGACGATCGTGAGGAAGCCGCGGTGGAACTGGTGAACAACACACGGCTGATCACGCTCGCGGAAAGCCTCGGCGGTGTAAAGAGCTTGGTGTGCGTGCCGTGCCGCATGACCCATGCATCGGTCCCCCGCGAGGCGCGGATCGCAGCGGGCATACAGGACAGCCTGGTGCGCGTGTCGATCGGATTGGAGCATCCGGACGACCTGATCGAGGACCTTGCACAGGCGATCGCGGCGGTGAAGGAAAGTCGTGTCGAACAACTTGCGTCCGCCTGAACGATGGACAACCGACCACTGACCCTCGGCACCTTTGGAAATGGCTGTGTAGGGCAAGGTTTCCTGCATCTCCTGAACTTGAATGGCGGAACGGCCGCGCATGTGAAACATGTGTGCGTGAAGGAACGTGGCCGCGTGCGCGACATCGGGAACGCGCGGCTCACATACGAGGCGATCGACATCCTTGGTGACGACCAAGTGCGCGCGATCGTGGAACTCACCAACGATCCCGCACTGGCATTGAAGGTGATCCGCCATGCGTTGAGCAGCGGGCGCAATGCCATCACCGCCAGCAAACGCGTGGTGGCGGAGAACCTTCGGGAACTCATCGCGCTGCAACGCGCCACCGGCTGTTCGCTACTGTATGAAGCGGCCTGTGCGGCGAGCATCCCGGTGGTGCGCGTATTGGAAACACACTTCAACGGCGAGGCGGTGCTCCGCATCGAAGGCATCCTGAACGGCACCACGAACTACATCCTTACCAAGGCCGAAGAGGAGGGCCTTTCACCGGAAGAAGCCTTGCGCCAAGCCCAGGTGGCGGGTTTTGCCGAGGCCGATCCCAGCTCCGACATCAACGGCTCGGATGCGCGGTACAAGTTGACGATCCTGATCGCGCACGCCTTCGGAACCCTCGTGGAACCGCAAGCGATCCTGCGGCATGGCATCGAGGAACTGCGACCAGCGGACCTGGCGTTCGGTGCGCAACACGGATGGCGCATCCGTTCCATCGCCAGCGCGTGGCTCAATGCCGAAGGCCGGTTGGTCGCGCATGTGCTGCCAACGTTCGTGGCAGGCAATGACGCACTGGCACTGGTCCGGGAGGAATACAACGCGGTGCGGATCACAGGCAGCTATTCCGGCACCCATGTGTTGCAGGGTAAAGGCGCGGGCAAGTTGCCCACCGGTCTGGCGGTGCTCGGCGATGTGCAGCAATTGGTGCGTGGTGGCGGCTACGCCTATGCGAAAGTGGATGACCGTGCCCCGCTGCTTTCCGCTGGCCGTGAACGCATCGCCGTTTACGCGCGCATCCCGGCCACGCACCAGGAAGCACTGTCGCATTTCGACCAAGTGCGCATCATCGACGACGGTGGGGACCCGGTGTGCTTGACGGGAACCGTCGCCTTGGCGGATCTCACCGCGTTGATCGGTGAAGGCCGCGAAGGCTTCCAAGTGATCGCGCTGCCGCATCTTTGGGACCCAAGCGGTACATCGTGATGAAAGTCTTCAAATTCGGCGGAGCCAGCGTGAAGGATGCGGCGGGCGTGCGCAATGTGGCGAACGTACTGGCACATTTCCCGGAGGACGATCTGCTGATCGTGGTGAGCGCCATGGGCAAGACCACCAATGCGCTGGAGCTGGTGAATGCAGCTTGGCAGGACGGAGAGGCGACCAAACCTTTGGTTGATCGGCTGCGGCGCGAGCATTTGGCCGTGCTGATGGAAGTAGCACCGCATGATGCGGCAGCCTCGGCTGAATTGGTCCTGCATTTCGACAGGCTGAACGCGCTGGTGGAACAACCGGCCCCGGCAAACGGAGATCAAGGATATGACCAAGTGGTGGCCTTCGGCGAACTGTGGAGCACGCTGATCGTAAGCGCGCACCTGAACGCCGCCGGTTTCGCCAACAAGTGGGTGGATGCGCGCAAGATCATCACCACCGATGGCCGCCACCGCATGGCCAACGTGAAGTGGGATGCACTGGAGGATAACTGCGCCACGCACCTTCCTTCGTTCGGGCAACAGCCGCACCGCATCGTCACCCAAGGCTTCATCGGGCAAACGGAAGAGGGCAACACCACCACCCTCGGCCGCGAGGGCTCCGATTTCAGCGCGGCCATCTTCGCCTACGCGTTGGACGCGGAGAGCGTCACCATCTGGAAGGACGTGCCCGGCATGTTCAACGCCGACCCGAACAAATTCGCGGACACGCGGCTGCTGGAACACATCAGCTACAAGGAAGCGATAGAGCTGAGCTACTTCGGCGCCAGCGTGATCCACCCGCGCACGCTGCAACCGTTGCAGCGCAAGGGCATCCCGCTGTACGTGCGCTCTTTCATGGACCTGGGCGCCAAGGGCAGCACCATCAGCGGGGCCACGGACCACGACACGCTGGTGCCCTCCTTCATCGTGAAGCCGGAGCAACTGCTCATCAGCATCACCCCGCGCGACCTCAGCTTCGTGGTGGAAGAGAACCTCAGCGGCATCTTCAAGCTCTTCGCCGCGCGCAACGTGCGCATCGAGCTGATGCAGAACAGCGCCGTGGCCTTCACCGTGGCCGTGGACGACACGCCGCGTGCACACCAGCTCATCGAGGACCTGCACCGGGAGTATGAGGTGCGCTACAACGAAGGTTGCGAACTGATTACCGTGCGCCACTTCGATGAGGCCACATTGCAGCAACTGCTCCAAGGCAAGGAACCGCTGATCGAACAGCGCTCGCGCGTTACCGCCCGCTACGTGGTGAAGTGAACGCGTTCCGGAGATAGCTTCGCACCATGGCACGCCCCACGTTCCTGTTGCCCGCACTCCCCCTGTTGCTGTCCGTGCCCCTCGTGGCACAGCCCGTTGTTCGCAACCCGGACAGCTTGCGTGCGGTGATCATGCAGGCGGATAGCGCAGGCCCCGCCGTGCCCGCAGTGGAAGGGCGCTTGATGCTCGCCCCGTTGACCGGCCCCGCCGAAGCGCGCTTGTTGCTGCACCAAGCGGCCGCGCTCGCGGACAGCTTGGACCGCCCCGACCTGGGGGCCACCGCCCTCCGGCAGTTGGGCGAACGCATGGCGCGGACCGGCAACTACAGGGCGGCCTACATGGAACTGCTGCGGGCGGATTCCCTGGAGCGCTCCAACGCCCTGCGCGAGTGGACCCGACTGGAGCATGCGGCAATGGCGCGGCAGGGTCTGTTGGCCTTGGAACAGGACAGCGTGGCCAAGGCCGGCCGGGAGGAGCAACGCCGCATGGCCCAAGCCATCCAAAACATCCAACAACGCACCGATGCATGGATGTACAGCGCCTTGGTGGCCATGGCATTGGGCGTGCTGCTGGTGGTGGGCCTGCTGTACCGCGTGGGAAAGTTGCAGCAAAAACGGCGCACGGACCTGGAAGAGCTGAGGCGTGAGCTGGCCCGGCTGAAGAGGGCAGACACCGTCCGCGCAATGCCCGCGGACAGCGGTGCAGCCGTTGGCACCGAAGGCGAAGCTGGCTTGCCGGAAAGATCGGCTGAAGCAGTCGATGACGCCATGAAGCCCGTGGCTTCAGGCATGTTCGTGAAGGATGCGCCCGAGCGGCTCACCACCTTGCGCGAGGCGCGCCTGCGCGGCGACAACGAAAAGGTGCTGCGCGTGTTGGCCACCTTGAAGCCCCAGCTGCTCAGCGTTGATGCCGCGCGGTACACGCCGTTGATCGCGCGGCTGAGGGAGCCGGGGGCACCGGCCAACGGAGCGCGGTGGAATGCCGACCTGGACCTGCTGGAAGAGGCGGTGCACGAACTTTGGAAACACCACGGGGCTCAGTGATCTCCGGCCAACAAGGCCATGGCCGCCGCCGGGTGGTCGGTGATCAGGCCGTCCACGCCGAGGTCGATCATGCGGCGCAGGTCCCGCTCCTTGTTCACCGTCCAGGCCAGCACACCCATGCCCCGAGCGCGCAATTCCGCCACCAGTGCTTCGTTGATCAGTTCAAAGCTCGGGGCGTAGTAGGCCGGCGTGAAGCCCAACAAGCCGAGGTTGTACGCAAGGCCGGCCGTGTTCTCCACCAACAGGGCCAAGGGGATCGCGGGGTTGATGCGGTGCATGGCGAGCAGGATGGCGGGATCGAAGCTTTGCACCAGGCCATGCTTGTCCAGCCCGGTCTTCCGTAATTCCAGCGCCACGCGCCCGGCAACGTCGGCAGGCGCGGGTTGAAAGGTGCCGTACCAAGCCGGTTCGCTCTTCACTTCGATGTTGAAGCGGGGCATGGGCACCGATCGTTCCGCGCAATCGCCCTGGACCTGTGCATGGACCTCGGCGAGCGTGGGCTTCCAGGGGGCAAGGCCATCATCGGGCACCAGGCGGTAGCGCCGCACCTGCGCCAAGGTCATCCGGTGGATGTTCGCCGCAAGGCCTTGCGCTTCCGTCAACGGCCCGCCATGCGGGCCCAAGCACGTCACATGGTCCATCCAGGGCTCGTGGCTCACCAACACCTCCTTGTCCCCGGTGATCACCACGTCCATCTCCAGCCAGTGGCATCCGGTGCGCGCGGCCGCCAGGAAGGCTTCGATGGAATTGGCCGGGAAGTGCCCGGAACAGCCGCGATGGCCGTGGATCTGTATGGGCATGGGGAATGCTTGCCGGGTGGGCGGCCAAGGTAGGTGTTCCGGCAAGGGCGATGGCCGGGTTCCGCTTGCGCCGGGCCTTCAGAGCAGGCCTGCGGCCAGGTCGGCCAGCACCTTGTCCGCAAGCACGTTCGCCAGCTTGAAGTGGCTTTCTTCGGTGATCCCCGCCACGTGCGGGCTCAGCAGCACCTTCTCGCAGGCATGGAGGCGTGCCAAGGTGCCGTCCCTAGGGCCCAGTTGCAGGCCCAGCAGCGAGCGCTCCTCGAACTCCAGCACGTCCAGGCACGCACCGCGTACTTTTCCTGAGTCGATCGCATCCAGCAGCGCGGATGTGTCCGTGATTGGGCCGCGAGCGGTGTTGATGAACCATACCGGCTTGGCGCAACGCGCAAAGAAGGAGGCATCCGCGTAGTGCTCCGTTTCAGCCGTGAGCGGCAGGTGCAGGCTGATCACGTCGCTGCGTTCCAGCAGTTCGTGCAGGCCTGCTTGCTCCACTTGGGCATGGCCATGTGCGCTGCGGTACTTGTCATGGGCGAGCACCTGCACGCCGAAACCCTGGAGGCGCTGCGCGAAGGCCATGCCCATTTGGCCGAAGCCGATGATGCCCACCGTGGAACCGCCCAGTTCATGGCCCGCATTGGAGACGCGGTCCCAGATGCCATGGCGCACTTCGCGGTCGGCCTTGGGCAATTTGTTCATCAGCGCCAGCAGCATGCCCAACGCATGTTCCGCCACGGCATCGCGGTTGCCTTCGGGCGAGTTGTAGAGCCGGATGCCGCGCCGGGCACAGGCCTCCTTGTCGATGTTCTCCATGCCGGCGCCGGCGCGGGCGATGAAGCGGAGCCTGGGGGCGCGGGCCAGTACCGCGTCATCGATCATCAGCCGGCTGCGCACCACCAAGCCTTCGGAATCGTGCAGCTGCCGGAGCAGGGCTTCACCGCTGTATGCGCTGAGCACCTCGCAGGTGTGGCCCGCCACCGTGAGGCGCGTGCTGAGCACGGGATGCACGCTGTCGACGAAGTTGACCTTCATGCCAGGATCTGCCGGAGGAACATCGACGCGATGGAGAAGTAGATCACCAGGCCGGTCACGTCCACCACCGTGGCCACGAAGGGTGCGGAGGCGGATGCGGGGTCCATGCCCAGGCGCTTGAGCAACAGGGGGAAGAGCGAGCCCACGAGGTTGCCCCAGAGCACCACCCCCAGCAGGGCGAGGGCCACTACGAAACCGATGAGCAGCCAATGGGGGCCGTAAACATTGACGAACTGGCTCCAGATGGCCACGCGCGTAAAGCCCACGATGGCCAGGATCACGCCCAGGATGAGCCCCACGCTGGCCTCGCGGCGGAAGATGCGCCACCATTCCTTCACGGTGATGTCGCCCAGGGCCAAGGCACGGATGATGAGCGTGCTGGCCTGCGAGCCGGTGTTGCCGCCGCTGGAGATGATCAACGGCACGAAGAGGGCGAGCACCACGGCCTTCTCGATCTCGTCCATGTAAAAGCCCATGGCCGTGGCCGTGAAGCTTTCACCGATGAACAGGATGATGAGCCAGCCCACGCGCTTCTTCACCATCTCCCACAGCCCGCTGCTGCTGTAGGAGTATTCCAGCGCTTCCATGCCGGCCATGCGGTGCGCATCCTCGGTCTCCTCCTCGCGGATGGCGTCCACCACGTCATCGATGGTGATGCGGCCCAGCAGCCTGCCCCGGTCGTCCACCACGGGCAGCACCACCAGGTCGTATTTCTCCATGATCCGGCTGGCCTCCTCCACGTGTTCATGCGCCCGTATGCTGATCACATCGGGGTCGTACACTTCCTTCACGGGTGCGCGCAGGCTGGTGGTGAGCAGCGCCTTGATGGGGATGGTGCCCACCAGGCGGTCGTGGTCGTCCACCACCAGGATCACGTACACGTCATCCACGTGCTCGGCATGGGTGCGCAGCACGCGCACGCAGTCCAGCATGCTGCTGCCGTCGTTCACCTTCACCAGCTCTTTGGCCATCAGGCCGCCGGCGGTGTGCTCGTCGTAGGTGAGCAGCTCGTTGATCTCCTTGCGCTGCTCCTCGTCCTCGATGTTGGCCAGCACTTCCTCGCGCACCTCGTTGGGCAGCTCGGCGATCACGTCGGCCGCGTCATCGGAATCGATGTGCTCGATGAGCTCCTCGGCGATCTCCTTGCCGGTGTAGTTGCCCAGGAGCATGTCGCGCCGGTCCTCGGCGAGTTCCAGTACCACTTCGGCGGCCAGCTCCGGCTCGAGCCGCTCGAAGAGGTACTGTGCCTCCTTCAGGTGCAACTGGTCCAGGATCTCCGCGAGGTCCGCCGGGTGCAGGTCCTTCACCGCGGCCAATAGTTCGGTTTCACGCTGCTGCGCGATGTGCTCCTGGATGCGTTCCAGGTTGGCTTTGCTCAGGGTGAAGGTCATGGGGCCGTACGGAGGGTCGGTTGCACGGGGGGCAGGCCCGCGAAACTAAGCACACCGGTCAGGCGGCACCACCGCCAGGGCCGGTACAGGCCGTGGCCAAGGTGAGAAAGTCTTCTTCGGACAGTTCCTCGGCACGCTTGCGGGCATAGGCCTCGGGCACCTTGCCGCCCAGCGGGGCGAAGCCCTTCAAGGCGTTGTGCAGGGTTTTGCGCCGCTGCCCGAAGGCCGTTTTCACCAAGCTGGCCAGCAGTTTTTCATCCACCGGCAGGGCGGTCCGGGCATTGCGGCGCATGCGGATCACCGCGCTGCGCACCTTCGGCGGCGGTATGAACGCATCGGCCTCCACTGTGAAGAGGGGTTCCAAGGTGTACCACAGGCGTGCCAATACGCTGGTGATGCCGTAGGTGCGGTTGCCGGGGCCCGCACACAGGCGGTCGGCCACTTCCTTTTGGAACATGCCCACCACCTCGGGCACGCTGTCACGGTGCGCGAGCACCTTGAAGATGATCTGGGTGCTGATGTTGTAGGGGAAGTTGCCGATCACGGCCAGGGGAGGGGTGGCCACGTGCTCCAGGTCCAGCTGCAACAGATCGCCATATACCACCTTCAGGTGTGGCCATTTGGCCCGGAGATGCACCACGGATTCGGCGTCCAGCTCGATGCAGCTCAGGTCGATGTCCGTTCGTTGGAGCAGATGCGTGGTGAGGGCGCCGGTACCTGGGCCCACCTCCAGCACCCGGCGGCAGCCGCCATGGAGCGTGAGGCTGTCGGCGATGCGCCGGGCCGCTTCCTCATCCTTGAGGAAGTGCTGGCCGAGGTGTTTTTTGGCACGGACGAAGTTCATGCCGTGTGCACCACTTCCAGCAGGGTACGGAAGGCCACGGCCTTCACGCCGTAGTACTTCTCGGATTCGGCGCGCAGGCGTTCGGCATGGTGGGCGATGTAGTGGTCGTACTCGGCCATGTCCCGGCAGGTGTATTGCACGGCATAGGTCACGCCGGAATCGCCCTCGCCGAGCACGCGGCAGATGCGGGCATGCAGGAAGTGGCCGGTGGCCATCACCTGGGGCAGGTGGGTGTGGCGCATCCAGGCGAGCCACATTTCGTGCACGTCGCGGTCCACGCTCACGGTGACGTTGTAGATGATCATGGGGTGGGGCCGTTGAGGAACTGTTGTTCGGGCGTGTCCAGGTTGTCGTGGTCGCCACGCAGGCGCCGGTAGCGTTCCCGTGCGGTGGCGGTGAAGATGCTGCCGCTCTGCTCGAAGAGGAGCTTCTCGTACCACTTTTTCGCCTGCTCCTTGTCGTTGAGCTTGTTCTCGTAAAGCCGGGCCAGGTCGAACATGGCGTTGTCCACCAGGATGTCGTTGGGATATAGTTCGAGCACCTTTCCAAGGAATGCGGCGGCTTCGCTGTAGCGGTGCCGCGCCTGGGCAATGCGGAAGCGTTCGTAGAGCACGTCGTCGCCCAGGTTGGAGAGGGGGAAGCGGGCCACCAGGGTGTCCAGCACGGCCAGGCAGCTGTCGTACTGGTGCCGTGCGGTGAACAGCTGGGCCTTGGCGAAGAGGTTCAGCGGTCCGTTCACGGTATCGGCTCCCAGGTTGTCGGTGATCAGCAGGGAGAGGTCCAGGGCGTCGTTGGCGATGAGCTTGCTGGTGCTGGCCTTGAGCACGTCCAACTGGGCCTTGGCCCAGAGGAAATCACCGGCATAGAAGCTTACCTTGGCGTTGCGCAGGCGTGCTTCGTGGCCCAGGATGTCCTGCTTGAAGTCGAGGTCCACCTGGGAATAGAGCAGCGAGGCTTCCCAGATGTCGCCTTGCAGCACATGGATGTCGCCGAGCTGCAGCTTGAGCTCGGCTTGTTCCTTGCGCCCCAGGCCGGGCAGGCGGATGGCGTCTTGCAGCAAGCTGTCCGCGGCGGGAATGTTGTCCAGGTAATAGGCGTTCAGGTGGGCCAGCCCGCCCACGAGCTTCATGGTGGCCGGTGCCCAGCCCAGTTCGGCCAAGGTGGCCCCGTACAATTCGCGCAGCTGCACCAGCTGTTCACGGGTGGGCTCGGGCAGCTCCTTCACCCGGGCATCGGAGGCGGCGACCAGCCCGATGCGTGCAGGGCCGTACCACGGGCCGTTGATGCCCAGTGCGACCACGTACTCGTAGCACTTGGCCGCGGTGGCCCAGTCCTGGTTGTTCACGGCCATGTCGCCCAAGGCCATCAGCCGTTGGCCTTTCTCATTGAAGCGCTTGTCCATGGCGCGGCTCTGCACGAAGGCGCCGTTGAGGTCCTTGCGCTGGATGTACATCCAGATCAGCATCTCCTGGAAGAGGGTGTTGTCCGGGTTCTTCTGGATGCGCCGCAGCAGCTCGGTGCGCAGCAGGTCCGAGCGCGGGTCGGTGGCGGCGAAGTCGATGAAGCGGGCCAATCCGTTCTGCACGGCCTGTTCATAGGCGGGGTTCACCTCCAGCAGGTCCAGGTAGTCGTTGATCATGCCGGGCAGGTCGCCTTTGGCGGCCCGCAGGCTGGCGGTCTCATAGAAGAAGCCGGTGCCGCTGTCCAGCAGTTTGCGCCCCTTTTCGTACGCCTGCAGCGCATGGTCCAGTTCGTTGGTGCGGGTGAAGGCATTGGCCAGGTTGCGCACGGCGGCCTGGTCGGCGGGCAGGTCTTTGAGGGCCTTGGCGAATTGTTGCTGGGCCTTGGCCGTGTCGCCCTGTAGTTTCAGCACCATGCCCAGGTCCACCAGGTACTGCACATCGCCGCCTTGCCTGCGCTGGCGTTCCTTGGCCAGTTTCGCGGCTTCTCCATAATCCTTCACGCCCACGTAGGCCTTCAGCAGCTGCTCATAGTAGAGGTTGGAGGGTTGCCGATCATAGAGTTTCTCGTAGTAGAGGATGGCCTTGGCGTAGTCCCCCTGGCGCATGTATTCAGCCGCGATCTGTTCATCGGTGCCGGGTTGTGCCCACAGCCGGAACGGCACGGCGGCGAGCAGGAGCAGCAGCGCGCAGGTGTGCAGGTGCCGGAGGGGAGCGGGCCGGTTCATGGATGCAGGAGGCTATCGATGGTGGCCCGCCAGGCGGTGCGGTCGTCGATCAGTTGCCGGGTGTGCCGCCGGATGCTGTCCGTTTCCTGGCGCAGGAGCTGGATCCAGCGTTTTTCCATGGCCAAGGCGGTTTCCCGGGCAGGCCCGTCCAGCAGGCCTTGCTCCAGGTCATGGCGAAGGTCCTCCAGGCGGCTGCGTGTGCTGTCCAAGCGGCCTTGCTCCATTTGGCGCAGGGCCAGCAGGGCGGGCAGCCGCTCCGCCATGGAACGGTGGTAGTTGCCCAGTACCCCGGCCTCATTGGGCAACAGGGTGTCGCCGAAGCGCGCTTCAATGGCGGGGCGTTCCGCGGCGAAGAGCGCCTCCATGTGCCGCAGGGCGTTGGTGTCGGCCTGCTCCAGCGCGGTGCGCAGGCTGTCGGTGGCTTGGATCATCCGTTGTACGGTGGCCAGTTGGGCGGGGTCGGCCTGGGGGTTGCATGCAGGAAGCATGCCGCCCGATACCAACGACAGCAACGCGGCCACTGGTACGGACCTGGTCATTTTTTCGCGATCAGGTCGAAGCCGGTATAGGGCCGCAGGGCCGCGGGGATGCGGATGCCCTCCGGGGTTTGGTTGTTCTCCAGCAAGGCCGCCACGATACGGGCCAAGGCCAAGGCACTGCCGTTGAGGGTGTGCGCCAGTTGCACCTTCTTGTCCGCGCCCCGGAAGCGCAGTTTCAGGCGGTTGCTCTGGAAGGTCTCGAAGTTGCTGATGGAGCTTACTTCCAGCCAGCGTTGCTGGGCCCCGGCATACACCTCCATGTCGTAGGTGATGGCGCTGGTGAAGCCCATGTCGCCGCCGCAGAGCAGCAGTTGCCGCCAGGGGAGTTCCAAGGCGTCCAGCAGGCCTTTCACGTGGTCGGCCATGTCTTCCAGGGCGGCGTTGCTGTTCGCCGGCGCTTCGATGCGGACGATCTCCACCTTGTCGAACTGGTGCACGCGGTTGAGGCCCCGCACGTCCTTGCCGTAGCTGCCGGCCTCGCGGCGGAAGCAGGGGGTGTGGCCCACGCGCTTGACGGGCAGTTGCGCCAGGTCGAGGATGCTGTCGCGGTACAGGTTGGTGATGGGCACCTCAGCGGTGGGGATCAGGAAGAGGTCGTCCGCGGTGGCGTGGTACATCTGGCCTTCCTTGTCCGGCAGTTGGCCGGTGGCGAAGGCGCTGTCGGCGTTCACCAGCAAGGGGGGCATCACTTCTTCGTAGCCGGCGGCGATGGCGCGGTCCAGGAAGAAGGCGATGAGGGCGCGCTGCAATTTGGCGCCGGGGCCGTGGTACACGGGGAAGCCGGCACCGGTGAGCTTCACCCCGTCCTCCAGGCTGAAGAGGCCGTATTCCGCACCCAGGTCCCAGTGCGGCTTGGCGGTGGCGGGCAGTTGCGGCAGTGTGCCTTTCTGCACCACCGTTACGTTGTCTTCCGGTGTTTTCCCGTTGGGCACGCGTTCCTGGGGCGTGTTCGGGAGGGTCCACAAGTGCTCGTCCAAGGCCTTTTCCGCCATGGCGAGTTCTTCCTTCAGCCGGGCGATGCGCTCCTTGCGCTCGGCGGTCTTGGCCTTGGCTCCTTCGGCCTCTTCGCGTTTTCCCGCCTTCACCAGCTCGCCGATCGCGCGGGCTTGTTCGTTCATGGCGGCCAGTTCGGCGTCCAACTGCTGCTGGGTGCCCCGGCGCTGTTCGTCCAGCCCAGCAGCCTTGGCCAGCAGCCCTTCCACGTCGATGTTGCGTTTGGCCAAGCGTTGGCGGGCTTCTTCGGGGCGGTTGCGCAGGAAGGCGGTCTCCAGCATGGGATGGTCTCGATTGAACGCGCGAAGGTACGCCGGGGGCGGGGGTTCTTTCCGGTGCTTCCCTTGCGCTCCCCGCTGTTTTCCGCAGGTGCGCTGTAACCCCGGCGTACCTTTGGCATCCCATCTCCCGCATGCCCATCGTCCACATCACCAGGCGCGAGCGTTTCAGCGCCGCGCACCGCCTTGGCCGCCCCGAGTGGAGTGCCCAGAAGAACCGCGAAGTGTTCGGCAAATGCGCCAACCCCAACTGGCACGGCCACAACTATGAGCTGTGGGTCACCGTGAAGGGCGACACCGATCCCGAAACCGGCTTCGTGGTGGACCTTTCCGCGTTGAGCCGCTTGATGCACCAGCATGTGATCGATCCCATGGACCACAAGAACCTGGACCTGGACGTGCCCTTCCTGCAGGGCGTGGGCAGCACCACCGAAAACCTGGCCGTGGCCATTTGGCGCCGGTTGGACCAACCGGTGCAAGCCATCGGTGGTACCTTGCACTGCGTGAAGATCCAGGAAACGGAGAACAACAGCGTGGAATACTACGGGGGGTGATCATGGCAGAAAACCTGAGGAAACGGACCAAGGCCCCTGGCAGCAGGGCGGGCAATGGCCAAGCGGGAGAGGCACAAACGGATGCCTACAAACGCATCGACCACTTCGATCCCGTTGCCGTGCAGCGCCTGAGCACCCACTTCACTGACATTCTGACGGAGTTGGGCGAAGACCCGGGCCGCGAAGGGCTCAAGCGCACCCCGGAGCGCGTGGCCAAAAGCCTGCAGTTCCTCACCCACGGGTACGACCTGGACCCCGCGGCCATCCTGCGCAAGGCCATGTTCAAGGAAGACTATAGCCAAATGGTGCTGGTGAAGGACATCGAGGTGTACAGCCTGTGCGAGCACCACATGCTGCCGTTCTTCGGAAAAGCCCATGTGGCATACATCCCCAAAGGCCATATTGTCGGCCTCAGCAAGCTGCCGCGCGTGGTGGATGCCTTTGCACGCCGTTTGCAGGTGCAGGAGCGCCTCACCAATGAGATCCGCGACTGCATCCAGGCAACCTTGCAACCCATGGGCGTGGCCGTGGTGATCGAGGCCTCCCACCTCTGCATGCAGATGCGCGGCATCCAAAAACAGAACAGCGTCACCACCACTTCCGCCTTCACCGGTATCTTCCTGCAAGACCACCGCACCCGCGAAGAGTTCATCAAGCTCATTGCCTCCAAGCTCCACTAAACACAACCCTGGACCATAGATGTTCCGCAGTTCCCTCTCCTCCTTGGCGCCTGAGACCGCCACCCAGCCCGGCTACGTGGCCAACCCCGATGACGTGCGCGCATTCCTCGGCAAGGTGTTCACCTACATGGCCCTGGCCCTGGCCATCAGCGGCGGTGTGGCCTGGTGGTTTGGCCATGACATGGCCCTGCTCGCACGCCTGATCAATGTCCAGACCGGCGGCATGACCATCCTCGGCTGGGTGGTGATGCTGGCCCCGCTGGCCCTGGTCTTCGTCATGGGCGGCCTCATCAACCGCCTGAGCGGCCCTGCGCTCCTCACCGTGTTCGTGGCCTATTCCGCGCTTACCGGTGCCAGCCTCTCCTTCATCTTCCTGGCCTACACCGCCAGCTCCATCGCCACCGTGTTCTTCGTGACCGCGGCGGTGTTCGGCCTGATGGCCGTGGCGGGCTACACCACCAAGACTGACCTCACCAAGCTGGGCAGTATCCTGGGCATCGGCCTCATCGGCATCGTCATCGCCATGCTGGTGAACATGTTCATGAAGAGCGATACCATGGGCTACATCATCAGCGTGATCAGCGTGATCATCTTCACCGGCCTCACCGCCTACGACATGCAACGGCTGAAGAACCTCGGTGGCACCGTGGTGAGCGGCACCGAAATGGCCCAGAAGTTGGCCCTCATGGGCGCCCTCAGCCTCTACCTGGATTTCCTCAACCTCTTCCTGGCCTTGTTGCGCCTCTTCGGCAGCCGCCGCGAGTGACCGCACGGGGCCCATGCGCCAACGGGTGGAAGGACCGCAGCGTCCTTCCACCCGTTCCGCTTTCCACGCGGCCCATTCACCGTACTCCGCTATTTTCACGCCCGCAATACCAGCAACCATGAACGCTTACGTCTTCCCCGGCCAAGGCAGCCAGTTCCCCGGCATGGGGAAAGACCTCTATGAGCACGATGCCAACGCCCGCGTGTTCTTCGAACATGCCAACAACATCCTGGGCTTCAACATCACCGATGTGATGTTCAACGGCAGCGAGGACGACCTCAAGCAGACCAAGGTGACCCAGCCGGCCATCTTCCTGCACAGCGTGATCAAGGCCAAGACCCTGGGCGATGCCTTCCAGCCGGACATGGTGGCCGGGCATTCGCTCGGTGAATTCAGCGCCCTGGTGGCCGCCGGGGCCATGGAGTTCAGTGATGGCCTGAAGCTGGTGGCCGCTCGGGCCAATGCCATGCAGAAAGCCTGCGAGGCCCAGCCCGGCGCCATGGCCGCCATCCTCGGCATGGAGGACGGACAAGTGGAGGAAATTTGTGCCGGGATCGAAGGCGTGGTAGTGCCTGCGAATTACAACTGCCCCGGCCAATTGGTGATCAGCGGTACGGTGGAAGCGGTGAATGCCGCCTGCGAGGCCTTGAAGGCCGCCGGTGCCAAGCGCGCCCTGCTGCTTCCCGTCGGCGGGGCCTTCCACAGCCCGCTCATGGAACCCGCCCGCGCCGAACTGGCCACGGCCATCGCCTTTACGCCCATCGTGGACCCCCGCTGCCCCGTCTTCCAGAACGTGGACGCCACGGGCCGCAAGGACCCCGCACGCATCAAGGCCAACCTCATCGCCCAGCTCACAGCACCGGTGCGTTGGACGCAGAGCATGCGCAACATGCTCGGGGCCGGGGCACTCAACGTCATTGAATGCGGACCGGGGAACGTGCTGCAGGGGCTGTTCAAGAAGGTGAGCAAGGAGGTGGTCACCAGCGCGGCGTAGGTGCGCGGGATCAAGTGGTCAGGCCCTAGGCAGGGCCCTACGCTGTGCAATCCGATGCCTTGGTCCATGTTGCTGCGCCAGGTGCCGTTGGCTATGGGCCGGGTGCGGCCAGGGGCTTGGGCTACAATCCCGCGTTGATCAGCTTGCCGCTGTCCATCAGTTTGTGCAAGTACGGTTCGGTGCGCACGGCCTGCAGGGCTTCGATGTGCTTCATGCCATGGCAATCGCTGCCCGCAAGTTCGTACCAGCCCTTGTCGATGATGCGCTCCGCGGCCTTCTTCACCGCCGGGCCGTAGGCGCCGCCCAGGGCGATGGTGTTCAACTGGAACAAGACGCCTCGGTCCTTGAGCTTTTCCAAGGGGGCCAAGTCCGCGAACCAGAATGTGTAGCGCTCCGGATGGGCCAACACCGGCCGGAAACCCTGGGTCTGCATCTCGAAGACCAGGTTGAACAGCACCGCGGGCTCGCTCAGGAAAGGCAGCTCGAAGAGCACCATGTCCCGGCCGAAGGTGAGGAGCTTTTGGCTGGCCACGTTCTCCATCAAGGCATGGTCCAGGTAGTATTCGGCGGCGGCCTCCACTTCCAAGGGGATGCCGGACCCCTTTACCGCGCGACGGAGTTTTTCCAGGCCGCCCAAGATCACCTCCGGCGGGTTCCGGTACCCGTCCGCCATGCTGTGCGGTGTGGTGACCACCTTCCTGAAGCCCAGGTCATGCATGGCGCGCAGCAGTTCCATGCTGGCCTCCACGGTGGGTGCGCCATCATCTATGCCCGGGATGAAGTGCGAGTGCACGTCGCATTCCAGCAGGCCCAGGTCCACCGGCGGAAGGTCCGGCTTGCGCCTGCCGAGGAGGTTGCTGAACAAGCCCATCACCGCGTGCCGTACTGCGCCGTGTAGTAAGCCCGGTAGGTTCCGGAGGTCACCGCTTGCAGCCAACGGTCGTTCGCAAGGTACCAATCCACGGTGCGCTCCAGGCCCTGCTCGAAGGTGATGCTGGGTTCCCAGCCCAGTGCACACGCGATCTTCGAGGCATCGATCGCGTAGCGCAGGTCGTGCCCGGCGCGGTCGGTGACGTAGGTGATCTGCTTCGCACTTTCGCCTGCTGCGCGCCCCAGTTTCCGGTCCATGATGGAACACAACAGTTGGACGAGGTCGATGTTCTTCCACTCGTTGTGCCCGCCGATGTTATAGGTCTCGCCGTTCCCGCCTTGGTGGAAGATGACGTCGATGGCACGGGCATGGTCCTCCACCCAAAGCCAGTCCCGCACGTTCTCGCCCTTGCCGTACACGGGCAGGGGTTTGCCCTGGCGCAGGTTGTGGATCATCAGCGGGATCAGCTTCTCGGGGAACTGGTGGCTGCCGTAATTGTTGCTGCAGTTGCTGATCACATAGGGCAGCTTGTACGTGTTGCCGTAGGCGCGCACGAAGTGGTCGCTGGCGGCCTTGCTGGCGCTGTACGGGCTTTGCGGGTCGTAGGCGGTGGCCTCCGTGAAGAAGCCTCCATCGTGCAGCGAGCCGTACACCTCGTCGGTGCTCACATGGTAGAAGCGCTTGCCTTCCAAGGCGTCTTTCCAGGCTTCGCGTGCCGCGTTCAGCAGGTGCACCGTGCCGGTGACGTTGGTGTCCACGAAGGCCATGGGGTCGCTGATGCTCCGGTCCACGTGGCTTTCCGCCGCCAAGTGGAGGATCCCGTCAGGCCGGTGTTCGGCAAAGACCCGGGCCATGGCACCGGCATCGCGGATGTCGGCCTTCACAAAGGCGTAGTTGGGCGCTCCTTCGATGTCCCGCAGGTTCTCCAGGTTCCCCGCGTAGGTGAGGGCGTCCAGGTTGATGATGCGGTAGTGCGGGTAATTCCGCACAAAGAGCCGGACCACGTGGCTGCCGATGAAGCCGGCACCTCCGGTGATCAAGATGGTTTTGTGAGGCATGGGTTCGGCCAAGTGTGCTGTTCGTTCGCCGGTCCGGGCGCGGGGTCGAAGATGAAGGTACGCGGGTCCACTTTCTGCTGGCCGTTACCGCCTTTCAAGCGGCGCTCCGGTCCCATGGTCACAGGCTCCAGTAGTTCAGCCCGTTCACGCGGTTGCGGTAGGTTCCCTTCAGGTCGGCCAACACGCCCTTGGGCGTGAGGTGCTGTTTGAACCAGTCCTCGCCCAGCGCTCCGTATTCCGCGTGGTTCACGGCCACGATGATCGCATCATACGGGCCTTGCAGGTCCTTGACCAGTTCATAGCCGTATTCGTGCTTCAACTCGGCACTGTCGGCGTGCGGGTCGGTGACGTCCACGTGGCAGCTGAAGCTGTGCAGTTCCTTCACCACGTCGGCCACCTTGCTGTTGCGGATGTCGGTGACGTCCTCCTTGAAGGTGGCGCCCATCACCAGTACGCGGGCATCGGCCGGGTTGGTGCCGGAGGCGATGATCTTCTTCACGGTCTGCTTGGCCACGTAGCCTCCCATGCTATCGTTCACGAAGCGGCCGCTGTCAATGATCTGCGCATGGTAGCCCAGTTCCTTGGCTTTGTAGACCAGGTAGTAGGGGTCCACGCCGATGCAGTGGCCGCCCACCAGGCCGGGTTTGAATTTGAGGAAGTTCCACTTGGTGCCCGCGGCCTCCAGCACGTCATAGGTGTTGATGCCCATGCGGTTGAAGATGATGGAGAGCTCGTTGGTGAGGGCGATGTTCACGTCGCGCTGGGTGTTCTCGATGATCTTGGCGGCTTCGGCCACTTTGATGCTGGGGGCGCGGTGCACACCGGCCTTCACGACCAGCTCATACACCTTGGCGATGGTCTCGGCGCTTCCGGGGTCGCAACCGCTGCTCACCTTCACGATGCTTTCCAGGGTGTGTTCCTTGTCGCCGGGGTTGATGCGCTCGGGGGAGTAGCCCACCTTGAAATCGGTGATGTAGCCCAGGCCGCTGAGCTGTTCCAGCAGGGGTACGCAGTCCTCTTCGGTGCAACCGGGGTACACGGTGCTTTCGTACACCACGAAGTCGCCCTTCTTCAGCACTTGGCCCACCGTGCGGGTGGCGCCCAGCAAGGGGGTGAGGTCGGGGATGTTCTGCTGGTCGATGGGCGTGGGCACCGCCACGATGAAGAATTCCACGTCGCGCAGGTCGTTGAGGTCGGCCGTGAAATGGATGTCGGCACCGGCGAATGCCTCCTGGGGCAGTTCCTCGCTGGGGTCTTCGCCGCGCTGCATCATCGCCACGCGCTTGGCGTTGATGTCGAAGCCCACCACTTTCAGCTTGCGGGCAAAGGCCAAGGCGATGGGCAATCCCACGTAGCCCAGCCCGATCACGGCCAGTTTGGCCTCCTTCTTCTGCAGTCGCTCAAAAAGCACGCTCATCCCTTTTTTGGTAGATCCGTTCAATGATGTCCACCACCTTCAGGCCTTCCAGCGCATTGGTGGTCATGGACGTTCCGTTGGTCAATGTGTCCACCACGTTCTCTATGATGTAGTGGTGGTTGCTGGCGCTGCCCTTGTATGCACCGTAGTCGTTGGCGGGGTTGGTGGGCGCCAACACGGGCATGGTGTAGCCCTCCACGTGGCAGTATTCCACCTGGTCCATGTACTGCCCGCCGATTTTCACGCTGCCCTTGCTGCCGATGATCGTGAGGCTGCTCTCGAGGTTCTTGTCCCACACGCTGGTGGAGTAGTTCAGGCAGCCCATGCCGCCCTTGAGGAAGCGGAAGTTCACCAGGCCGCTGTCCTCGAAGGCGGTGAGGTCCTTGTGGTTGAAATCAGCGAAGCGCCCATGGATGTCGGTGATGTCGCCGAAGAGCCAGTACATGATGTCCACGAAGTGGCTGAACTGGGTGAAGAGGGTGCCGCCATCGAGGTCGGCGGTGCCTTTCCAGCTGCCGGGCTTGTAGTAGCGGGCGTCGCGGTTCCAGTAGCAGTTCACCTGCACCAGGAAGATGTCGCCCAGGCGCTGTTGCTCCACCATCTCCTTGATCCATTGGCTGGGCGGGCTGTAGCGGTTCTGCATCACCCCGAAGATGGACTTGTGCTTCTGCAGGGCCTTTCCCAGCACGGCTTCGCAGTCGGCCTTGGAAAGGCCCATGGGCTTTTCGCACACCACGTGCTTGCCATGCTCCAAGGCGGCCAGGCTCAAGGGCACATGCAGGCCGTTCGGGGTGCAGATGTTCACCACGTCGGTCTCCGGCACCGCCTGCAGCATGGCGTTGATGCCGGTGAAACAGGGCACCCCGAACCGGTCGATGCCGAGTTCCTCTGCTGGCCTCACATCGCATAGCGCCACCAGGCGGCTGCCCGGGTCGCGGGCGATCATTTCCGCGTGGCGTTTGCCGATGTGGCCGCAGCCCACCACGGCGAAGTTCACCTTATGCTGGTTGGTGCTCATGCCAGGCGCGTCACGCGGTCGTTTTTCAGTTGGTAGAGTTGGCCGCTTTCCGGGCAGGTGGCTTCGCCCCGGGCATCAAACGCCAGTTTGTGGCCGTACTCGCTCATCCAGCCCGTTTGCCGGGCAGGGTTGCCCACCACCAGCGCGTAGGCCGGTACAGTCCGGGTGACCACGGCCCCGGCACCGATGAAGGCGTATTCCCCGATGTCGTGCCCGCAGACGATGGTGGCGTTGGCGCCGATGCTGGCCCCGGTGCCCACGCGGGTCCGGGCGTATTGTTCCCGGCGGTTCACCGCGCTGCGCGGGTTGATCACGTTGGTGAACACGCAGCTGGGCCCCAGGAAGACGTCATCACCGCACTCCACACCGGTGTAGATGCTCACGTTGTTCTGCACCTTCACGTTGTTGCCCAGCTTCACGCCGGGGCTCACCACCACGTTCTGCCCGATGTTGCAGCGTTCGCCGATCACGCAGCCGGGCATCAGGTGGCTGAAATGCCAAATGCGGCTGCCCGTGCCGATGGTGCAGCCCTCGTCGATGACGGCGGTGGGGTGGGCGGAGTAATCGCTCATGGAAAGGGAGCGCGAAAGTAACGCCGTGGCGGGGACTTCGGCCCAAAGGCACGGGGTGTTGCCCAAGGGCGGCAGTCGCTAATTTTCCGCCCTGCATGATGGATGCGCTGCTTGCCCTGCTGGTGGCCACGGTGGCCAGTTTCATCGGCTCGCTGCAGGCCGGGCTGGTGAATACGGCCGTGCTGGCCGCCACCTTGCGCCACGGACCCCTTGCGGCACGGAGCACCGCCCTGGGCGGGTCGTTGCCGGAAATGCTGTATGCCGCGTTGGCCTTCGTGGCGGCCGACCAAGTACTGGGCTACACCGGGCAGTGGGGCGTTACGCCGGGCCGCATCTCGGGTGTTGTGATGGTGGGGCTGGGCTTGTACATCGCCTTGGTGATGAAGCCCTTCCACATCAAGGAGGAGGTGCAGGTGCGCAGCGGCTTCCGCCGAGGCCTGGTGCTGGGCTTGATGAACCCGCAACTCGCGCTCTTCTGGTGCGGGGTGCGCCTGGCCATGGAGGCCGCGGGCCTGCAAGTGCAGGGGTGGGGCGCCATGGCGGGCTTCGGCCTGGGTGCCTTCATCGGGGCCATGGCCCTGCTGCTCTTGCTGATCCGCCTGGGCGGCCACCTGCGCGAACGCATGGCGGACCAAACGCTGCTACGCCTGTTCCGCGCACTGGGGGTGCTGCTGGTGGCGGCAGGGGTGTGGGCGTGGGTGGCGGGGTAGCAGGTCCACGGCGTTGGCGCGATGCCCACCCCTGTTGGATCACTTTCAGGCAGTGGACCATGAGGCCGCTGCTTGGGTCGCGACCCTTGCACCAGGATGGGGATGTCAGATCAGATCAAGTGCAGCCAGCGTCCGGCCCAGTTCATCCAGCGATGACGGTACCACCGGGGCCACCTTCCACCTTGCATGCTGCAACCATTCATGGGCCACGGCCTCGCCGAAACCCGCATTCCGCATCACCAAGCCCGCCGCGTGCGGGCCATCCTTCAGCGCTTCGGTTTCACTGCGCAAGATTCCCAATGCCCGCTCGACCGCTTCCGGATGGCGCTCCGCAAACCCGTTGCGGGCGGTGATGACGAAGCCGGGCCAGGGTGCCCTGATCACGTCCACGCGGCGCATGAGGCCCGCATCCACGTAGCGCTGGGTGACGTAACGCTCCCAGAGGAAGAGCACCGGGGGGCCATGCTGCATCCGTTCCGCGGCGCCGGCCATGTTGTGCACCACTTCAAGGTCCTTCCCCGTTGGCCGCCAGCCCTGTTTCCCGGCGTGGAGCATGGCCATGATGTGGCTGCCACTGCCCATGCGGCTGATGGCGTACGGGGTGCCTTTCAGGTCTTCCTTGCCCAAGGTTGACCGCGCAGGCACATGCACGCCCCAGGGCAACGGACTGTCCACAAAACTGCTGACGATGCGGTGCGGGCCGCCGGTGAGGATGTCGCGCACGGCGCCTTCGGTGACCAGTACGGCCATGTCCAGCTCGCCATCGCGCAGCATTTGGCACATGCGGCCGGTGCCTTCATGCACCTCGTGCCAGTGTAGTTCGATGCCCGCCTTCTTGAAGAGGCCCTATTCCCGGGCGAGGTGCCAGGGCAGGTTGTAGGGCTCGGGCACACCGGCCACACGCAATTCGGTCATTTCTCCTTACGCCTTGAACGGAGTGCCGAACGCGTCATGTTCCGACCGGAGTGGACCACCGCCACGAAAGCAATGTGACCGGGATCGGAAAGCCAATCGATCATGCGATATCGCCCATACCCGATCTTGCGCACGGTGGGATCGCCGATCTCCTTTGCCGGATGGCCGGAGCGTGGCTGCTTTTCAAGCTGGATCGCCCGTTGGAAAATACCCCATTCCGTTTGTTGGGCGTAGTATGGACTGCCTTCCGCGAGGTAGGCACTGATGCCGTCAAGGTCCTTTCGCGCCCTGGCCGTCCAGGTCACTTCGACCATTTGCGCTCAATATGTGAACGCATCTCCTCAAGTGTGCTTACCCTTCCCGCTTTAGCATCCGCGATGCCTTCTTCTACCTTTTGCAACAGGACTATACGCTCGATCAGATCGTCCACATCGAACCGGTCCGGGAGTTCTTTCAAAGTCTTCAAGACGGAACTTTTGGTGACCGTGCGTTGCTTCCGCGCCATGGAACGAAGATAGTGATCGTGTGCATCTTCACTTGCGCACGTAGCCCTCGAAGGTATTGTGCTCCTTTTCGTTCAGCTCCGCCTTGGTGAGGCCTTTGAAATAGGCATAGGTGATCTTCAGCCCTTCGGCGCGGTCCACTTTGGGTTGCCACTTCAACAGTTTCTTGGCCAGGGTGATGTCCGGCTTGCGCTGCATGGGGTCGTCCTGCGGCAGCGGCTTGTACACCAGCTTCTGCTTGGTGCCGGTGAGCTTCACGATCTCCTGGGCGAACTGCTTGATGGTGATCTCCGCCGGATTGCCCACGTTCACCGGGCCGGCATGGCCGCTCTTCAGCAAGCGGTAGATGCCCTCCACCAGGTCGTCCACGTAGCAGAAGCTGCGGGTCTGGTCGCCTTTGCCGAAGATGGTGAGGTCCTCGCCACGCAAGGCCTGGCCGATGAAGGCGGGCAGCACGCGCCCGTCGTTGAGGCGCATGCGCGGGCCGTACGTGTTGAAGATGCGCACGATGCGCGTTTCCAGGCCGTGGTAGGTGTGGTAGGCCATGGTGATGGCCTCCTGGAAGCGCTTGGCCTCGTCGTACACCCCGCGCGGCCCCACGGTGTTCACGTGGCCCCAATAGTCCTCGGTCTGCGGGTGCACCTGCGGGTCGCCGTACACCTCGCTGGTGCTGGCCACCAGGATCCGGGCTTTCTTTTCCAAGGCCAGGCCCAGCAGGTTGTGCGTGCCCAGGGAGCTCACCTTCAGCGTCTGGATGGGGATCTTCAGGTAGTCGATGGGGCTGGCCGGGCTGGCGAAGTGCAGGATGTACTTCAGCTGGCCGGGCACATGCACGAACTTGGTCACGTCGTGGTGGTGGAACTCGAAATCGCTGCGCTGGAAGAGGTGTTCGATGTTCTTCAGGCGGCCGGTGATCAGGTTGTCCATGCCGATCACATGGAAGCCTTCCCGGAGGAACCTGTCGCACAGGTGCGAGCCCAGGAATCCGGCGGCACCGGTGATGAGCACGCGTTCCTTTCCGGCGCTTTGCACCGGTTTGGCCACGGCCTTGTTGCGTGGGGGGGCGACCTTTCTGGCCATGTCAGGCGTTGGCTTTGATGGGGACGTTCACGGGCTGGCGGCCGATGCTGACGTAGTGGAAGCCCTGGTCCTTCATTTCATCCAGGTCGTAGAGGTTCCGGCCGTCGAAGATGGTCTTCTCCTTCATCAGCTGTTCCATGCGGGCAAGTTCCGGGTTGCGGAACACGGCCCATTCGGTGGCGATGATCAGGGCATCGGCGCCCATGAGCGCGGCGTATTCATCGGGCGCGTAGTTCACCGTGTCGCCCAGGATGCGCCGCACGTTGTCCATGGCCTCGGGATCGAACGCGGTGATGGTGGCGCCGGCCCGGGTCAACGCCTCGATCATGTACAGCGCAGGGGCCTCGCGGATGTCGTCGGTATCCGGCTTGAAGGACAGGCCCCAGAGGGCGAAGTGCCTGCCGCGGAGGTCCTCGCCATAGTGGGCCTTGATCTTGTCCACCAGGCTGGCCTTCTGGCGTTCGTTCACTTTCATCACGCTGTTGATGATCTGGAACCGGTAGCCGGCTTCTTCCCCGCTGTGGGCCAAGGCCTGCACGTCCTTGGGGAAGCAGCTGCCGCCATAGCCGATGCCGGGGAAGAGGAAGCGTTTGCCGATGCGGCTATCGGTGCCCAGGCCGATGCGCACCTTGTCCACGTCGGCGCCCACGGCCTCGCAGAAGTTGGCGATCTCGTTCATGAAGGTGATCTTCATGGCCAGGAAGGCGTTGGCGGCGTATTTGGTGAGCTCGGCGCTGCGCTCGTCCATGAATAGGATGGGGTTGCCTTGGCGCACGAACGGTTTGTACAGGTCCTCCATCAGCTTGCGGGCACGGGCGCTGCTGGTGCCCACCACCACGCGGTCCGGTTTCAGGAAGTCGTCCACGGCGAAACCCTCGCGCAGGAACTCCGGATTGCTCACCACGTCGAAGGGAACCTTTGCGTGCTGCGCCACCGCTTCCCGCACCTTCTCGGCCGTGCCCACCGGCACCGTGCTCTTGTCCACGATCACCTTGTAGCCCGTGAGGAGCTTGCCCAATTCCTTGGCCACGCCCAGCACGTATTGCAGGTCGGCGCTGCCGTCTTCGCCGGGCGGTGTGGGCAGGGCCAGGAAAATGATCTCCGCCTGGTCTATGGCCTCTTTCAGGTTGGTGGTGAACTCCAAGCGCCCTTGGCGGATGTTGCGCTCGAAGAGCACGTCCAGGTGCGGTTCATAGATGGGCACTTCACCGGCCTGGAGCTTCCTTACCTTCTCCTGGTCGATGTCCACGCAGGTCACGTGGTTGCCGGTTTCGGCAAAGCAGGTGCCCGTGACCAGGCCCACATATCCGGTTCCAACTACAGCTAGGTTCATGTCATGGAGGCCGCCCGTCCCGCTGATACGGTCCCGGTGCGGCGGGCGTTTGGTTCAGTTGAAGAAGGACTTCACCGCTTGGGTGATGTGTTGGAGCTGCCCGGGGTCCAGCTCGGTGCTCATGGGCAGGGAGAGCACTTCCCGGGCCAGCTGCTCGGTAACGGGCAACGCGCCTTCGGGGTGGCGACCGGACTTGTACGCGTTCTGCAGGTGGCAGGGTACCGGGTAGTACACCATGGAGGGTATGCCTTGGGCTTCGAGGTGTTTCTTCAGCGCGTCGCGCTGGCCGCCGGCCACCCGCAGGGTGTACTGGTGGAAGACGTGGTTGCTGAAGGTGCTCCGCCCGGGGAGGGTCAACCCGGTGGTGGCGGCAAAGGCCTGGTCATACGCGGCTGCCGCCGCGTTGCGGGCACGGGCGTATTCGTCGAGGTGGCGCAATTTGATCCGCAGGATGGCCGCCTGCATGGAATCCAACCGGCTGTTCACGCCCACCACCTCGTGGTAATAGCGCTGTTCGCTGCCGTGGTTGCACACCCGCCGGACCTTGTGGGCCAGCTCATCATCATTGGTGAAGAGCGCACCGCCGTCGCCGTAGCAGCCCAGGTTCTTGCTGGGGAAAAAGCTGGTGACGCCGATGTCGCCCAGGGTGCCGCTCTTGCGTTTTCCGTTGGCGCCGCCGTGGTCCGCGCCAATGGACTGGCAGGCGTCCTCCACCACGTACAGGCCGTATTCGCGGGCAATGGCCAGCATGGCGTCCATGTCGGCGCTTTGGCCGAAGAGGTGCACGGGCACGAGGGCCTTGGTCTTGGGGGTCACCTTGCGGGCCACGTCGGCAGGGTCCAGGTTGAAGGTGCCTGGCAGCACGTCGGCAAAGACGGGCACCAGGCCCAGCAAGGCCAGCACTTCCACCGTGGCCACGAAGGTGAAGGAGGCGGTGATCACCTCGTCGCCGGGTTGCAGGCCCAAGGCCATCAGGGCCACTTGCAGGCCGTCGGTGCCATTGCCGCAGCCGATCACATGCTTCACCCGGAGGTATTCCGCCAGTTCCTGTTCAAAGGCTTTCACCTGCGGCCCGTTGATGAAGGCGGCCGTGGCGATCACCTCGGCCAAGGCGGCGTCCACCTCGGGTTTGATCTTCTCGTACTGGCCGACGAGGTCGACCATTTGTATGGCTTTCATGGACCGGTCAATGCTTGGGGGCCCGGCCGGTATTGCACGGGCGGCGCGAAGGTAGTGTGCGGTGGAACGCACCTGTGTGCCGGTGGCGGGCACCGCGGCTAACTTCGCCTCCCCATGAAGCTTCATTCCTTGCTGCTGTCCGCCGCGTTGATGGCCTGGGCGGCGCCCTCCTACGCACAGGGGGGGCTCCAGGATACGTCCATCCTCTTGGTGCCCCTCACCATCAGCTATGCCTATCAGCTTCCCAGCGGCGATCTCGCCCAGCGCTTCGGGGCCAACAGCAACCTGGGCTTCAGTGCGTCGGTGAAGTTCAAAAGCAACTACTCCTTGGGGCTGGAAGGCGGCTACCTGTTCGGCAACAACGTGCAGGAGCGCAACGTGCTGCGCGAAATGACCACCGGCAATGGCGTGGTGGTGAACCAGGACGGCGAGCCGGCGGACATCCTGCTCTTCGAACGAGGCTATACCGTGATGGCCTTCGCCGGCAAGGTGATCCCCATCGCTGGGCCCAACCCCAACAGCGGCATCCTGCTGAAGCTGGGCGCCGGATACATGGCCCACAAACTGCTCATCCAGCACCAGAACGATGTGCTGCCCGCCTTGGAAGGCGACTATCTCAAGGGATATGACCGGCTGTCCGCCGGGCCCGTGGGCATGTTCTTCGCGGGCTATCAGCACCTGGGCAACAGCCGCTTCGTCAACTTCATGGTGGGCTTCGAGCTGCAGGTGGCCTTCACCCGGTCCATGCGCCCCTACAACTTTGATTCGGGACGGGCCGATGAGGATACCCATGTGGACGGGCTCAGCGGCTTGCGCGCCGGCTGGACCTTCCCCATCTACAAGACCCGCGACAACCGCCAGTACTACCGCTGATGCCGTTGCTCTACGACCTGGGCATCGGGGCGTACCACGGCGCGATCCGGCTTTCATCGCTCTGGAACCCGAAGGCTGCTGCTTGGGTAAAGGGCCGTGCGCAATTGTGGGAGCGGATGGAACAGGCCGCCCCGAAACTCCAGGGTTGCCTATGGATGCACTGCGCCAGCGTGGGTGAATTTGAACAGGGGAGACCCGTGTTGGAGGCCATCAAAGCCCAACGCCCCGACATGCCCGTGCTGCTCACCTTCTTCAGCCCCAGCGGCTATGAGGCCCGCAAGCACGAACCCTTGGCCACGCACGTGGAATACCTGCCGCCGGACAGCCGTTCCAATGCCGGAGCGTTGCTGCGCCTGGTGCGCCCTTCAGCGGCCATCTTCGTGAAGTACGAGTTCTGGTACCACCATCTGCATGCCTTGCAAAGCCACCGGGTGCCCGTGTTCCTGGTCTCGGCCTTGTTCCGCAAGGACCAGCCCTTCTTCAAATGGTACGGCGGCGCATGGCGGAGCATGCTCCGGTGCTTCACGCACATCTTCACGCAGGATGAAGCCTCGTTGCGACCCCTGGATGGCCTTGGCGTGAGGGCGGCCTCGGTGGGTGGTGATACCCGCTTCGACCGCGTGGCGGCCATCGCATCGGCAACGCATGACCTGCCCTTGGCCCGTGCCTTTGCGGGAAACGCTCCCGTGCTGGTGTGCGGCAGCACCTGGCCGGAGGACGACGCGTTGTTGGCGGCAGCACTGGCCCATGCTTCCAAGGCGGCCCCGAAGTGCATCATGGTGCCGCACGAACTGCAGGAGGCGCAGCTGGCGGCCATCGAACGGGCATTCCCCAAGCCGTTGGCGCGCTGGAGTGAACTGGCGCATAGCCCGCTGGAAAGCGTGGCGGCCATGCTGGGCGCGGAGAACAAGGGCACTCTGCTGGTGGATGAAATGGGCTTGCTGGCACGGCTATACCGCTACGGCCAAGTGGCCTACGTAGGCGGCGGTTTCACGGGCGGCATCCACAGCCTGCTGGAGGCCGCGGCATGGGGCGTGCCGGTGATCTTCGGGCCCAAGCACCGCAAGTTCCCCGAAGCACAGGGCTTGATCGATGCCGGTGCGGGGCAGGAGGTGCGCAACGCAGCGGAACTGCAGGCCGCATGGAGACGGTGGCTGGATGATCCGCAGGCACTGGGGAAAGCTTCCGCAGCAGCGGCCCGCTATGTGCAGGAGCGGACGGGTGGAGCCGGGCGGGTAGCCGGTGCGGTGGTGGCGGCCATGTGAAATGGATTCGAATGGACGGTGATGGACGCTTCGAGCGTCCATCACCGTCCATTGATGTCCAACACGTCCTCCCACCTACTTCAACTTCGGGTTCCCCCCATGCCGATCGGCATCGCGCTGCGTGCGCATCTGCATCTTCTTCCTCCAGGCTGATCCGAGATCGGTGCCCGTTTGGTTCGCCAAGCACATCAACACGAACAACACATCGGCCAGCTCCTCGCCGAGGTCCTTGCCTTTGTCGCTTTCCTTCTCACTTTGTTCACCAAATCGCCGTGCCATGATGCGCGCCACTTCGCCCACTTCCTCCGTGAGGATGGCCATGTTGGTGAGCTCGTTGAAGTAGCGCACGCCAACGCGTTGGATCCATTCATCCACCTCGTGCTGCAACTGCAGGACCGGTCCGGAACTACCTGTGGTCGTCATTGGGGTCTTCGTTTGGTTCCTTGCCGCAAAGGATGCGCAGCAACGACGGATGTATTGGAGGGGGTCTGCAACGATTTCCTTGTGCCCTTCATGCCCTTTGCGGTTTAGGGCCCAGTGAACTTACTCTTTCAGCTTGCTGTCGATCACCATGGTCACCGGTCCGTCGTTCACCAGTGAAACCTGCATGTCCGCGCCGAACTCGCCGCTGCGCACGTGGCCATGCACCAGTGTGCTGAAGAGCTGCTTGGCCCGCAGGTAGAGCGGTATGGCCTCCTCCGGCCGCGCCGCGCGGATGTAGCTGGGGCGGTTGCCCTTGCGGGTGCTGGCGTGCAGGGTGAATTGGCTCACCAACAGCAGTTCGCCACGCGCTTCATTGATGTCAAGGTTCATCACCCCGTCAACATCGGGGAACAGGCGCATGCGGGCCACTTTGCCGCAAAGCCATGCCAGGTCGTCCTCCGTGTCGCCCGTTTCAATGCCCAGCAGCACCAGCAAGCCGGTGCCGATGGCGGCGTGTTCGGCTCCGCTGATGTGGACGGCCGCCTCCAGGACCCGCTGCACCACCGCGCGCATCAGTAGCCCACCGTTTTCAGGAAGCGTTCCTTGTTGGCCGCTTTCAGTGAATCCGTTTTGCCGGCCACGGCGTTCAGCCAGGTGCCGTACATCGGGTTGGGCAGCAGGATGAAATAGCGTTCCAGCGTATCGCGCAGGGCATCCACGTGCGGCTTGCCATGGCCCACGCTGCGCGCCTTGAAGCTCTCGTCAAAATCCGTGAGCTGGTCGCCCACCAGCAAGGCGATGTGGTGCGTTTTGGCCACCTCGGCACGCCGTGCGGTCTTGTCGCTGGTGCCGTCCATGGGCATCACATGTGCCGCATCGGCCATGGGAAAGCCGGTTTCCTGCAGGTTCATGATCGTGGCTGCTTTCTCGTCCATTTCCCGGTTGGAGATGTAGTACACCTCACAACCCTTGCCCACCGCGTAGTTCAGGAAATCCACCGCCCCCGGCAACGCCTTTGCGCGGGCCAATGCCGTCCACTTCTTCCATTCCGCCGGGGTGAAGCCGTGCCCGTTCAGCGCATCCGTCGCATTGCTGGGGCTGTTGTCCAGCACGGTCTCGTCGATGTCCACGATCACCGCCGGCGGCTTGGTATGCGGCCGGGCCAGGTTGGCGTCCAGGCGGATCCGCGCCAGCTCGTAGCCTTGCTGGTAGAGCCGGTGGACCTCCGCCGAACTGTTCTGGTAGATCACGGCATCCACGTTCTGTTGGGCGAGCGTGGCGTGTTTATCCGGTGCAGCGGCGGTCTGCACGGCTGGCGCGGTGGTGCGGCAGGCGATGATCGAAAGCAAGCCCAGGCTCATTGCCGCGAGGGCCCTTCGTGGGTTGCTCATGGGGGAAAGGGAACTGCCCGACAAAGTAACAAGGCATTCGCCTGTGCCACCTGGTTGATCACCCGGTTTTCACGCAGTCCGGTGGAATGACCTGCATCAGGACAATGGCATCGGCATGCCTGTACCTTTGCGCCTCGAAAATGGACACAACCACAACGGTTCCGCCCAAAAAGGTGGAGTCTCGCGAAAAGGTGGTGATCCTCTTCGCCGGCGACAGCGGCGATGGGATCCAGCTCACCGGCGCCCAATTCACCGATTCCAACGCGCTCTTCGGCAACGACGTGAGCACGTTCCCGAACTACCCGGCCGAGATCCGTGCCCCGCAGGGCACGTTGGCCGGCGTCAGCGGTTTCCAGTTGCACTTCGGCAGCGTGGACGTCTTCACCCCGGGCGATACCTGCGACGTGCTGGTGGTGATGAACTCCGCGGCCCTCAAGGCCAACCTGGGCAAGCTCAGGCACGGCGGCATCATCATCGCCAACAGCGACGGCTTCGACAGCAAGAACCTGCGCCTGGCGGGCTATCCCGATGAGGAGAACCCGCTCACCGACGGCTCCTTGGACAACTACGTGCTGCACCCCGTGGACATCACCAAGCTCACGCGCAACGCGCTGGAGGGCACCACCCTCGGCATGAAGGAGAAGGACCGCAGCAAGAACATGTTCGTGCTGGGCTTCATCCACTGGATGTACAGCCGCAAACTGGACCGCTCGCGCGCTTTCCTGGCCAACAAGTTCAAGAACAAGCCCGACCTGCTGGAAGCCAACCTGAAGGTGCTGCAGGCGGGCTACAACTACGGCGATACCAGCGAGACCTTCACCACGCGTTTCGAGGTGAAGCCGGCGCCCATGCCCAAGGGCACCTACCGCAACATCACCGGCAACCAGGGCATCGCCATCGGCCTCATCGCCGCCGCGCAAAAGGCCGGGCTGGAGCTGTTCTACGGCAGCTACCCCATCACCCCGGCCAGCGACATCCTGCACGAACTCTCGCGCAACAAGCATTTCGGCGTGAAGACCTTCCAGGCGGAGGACGAGATCGCCGCCGTGTGCTCGGCCATCGGCGCCAGCTACGGCGGGGCGCTCGGCACCACGGCCAGCAGCGGGCCGGGCATCGCGCTCAAAGGCGAGGCCCTCGGCCTGGCCTGCATGCTGGAGATCCCCCTGGTGGTGGTGAACGTGCAGCGCGGAGGCCCCAGCACCGGCATGCCCACCAAGACCGAACAGGCCGACCTGTGGCAGTCACTCTATGGCCGCAACGGCGAAGCACCCATACCGGTGATCGCCGCCAGCAGCCCAACGGATTGTTTCGAGATGGCCTTCGAGGCGGTGAAGCTCGCCGTGGAGCACATGACGCCGGTGATCCTGCTCAGCGACGGCTATATCGCCAACGGCGCCGAACCATGGCGCTTCCCCGAGGCCAAGGACCTGCGGCCGATCATCCCGCCCTTTGCCAAGCCCAGGGAAAGCGCCGAAGCCCCCCCGTTCCTGCCCTACGACCGCGATGAGCGCGGCGTACGCCCTTGGGCCATCCCCGGCATGAAGGGCCTGCAGCATCGCATCGGCGGCATTGAGAAGGAGGACAAGACCGGGAACATCAGCTACGACCCGAAGAACCATGAACGGATGGTGAAGCTGCGCGCGGAGAAAGTGCAGCGCATCGCGGATACCTACCGCCCCATCCGCCTGGACAGCGGCCCTGCGGAAGGTGAACTGCTGGTGGTGGGCTGGGGTTCCACCTACGGGGCCATCCGCACCGCCGCGCTGGAACTGCAGCAGGAAGGCCACAGCGTGGCACACGTGCACCTGCGCCACATGTTCCCCTTCAACAATGGGCTGCGGGGCCTGCTGAAGAACTACAACAAGGTGCTGGTGCCCGAAATGAACAGCGGGCAACTGCGCCAGCTCCTGCGCGCCGAATACCTGGTGGATGCGCAGGGCCTCAACAAAGTCCAGGGCCTGCCCTTCACCGCCGCCGAGATCCGCGAAGGCGCACTGAACCTGCTGAACCCATGAGCACCGCGCAACCTGCGGCCCCGGCGCCGCACAAGATCGATTACAGCAGCGACCAGCAAGTACGCTGGTGCCCCGGCTGCGGTGACTACTCCATCCTCAAGCAGGTGGAAAGCGTGCTGCAGCACCACGGACGGCCCAAGGAGGAGATCGTCTTCATCAGCGGCATCGGCTGCTCCTCGCGCTTCCCGTACTACCTGGACACGTACGGCATCCACGGCATCCACGGGCGTGCACCGGCCATTGCCAGCGGGCTGCGCAGCGTGCAGCCCGACCTCAGCGTGTGGCTCATCACCGGCGACGGCGATGCGCTCAGCATCGGCGGAAACCATTTGGTGCACCTGCTCCGCCGCAATGTGGACCTCAACGTGCTGCTCTTCAACAACGAGATCTACGGGCTCACCAAGGGCCAATACTCGCCCACTTCGCCCGAGGGTGCCGTTACACGCAGCACCCCCATGGGCAGCACTGACCATCCCTTCAACCCGCTGGCCCTGTGCAAAGGCGCCGACGCCACCTTCCTGGCCCGCAGCATGGACCGCGACCCCAAGCACCTGCGCGAAGTGATCCTGCGTGCCGATGCCCACCCGGGCACCAGCATGGTGGAGATCTACCAGAACTGCAACGTGTTCAACGACGGCGCGTTCGAAGTCTTCACCGAGAAGGCCTCCAAGGCCATGCACACCGTGTTCGTGGAGCACGGCAAACCCCTGCTCTTCGCCAACGGCACCAAGGGCATCAAGCTGGACGGGTTCACGCCCAAGGTGATCGACCTCGCCGACGGCACGCACACCGTGGAGGAGGTATGGGTGCATGATGAACGCGACAGTTTCAAGGCCAGCATCCTCGTGCGGCTATTCGATGACCCCCACCGGGAAGGTGCATTGCCCAGGCCATTCGGTGTGTTCTACGTGAACGACCGGACCGCACACGAGACCAAGATGAGCGCCCAGGTGGCCTTGGCCAAGATCAAACGCGGTGAAGGCGACCTGGATGCCCTGCTGCGCGGGGAGAACGTTTGGACGATCGCGTGATGCGTGCACCGGCCCAAAGCCCATGGCCTTGTGCGGGCGATCCATCCGGTGCTACTTGCGCAACCCCTCCGGGACCGCACAAACCGGTATCGCCTTCCACTTGTGCGCGTTCGCCCGGTGCAGCCTGTCATAGATGGCCAGCACTTCCCGCTGCCGCGCACTGAGTACGGCTGTTTCCACGGCCCGGCCTCCTTCGCGCAGCGCCATGGCCCATTCCAATTCCGGATAGCTCGCACCCAGCTGGTCCTCGTCGCTGCGGTCGTCGCCGAAGAGGCCGTCGGTGGGCTTGGCTTGGCGGATGCTGTCCACCACGCCCAAGGCAGCGGCGAGTTCGTACACTTCGCTTTTGGTGAGGTCCGCGATCGGGGAGAGGTCCACGCCGCCATCGCCGTACTTGGTGAAAAAGCCCACGCCGAAGTCCTCCACCTTGTTGCCCGTGCCGGCCACCAAGGCCCGGCGGATGCCGGCGAAGTAGTACAGGGTGGTCATCCGCAGCCGTGCACGCGTGTTGGCCAGGGCGAGGAGCCGGGCGGGGCTGTCCTCCTGCGGCGGGTACGAGCGCAGGAGCGTGTCGAAGGCGGCGGTGAGGTCCGTGCACGCCTCTTCCACTTGCGCATGCCGTTCCCGCAACCAGGCGATGTGTTCCTTGGCCCGGTGTACCTGCGACTCGGCTTGGTGGATGTGCATTTCCACGCACAGCACGGGAAGCCCGGTATGGGCGCACAAGGTGCTCACCACGGCGCTGTCGATGCCCCCGCTTACGCCCACCACCAGGCCATGCTGCCCATGGCCTGTGCAATAGCTGCGTAACCAATCAACAATGTGGGCGATGGTGGCTTCCACGTTCAGCATGGTGCAAAGAAAAGCCCCGCCTCCCGTCGCCGGACGTGGAAGCGGGGCTTTGTGGGGAACCGGGTCAGAAGAACACGCCCAGCGAGAGTTCCAGGTAGCTCTGCTTGGCCTTCAGCTCCGTCTTCTTGCCCTGGGCATCCAGGATCTCCTGGTCTTTGTTGATGTTGGTGAAACCGTTGTTGTACGTTACCCCGATCAATGCCGAGGTGTTGCCGCTGAAGTTGAATTCCAGGCCGGCGCCCACGATCAGCGAAGCCTTGAAGAGCTGGGTGTGGTCCATGATGTCCTCGTCGGTGACCCGGGTGACCTTGCCGCTGGTGGCGTCGAAGGTGTCTTTGTCCGATTTGGCGCTGATGTTGAAGGCCGACCCGAAGCCGATCTGCCCGTAGTAGGTCATGTAGCCGATCTCGTTGGTCTTCAACTTCAAGGTGAGGGGGAGCTCGATGTACTGGTATTTGGATTCGGCGCCCAGGTTCTGGTTCGCCACCGGGAAAGTGGTCTTGCCGCCCACATTGTTCAGGAACAGCCCCGTGGAAAAAGCGTAATTCGCATTGTTCCCCAGCATGAAATCGCCCATCAGGCCGAAGGTGTACCCGAAGCGGGCCCCGTCGCTCTTCAGTTCCTTGGTGTCCGGCTTGATGAAGCCGAAGTTGGGGGCCACTTTGATGCCAAAGCGGACGGACTCGCTCTGGGCTTGTGCGGTGGTGGTGCTCAGGGCCAACAGGCAGAGGATGGCGGAAACCTTCTTCATAGGTTTGCAGGCGTTTTGAAAATGATGGCCAAAGGTAACCGACGAGCCGTACTGGCAGCCGCCCTGCTCCTGGGCACCCTGATCGGCTGCAGGGGTGGTGAAAGCCCTGCGCGCAGCAAGGAGCCCGTGCACGCCGGGGTGCGGATCGAACGCTTGGACCAGGACCTGTTCCGCGCGGCGAATGATTCCGCCGGCAACTTCAGCCTGCGCTTGTATGCCACCTACGGCCCCTTCTACAAAATGTACGTGGAGCAGGTGCTGCAAGCCGCGGCCTACAACGACCCGCGGCTGCCCATGGCCTTGATCCAGTTCACGCACGACCCCGACTGGAGCCGTGTGCAGCACCTGGCCGACAGCATGCTCGGTGACATGGCCGAGCAGGAGGCCGGTTTCACGGAGGCCTTCGGGCGGCTCAAGAGCTTCTTCCCGGACAGCCTGGTGCCGCGCATCATCGCCTACAACTCGGGCTTCAACTACGGTGTGTTGCCCACCGACAGCGTGCTGGGCTTCGGCGTGGAATGGTTCGTGGGCAGGAACAGCCCCGTGGTGCAGTACCTCTCCCCGGAGCT
Source organism: Flavobacteriales bacterium (assembly GCA_018057455.1). Lineage (GTDB taxonomy): Bacteria > Bacteroidota > Bacteroidia > Flavobacteriales_F > PHOS-HE28 > PHOS-HE28. Next base: position 25,352 of record JAGPDT010000013.1, on the reverse strand, counting down.
GTTCCCGCAGTACCGCAAGGACCGCATGCGCCCCGACATGCTGGTGCCCAGCGTGGTGAAGGGCTGGTTGCAGGTGCACTACACCCGGGATGTGCGCGGGGAGGACCTCCTCACCAACCTGGTGGTGATCGGCAAGGTGATGGCCCTGCTGGATGCGTTGTTGCCGGGCACCGATGCCAGCCTGAAGTTCGCCTTCACCCCGGCCCAGCTCAAGTGGTGCGAGGACAATGAGTTCAACATGTGGCGGGAGCTGGTGGCCAACGAGCTGCTTTACTCCAAGGACCCCAAGGTGATCGACCGCTTCTTGAACGACGGCCCCTTCACCCCGGGCATGCCCCGCGAGAGCCCGGGCCACATCGGCGAGTGGATCGGCCACCGTTTGGTGGAAAGCTACCTGAGGGCCAATCCCAAGGTGACCTTTGCCGAGCTCTTTGCCATGCGCGACCCGCAGGCCATCCTCAAAACCTACAAACCCCGGTGAACTCCCGCTACGGGCTGGCGGAATGCCGGACGTTGAAACGGACTTGCCTCAGCCCCCGGACAATTCGCTGCCCCGATACCCTATGAAAGAGACCGACATCACCATACGTGTCCATCTGGACGAGAACCATGTGCCCGAGAACATCGAATGGAAAGCCGATGACGGGGGCGGGCAGGGCGTTGGCAAAGCCATGCTGTTGAGCTTCTGGGATGCCCAGGAGCTGAATACGTTGCGCATCGACCTCTGGACCAAGGGGATGACCACCGATGAGATGAAAGCCTTCTTCCACCAGAACATCCTCACCCTGGCGGACACCTTTGAGCGGGCCACCAACGAGGAGAAGATGGCCGCGCAGATGCGCGATTTCGCTGCCTACTTCGCCGAGCATATGCTGCCGGACCTGAAGAAGAAGTAGGTGGCGGCGGGCGGGCCGGGCTACCAGCGGGAATTGACGTCGGCGATGAAGTCCAGCACTTCCCCACGGCCCAGCCCGGTTTCAGATGAGGTGATGATCAAGTGCGGAAGGGTTTCCCACGAGCGTTTCAGCGTACGCCGGTAAAAAGCCACGTTGCTCATGATGGCGGGCTGCTTCAGCTTGTCGCTCTTGGTGAAGAGGATCACGAACGGGATCCCTTCCTCGCCCAGCCATTGGATCATGTCCAGGTCGTTCGGCTGGGGGTCCAGGCGCACGTCCACCAGCAGGAACACGCATTGCAGGTTCTCCCGTTCGCGCAGGTAGGTGCGGATCATCTCCTGCCACGCGGCGCGCTCGGCCTTGCTGATCTTGGCGAAGCCGTAGCCCGGCAGGTCGGCCAGCAACCAGGGCTGCTTTTGGCCTTTGGCCGGCTCCACGCGGAAGTGTTCCGCATTGCGGGTACGCCCCGGCGTGCCGCTTACGCGCGCCAGTCCGCGGATGCCCACCAGCATGTTGATCAGCGAACTTTTGCCCACGTTGCTGCGGCCTATGAAGGCGTACTCCGGCAGGTCAGGCTTGGGCCAATGTTTGGCTTCACGGCCGCTGCCCAGGTGTTCGGCTTTGAGGTTTTCCATTACGGGCAGTTGTCCGTTGTTCGTTGTCGGCTAGCAGCAATGCACCACCAGTTTGTCAATGCATGCTTGCCGCAGCCAAGCCCGGCAACCGGCAACTGCGTAAGGAAGCACCATCAGCGAAATGTCTTCCCCAGCCACGCATCCAGGAGCCCGTTGAATTCCGCGGGTTGCTCCATCATGGCGGCATGGCCGCACTGGTCGATCCAGAAGAGGTCACTATGGGGGATCAGGGTGTGGAATTCCTCGGCCACATGCGGCGGGGTGATGGTGTCCTGCCGGCCCCAGATCAGGCAAACGGGCATCTTCAGCTTGGGCAGCTCGGCGGCCATGTTGTGGCGGATGGCGCTTTTGGCCAAGGAGAGGATGCGGATCAGCTTGGCCTTGTCGTTCACCGTCTCAAAGCATTCGTTCACCAGTTCGTCGGTGGCGAATTTCGGATCGTGGAAAGTGACGGCCACCTTCTTGCGGATGAACTCCTTGTCCTCGCGCCGGGGAAAGCCGCCGCCGAAGGCATTTTCATACAGCCCGCTGCTGCCCGTGAGCGTAAGGGTGCGCACATGGTGCCCGGGCCGGCTGCAGTGCACCAGGGCCACATGCCCGCCCAATGAATTGCCCAACAGGTTGATCTCGCGCAGGCCCAAATGCCGGATGAACCGCCCCAGGAAATCCGCCAAGGCATTGACGTTGGTGTTGAGCATCGGCAGGGAATAGAGCGGCAGGATGGGCATCACCACGCGGTAGTTCCGGGCGAAGTGCGCCGTGGTGTCCTCGAAGTTGCTCAATGCGCCGAACAGGCCGTGCAGGAACAGCAGCGGAGGGCCGTCGCCTGCGTCGATGTAACGGAACTCCCCGGCTTCCTTCAGCGGTTGCGCCATGCTGTTTCGTGGATGCCCAAATGTAATGGCCGCGCACGAACCAAGGCCAGGAATGCTCACCGGGCCAGTAGTATGTAGCTGTCGTTGCGGAACACTTCGTGGGGAAACCAGCGCGGGGCCTCCGGCATGCGGGCCAGTTCAGAGGGGCGTACCAGCAAGTGGCTCACCTTGTAAGCGCGGAGCAACGGGCCGGTATCCGTGCGGGCCTGTTCCATGCCCTGCAGCAACAGCTCGTTGTCCGCTTCCCTTTTACGTTGGTCCAGGTAGGGGTTGCCCATGGTGCTGGCGGTGGCCACCACATGGCGTGCCGTGCACAGCAGGGGCCAAATGCTCAGGTCTTTGCGGCAGAGCACCACGCCCGTCCACGGCACCAGCGCATGGATGCGGTCGGCGGCTTCGGCCCCAAGCCGGTCTGCTTGAAAGGCCAGGTCGCGGCTGCGCACCACGGCCACATCGCGCCGGGTGGCGTAGGCCGGATAGTTCAAGGTGCAGCACAAGGCGATCACCAGGAAGCAGCCCATGGCCAGGTCGGTGCGGGCCAGGGACCGCCGGGCCCAATGGCGCGCATGCAGCCAGGCCCAGGCCCGTAGCAGCGCCACCACGAAGGCCTGCCCCGCAAATACCGACAGCACGGCACTGGCGTAGAAGTAGAAATGGAAGGTGGGCAGCAGCGCGGGCAGGCTGATGCCCAGGTGCGAATCGGCCACGCTGATCGCGTAGCTGTACACGAACAGCGCCACGGCCACCATCAGCCAGCAGAGCAGGAGCGTGCGGGTGTGTGCCGAGGCTCCGGAAAGGGCCGATCGCCGCACCACCAGGATGAACCCGGCCGCGGCAAGGAGCATGTACCAGGTAAGGTTATGGTAGAGCAACAGCCCCAGGTGCTGCAGGGTGAGGGCGTAGTAGGTGAACAAGAAGCCCTCGCGGTTGGCCACCTGCATGCTTCCCTTGAACAGGTACCAGGTGAGGGGCAGGCTGGCAGCAAGGAAACCGCCAGCTGCGAATAAGCAGGCGATGGTGGCCCCCCGGGCCATCGGCAGGTTTTTCCGGCGGTAGGCCACCACCAATTTCACGCAGGTGACCAGTGCAATGAGCAGCACGGCCAGGATGGCCGGTCCGGCGTGGGCCAGAAAGGTGAGGCCCGCGCCCAACCCGGCTGCCAGGGAAGGCCACGGCCGGTCCTTGCGGAATGCCTTGTCGATGAGGATGAGCTCCAGGAAGAAGAAGCTCTGGCTGAAGGACACCGGGATCAGCCGGTGGCTGTAGGTGGCCACCACCCAGCCCGGCTCCTGCCCGATGGCCCAGAAGAGGTATGCCGCCGTGGCGGCCACGGCCCGTACGGGTCCCAGGAAGTACCAGCACATGATGAAGAAGGTCACCGGGGCCAGCAGGTTGGCAAAGGGGCCCAGTTGCACGATGGCCTGTGCCGCAGGCATGCCGGTGAGGTACGTCGCGGCTGCTTCGAGCCACGTGATCAGCGGGGTGTACCACAAGCCGCCGCCCAGGTAGGTGGGGTCTTCGCCATAGTGCCCTTCCAGCAAGGCCCGCACGAAGGCTTCATCGCGGTGCAGGTCGATGGTGGCGCCCCTAGCCAGCCCCGCCACGGCCTTCCATGCCGGTACAAAGGCCAGCACCAGCATGAACAGGAACAAGAGTACGGCCGCCCAAGCGGTCCGGCGGCGCTCCATGCGCTCCTGCAAGGGCACGTTCTTCATGGGTCCTTGCGCGCTGGGACGCGGATGTAGTCCACTTCTTCATCCCGTTCCTCCTGGTCCTGCAACAAGGGCGTATCACAAATGCGCAGGCACAACCTGGGGCCCCGCCAGGTGGAACGCAGGCGTATCCTCCGGTCCCAGGCCGGGTCGTTGGTGCGCACGACCCGTTCCTGCGGGTCCCACTGCCAAGGGTGCACCACGGTGCCCTTGTCCGGCAGGCCTGCCAGTTCCATGGTGCCATTGGCATGCAGCACCACTTGTTGCGGCGTGCGGCCCACCGGGAGCAGCAATGGCTCGATGCGCTGGTAGGTGCCCACCACGGCGGACCGTGCCAGCGGCGGCCATGCCTGATGCATGGCCCCTGCCCCGAGCAGCGCCAAGGCCATGCCGAGGAAGCCGAACCTGAAACCCTGGGCGGTGTGCATGGGGGAGGACTGGTTCAGGCCGGTGCTTGGCGGAAAGGCTTGTAGTGTGCTTCCTTGGCCAAGGCCAGCATGGGGCGGTCGCTGGGCGTATCACCGTAGGCGTGAAGATAGGCAACGGCATCCGTGCCGAAGTGTGCATGGATCCGGCGCACCTTCTCCCCGCCTTTGCAGTTGGGCGTGGCCAGGCGCCCGGTGTAGCGTATGCCGTCGCTCTCCAGTTCCGTGGCGATGCAGCCAAGGCCGTGTTGGCGGCACCAGGGTTCAACCCACAAGGTGCACGAGGCGGTCACAATGAACGCTTCGGTCCCTTGGCGTTGCAGGTCCGCGACCGCTTGCAAGGCGCCGCTCCGGAGCAGCCGCGGCATGCGTTGGAGCCGGAAGCGTTCGGCTTGTTCGGCCCACCAGGCCACCGGTTGCCCACCGAACACCCGCCGCACCAGTGCCTTCTTGGGGGCGTCGTCCGCGGTGCACCCGAGGCGGGCAGCGGCCCATAACGGTGTTGTGGAGGCCAGCGATAGGCACGCACGGCCCTTGCCCAGGGCGAAGTCCAGGAACTCCAGCAGGGTGTCGGCCCGTGTGAGGGTGCCGTCCAGGTCGAACAGGGCTACGTTCCTCACAGATTAAGGCGTTTGAAGAGACCTTCGGGCAGCAGGGTGATGATGTGCATGATCCAGCGCCAACGGCCCAACACGTAGATGGTGTTGCTCTTGCGCCGATAGGCGCGGAAGATGGCCTTGGCCGCCTGCTGCGCGGTGGCGGTGAGGGGTGCAGGCAGCGGCAGGCCTTCGGTCATGCGGGTGCGTACGAAGCCCGGCTTCACGGTGAGCACGTGCACGCCCGGGCGGTGCAGCCGGTTGCGCAGGCCGCTGAGGTAGGCGGTGAAACCGGCTTTGGCGCTGCCATAGAAGTAGTTGCTGGCGCGTCCGCGGTCGCCGGCCACCGAGGAGATGCCGATGATGCACCCTGTGCCGCGGGTCTCCAGGTCGCGCGCGGCCTCTTCCAGGATGCTCACGGCGCCGGTGTAGTTCACCGCCAGGGTGCGCAAGGCACCACCGGGTTCTTCCTGCGCGGCGGCCTGGTCCGGCAAGAGGCCGAAGGCGCAGACCACGATGCCGGGCCGGGGATCGAGCCCTGCGTAGAAGGCCGCATGCCCTTCGGTGGTTTCCGCATCGAACGCCACCGCGCTGCACACCGTGCCGGTTTCCATGCGGAGCCGTTCGCACAAGGCTTCGCCCGCCGCCACGTTGCGCTGGGCCAGCACCAAGGGGTGCCCGCTGCGCGCGAATTCCCACGCCAGCGCCGTGGCCATGCCCGAGCCGGCCCCGAGGATGAGCACGCGGCGTGGATCGAAGTCCGGTCGGGGTGTGTTCACGCCAAGCAGGTCCAGGCGCTCGGCCAGGGCCGTGCTGAAACGCCCCCGGCCATATTGGGCGGCCACCAGGCGGAATGGCCCCAGTAGCGGATAGGTTTTTGCCACCATGGCGGCGGACATGCGGGCATCTTTGGCCAGGTAGATCCGGCCACCGGCATCGGCCACCTGCTGGTCCAATTGGTCCAGCACGGCCAAGGTGTGCTTGCGCAAGGGAATGTCCAGGGCCAAGGTGTAGCCTTCGGTGGGGAAGCTCAATGGGCTCTGTGCAGCACCCGGGCCGAAGCGCTTGAGCACCGCCAAAAAGCTCACCATGCCGTGGCGCCGCAAGGTCTCCAGGATGCTGCCCATGACGTGCCTGCCCACCTCGGGCGGTACCACGAACTGGTACTGCACGAAGCCCTTGCGGCCGTATATCTTGTTCCAATCGCCCACGGCATCCAAGGGGTGGAAGTAGGGTGCGTAGTGCACGTACCGGTCCTTGCCCGTACCGTCGGCTTTGAAGTAGTAGAGCCGATTGAAGAGTTTCACGGTGATGGGCGCGAGCGCGAAACCCGGGAACCGGAACGGCACCTTCACACGCTGGCGCCCATGGGTGCGCAGCGGGGCCTTGGCCCGAGACCGGGGCAGTTCCGCAGCGGCGGCATGTTCGCCCAGGAGCAGAACCGATCGGCCTTTGTGGCGGCCGGTGGCCATCAGGTCGATCCAGGCAACGCTGTAGGTGGCGTGCCGGTATTCTTCAAAGCGTGCGAAGAGTTCATCGAGGTTGCTGCATTTGATGCTGCGTTGGCGGATGTACGCGGAGGTGACCGGCTTCATCCTCAGGGTGGCTTCGAGGATGAAACCGGTGAGCCCCATGCCGCCGCAGGTGGCCCAGAAAAGCTCCGGGAGCACCGTGCGCGAGCAGGGGGTGCGCCCGCCATCGCCGGTAAGCAGGGTGATGCTGTCCACGAAGGCCGAGATACTGCCGTCCACATGGTGGTTCTTGCCGTGGATGTCCCCGGCGATGGCGCCGCCGAGGCTCACCAGCCGCGTGCCTGGCGTTACCGGCAGGAAGTAGCCTTGTGGCACGGTGCGCAGCAGCACCTCGTCCAGCAGCATGCCCGCGCCGCACCGCAACGTGCCCGCGGCTTGGTCCAGTTCGAAGATCTCCTCCAGGTCCAAGCCGCTCATCATCCGGCGGGCCAATGAGGCATCACCATAGGAGCGCCCGTTGCCGCGCGGGCCCAGTTGGCCAGGTTTCTCCAGCAACTGCCCGGCTTCCTCGGCGTTGCGCGGCCACCAGGCGGTGCCGGTAACGGTGGGGAAGAGGCCCCAGTTGCTCCACCGGCCGTGTTCAGAGCGCATAGAGGATGATGGCGAATGAGAGGAGCCAGCCCAGGATGATCAAACGGATGGGCCGGTCCTGGAATACCAGCCGCGAGGGATCGCCCGTGCGCATTTCCACCAGTGTCAATTGGAAGTAGCGCAGGATGCCAAGCACCACGAACACACTGGTGATGTACACCTTCTCCGAGCCCAGCCGCCCGGTGACCTCACTGCTTACGGTATACATGATGTAGGACTGCACCACCACGGCCGCCAAGGTGATCATGCCGGCGTCCACGAAGGGCAGGTTGTAGCCGCGCAGGCTGGCCCTCACCTCCCCGGGGCCGAGGGTGAGCACGAGGTCATCCCGCCGCTTGGCCAGCGCGAGGAACAGCGCAAGCAGGAAGGTGATGAGCTCGATCCATTGGGACACGGGCACCCGGGCCAGGATGCCACCGGCATGGATGCGCAGCAGGAAACCCGCGGCAATGATGCTTACATCCAGGATCGGCACATGCTTCAAGCCCATGGAGTACAAGAAGTTCATGCCCATGTACACGGCCACCACCCAGCCAAAACGGGGTTCGGTGCACCAAGCACCGGCCAGGGCCGCAACGGCCAACAAGCCGCTGATCCATGGTACCACGGCCGTGCTCACCTCCCCGGCAGCGATCGGACGGCGGCGTTTCTCCGGGTGCAGGCGGTCCTGCCCCACATCGCGCAGGTCGTTGAGCAGGTACACGGCGGAAGCCGCCAGGCTGAAGCAGAAGAAGCCGATGAGCGTGCGTTGGACCACGTCTTCCCGGAGGATCACTGCGGCAAAGAAGGCCGGGAAGAACACGAAGCCGTTCTTCACCCATTGCTGCACACGCAACAGGCGCATGAGCGTACCCAAACCGAAGGAGCCTTTGGTGGAATGCTCTCCCATCCGAAGAACCAAAGTAATGGGGAAGCAGCGTGGGGGCCACACCGGCCCGGTCCACAGGCACGCGGACGGGCTGTGCCGGTGAGCCGGGGGCGGAAGGTGGCGCAAGTGGGGAAAGGCTTGTGCAGCAACGGTCCCCGAAGGTTCCTGGGCGCAGGGCAGGGGTGTGGAAAACCCGGGGTTTGAATTTTTCTCCCACATTCACCCACCACTGAAATTGCTTGACAATTCTGAATTATTTGATGAGCATGCGGACATGATCTATGTTTGCGGGGCAATAGTTTTGAACAAAGTGGGGTTAAGGGGAGGAGAGTGGGGCAACAGGCCTACTTTCGCAGCCACGACGCCCCGATGAACATTCATGCTCAACCTGCTCGGCGAATACGATGTGCGGCTGGACGCCAAAGGGCGTTTGGTGCTGCCGTCCGCGCTGAAGAAGCAGCTGGCGGAATCGCTCCCCAAGGGCTTCGTGGTCAACCGCGACGTGTTCCGCCCCTGTTTGGTGCTCTACCCGCACCAGGTGTGGGAGCAGACCAGCCGCATGTTGGGCCGGCTCAACCGCTTCGTGGAGAAGAACATGGAGTTCATCCGGCGGTTCACCTCGGGTGCCACGCACCTGGAGCTGGACGGCAGCGGCCGTTTGTTGCTGCCCAAGCCGTTGATGGACGACCCCAAATTGGGCAAGGACCTCAAGCTCATCTGCCTGGGCGACCGGGTGGAGGTGTGGAGCAAGGACGGCTACGCCCGCATGCGTCGCGAGAAGGTGGACCTCTCCGCATTGGCCGAGGAAGTCATGGGCAGCCTGGGCAATGACGACGCCCCGGGCCCCATATCATGAGCCGGTGCTTCTCCAGGAGTGCATTGAGGCGCTCGCCATCAAGCCTGACGGCATTTATGTGGATGTGACCTTCGGCGGCGGCGGGCACAGCCGCGCCATCCTGGAACAGCTGGGGCCCAATGGCGCACTGGTGGCCTTCGACCGGGATGCCGATGCGCGCCGCAATGCGGTCCACGACCCGCGCTTCACCTTGGTGGCGTCCGATTTCCGCTGGATCGCCAACCACCTCCGCTTCCTGGGCAAAGTGCCGGTGGACGGCCTGCTGGCCGACCTGGGCGTAAGCAGCCACCAGTTCGATACCGCCGAGCGCGGCTTCAGCTTCCGCTTCGATGCGCCCTTGGACATGCGCATGGACCGCGCCGCCCGGCGCACCGCGGCCGACATCCTCAACGGCAGCGACGAGCAAGCCTTGGCCGATCTGCTGTACAAATACGGCGAGGTGGCCCAGGGCCGCAAAGCGGCACGCGCCATCGTCACCGCCCGCAACCAGCGCGGGGTGCGTACCACGGGCGAACTGGTGGAGCTGCTGCGGCCGCTGGCCCGCCGGGGCGAAGAGCACGGCTTCTTGGCCCAAGTGTTCCAAGCCCTGCGCATCGCGGTGAACGATGAACTGGGCGCCTTGGAGCACCTGCTGCTGGCCACCCCGGATGTGATCAGGCCCGGCGGCCGCCTGGTGGTGATGAGCTACCACAGCTTGGAAGACCGCCTGGTGAAGAACTGGATCAAGAGCGGCAGCCTGGAAGGGCGGGAGGAGAAGGACGCCTACGGCAACAGCCTGCGGCCCTTCAGCCCCGTGGGCGCCAAGGCGGTGCAGGCCTCCGAAGCGGAGATGCAGGGCAACCCCCGGGCGCGCAGCGCACGGATGAGAACGGCAACACGGCTATGAACAAGCGCAAGGAAACGCCCGCCGAACCCGTGGCACGCACCGCCGCCGCACACGGCCGCACCTTCTCACGCGGCCTGGTGAACGTGCTCAACGGCACCTTCCTCACCAAGGAAAAAGTATTGGCCAACATGCCCTTCCTGCTGTTCGTGGCCGGGCTCATGCTCTTCTACATCGGCTACGGCTACTGGACCGAACGCACCGTGCGCGACCTGGACCGCACCAGCAGCGAGCTCAAGGAGATGCGCTCGGAGTACATCACCGTGCGCAGCCTCCTGGAGCGCACCGAGCGCCAAAGCCAGGTGGCCGATGACATCAGCGGCATCGGGCTGCGCGAAAGCCGTGTGCCGCCCATGCGCATCACCATTGAGAAGGAGGAACTCGAAGCCCTGCGTGCCGCCGAATGAACAGCACCGCCCCATATCGCCTGCGCATCACCGTGGTGTACGCGGTGCTGATCCTCTTCGGGGCGGCCATCGCCGTGAAGCTCTTCAGCATCCAGTTGCTTGAAGGCGAGAAATGGCGCGCACGCGCCGCCGAGGTGGCCACTGCCATGCGCACCGTGCGCTCCGAGCGTGGGCACATCTTCAGCGACGACGGCCGCCTGCTGGCCACCAGCGTGCCCGAGTACGAAGTGCGCATGGACATGCAGGCCGACGGGCTCACCGATGCGCTCTTCAACGCCAACGTGGATTCGCTCAGCTGGCAGCTGGCCCGCCTCTTCGGCGACCGAAGCATGCAGGATTACCGCCGCAGCCTGGTTGGCGCGCATGCCCGCGGCGACCGCTACTTCCTGGTCAAGCGCCGCTGCGACCACGAACAGTTGCAGGCCTTGCGCCGCATGCCCCTCTATCGCCTGGGGCGCAACAAAAGCGGCCTGATCGCCGAAAAGCACATGGTGCGCATCCGGCCGTTCGGCCGCCTGGCCTTGCGCACCGTGGGCTACCTGCTGAAGGACAGCACGGCCATCGGCATCGAGGCAGGCTACGGACCCTGGCTCCAGGGTGTCTCCGGACTGCGCCTGGAACGCCGCCTCACCGGTGGCATCTGGATGCCCGTGGACGGCGGGGAAGGGCAGGAACCCATTGCCGGCAGCGATGTGCACACCACCATCGACATGAACCTGCAGGACGTGGCCGACAATGCCCTGGCCACACAGCTCAAGCGCAACGGCGCCCACCATGGCTGCGTGGTGGTGATGGAGACGCAGACCGGCTACATCAAGGCCATCAGCAACCTCACCCTACAGGCCGACAGCACCTACGTGGAGGACTACAACTACGCCGTGGGCGCCAGCACCGAGCCGGGCAGCACCTTCAAGACCGCCGCGCTCATGGTGGCCATGGAGGACGGCCGGGTTTCGCTGGACCAACCCGTGGACACCAAGGACGGCAAGGTGCGCTTCTACGACCGCTGGATGCGCGACTCCCACGAGGGCGGCTACGGCACGATCACCTTGGGCAAGGCCTTGGAAGTAAGCAGCAACACGGGTATCTCACAGGCCATCGACAAAGCCTACAGGAGCGACCCCAAGCAGTTCGTGCACGGCCTGCGCGAGCTGGGTTTCGGCAGCACCCTGGGCATCCGCCTGCCCGGCGAGGGCATGCCGGTATTGCGCGGGCCCGAGGACAAGAAGCTCTGGAGCGGCACCAGCCTGCCCTGGATGAGCATCGGCTATGAGGTGAGCGTGACCCCGTTGCGCATCCTCACCTTCTACAACGCCATGGCCAACGGCGGGCGCATGGTGCAGCCCCAGTTCGTCAGCGCCATCTCGCGCGAGGGGAAGATCATCGAGCGGTTCCCGCCGGTGACCCTCAAGGAGCGTATCTGCTCGGAGGCCACCTTGGGCCAGCTCAAAGGCGTGCTGCAAAGCGTGGTGGATTCAGGCACCGCCATCAACCTGCGCAGCGCTCACTTCCGCATCGCGGGCAAGACCGGCACCGCGCAGATCGCCGCCGACAAGGACGGCTACAAAAGGAACGGCATCAGCTACCAAGCCTCCTTCGTGGGCTACTTCCCCGCCGATGCGCCGCGCTACACCTGCATCGTGGTGGTGAGCTCGCCCACGCTGCGCGGGGTGTACGGCAACGTGGTGGCCGGACCGGTGTTCCGCGAGATCGCCGACAAGATCTACAGCAACCGCCTGGAGATGCAGACCAAGCTGGCGCACACCGACACCGTGTTCCGCACGCCGGTGTCCTTCGCTGGCCTCCGCACCGACCTGCTCACCGTCTATGACGGGCTGAAGGTGCCCATCACCGTGGAAGGTGAAAGCGAGTGGGCCTCAACCACGGCCACCGACAGCGTGGTGGAGATCACCTCGCGGGCCGTGCCCGAGGCGGGCGCCGCCCTGATGCCCAACGTACTGGGCATGGGCCTGCGCGATGCCCTCTTCATCCTCGAGAACCGCGGCCTGCACGTGCGCCTCGCAGGCAGCGGCATGGTGAAGCGCCAATCGCCCGCGCCCGGCTCGCGCTGCTTCAAAGGCTCCACCGTAACCCTGGAACTCGCCCTATGAAAGCGCTCAAGGACATCCTCTACCGCACCCGGCTGGAACAAGTGGTGGGCGATACCCTCACCGCGATCGACCGGATCACCTTCGACAGCCGCGAGGCCGGGCCGAACTGCGCTTTCGTGGCCGTTCGGGGCGCCCAGGCCGATGGGCACCGGTACATCACCACGGCCGTGGGGCAGGGTGCCGCGGCCATCATCTGCGAGGACCTGCCCGGCCAATTCAAGGCGGGTGTGACCTATGTGCGCGTGGCCGACAGCCGCCACGCCTTGGCCGTCATGGCCGGCAACCTGTACGAGCATCCGGACCGCAAGCTCAAGCTCACCGGCATCACCGGCACCAACGGCAAGACCAGCGTGGCCACCCTGTTGCACAAGCTCTTCGGCGCGCTGGGCCACAAGAGCGCGCTGATCTCCACCGTGGAGATCCGGATCGGGGACCAGGTGGTGCCGGCCACCCACACCACGCCGGACCCGGTGCGCCTCAACGCGCTGTTCGATGACATGGTCGCACAGGGCGTCACCCATTGCTTCATGGAAGTAAGCAGCCATGCCGTGGTGCAGCAACGCATCGCGGGACTGCACTTCGCCCTGGGCGTGTTCACCAACATCACCCACGACCACCTGGACTACCACGGCACCTTCGATGCCTACATCCAGGCCAAGAAGGGCTTCTTCGACGCCTTGCCCGCCGCGGCCTCCGCGTTGGTGAACGCCGATGATGTGCACGGCGCCGTGATGGTGCAGAATACCAAGGCCGCCAAGTGCTCCTACGCCGTGCGCAACATGGCCGACCACCGCGCACGCATCATCGAGAACCAGCTCACCGGCCTGCAGCTCAACATCGACGGGCGCGACATGTACTCCAGGCTCGTGGGCGAGTTCAATGCCAGCAACCTGCTGGCCGTGTACAGCGCCGCGGTGTTGCTGGGGCAACAACCCATCGAGGTGCTCACCGCCCTCAGCGACCTGGAGCCGCCCCCCGGCCGCTTCCAAGTGGTGCGCGGACACGGCGGCGTGATCGGCATCGTGGACTATGCGCACACGCCCGATGCGCTCAAGAACGTCCTGGGCACCATTGGTGCCGTGTGCGGCGACAGCGGCCGCGTGATCACCGTGGTGGGCTGCGGCGGCGATCGCGACAGGGCCAAGCGCCCGGTGATGGCCGCCATTGCCGCCTCCCTGAGCCGCTGCGTGGTGCTCACCAATGACAACCCGCGCAGCGAGGAACCCATGGACATCATCGGCGAAATGCGCAAGGGCCTGCTGGCGGCCGACCTCGCCCGCGTGTTCGTGAACACCGACCGCCGGGAGGCCATCCGCCAGGCCGTGGGCCTCGCCGCTCCCGGTGATGTGGTGCTGGTGGCCGGCAAAGGCCATGAGGACTACCAGGAGGTGCGCGGCGTACGCCACCACTTCAATGACGTGGAGGTCCTGAAGGAAACCCTTGAACTCCTCCGGAAATAATGCTGTACCACCTGATCGACGGTCTCCAGCTCACCTTCCCGGGCAGTGGCGTGTTCGGCTACATCAGCTTCCGCGCGGGCATGTCCCTGATCATCTCCCTGATGATCTCCCTCTGGTGGGGCAAGGGCATCATCCACCTGCTGCAACGCAAGCAGGTGGGCGAGACCGTGCGCGACCTCGGCCTCCACGGGCAGGTGGAGAAGCAGGGCACCCCCACCATGGGCGGCCTCATCATCATTGCCGCCACCATCGTGCCCACGCTGCTCTTCGCCCGGCTGGACAACGTGTACATCCTGCTCATGATGCTCGCCATGCTCTGGTTGGGCACCATCGGGTTCATCGACGACTACATCAAGGTCTTCAAGAAGGACAAGCGCGGGCTGGCCGGCACCTTCAAGGTCATCGGCCAGGTGGGCATCGGCCTGGTGGTGGGCCTCACCGTGTACTTCCACCCCTCGATCCGCACCAAGGTGGAAGTGCCCCAGGTGCTCGCCGAACAGTTCGACCCCACCGAGGTGAGCACCTTCACCGAGGACAACGGCACCACGCACTACTTGCTGGACCGCAAGCAGCCCAACACCACCATCCCCTTCGTGAAGGGCAATGAACTGAACTATTCCTCGGTGATGGGCCTCTTCGGCCGCGAGGCCCGCAAGTACACCTGGGTGCTGTACGTGCTGGTGGTGGTCTTCATCATCACCGCCGTGAGCAACGGCGCCAACATCACCGACGGCATCGACGGGCTGGCCGCGGGCTCCAGCGCCATCATCGTGCTGGCCCTGGGCGTGCTCACCTACATCGGCGGCAACATCATCTTCTCGCAGTACCTCAACGTGATGTTCATCCCGGGCATCGGCGAGCTGGTGGTCTTCATCGGCGCTTTGCTGGGCGCCTGCATCGGCTTCCTCTGGTACAACGCCTATCCCGCACAGGTCTTCATGGGCGATACCGGAAGCTTGGCGCTTGGCGGCGTCATCGCGGCGCTGGCCATCCTGGTGCGCAAGGAGCTGCTGATCCCCGTGCTCTGCGGCGTGTTCGTGGTGGAGAACCTGAGCGTGATGCTCCAGGTGTCCTGGTTCAAGTACACGCGCAAACGCTACGGGGAAGGGCGCAGAATCTTCAAGATGGCCCCGCTGCACCACCACTTCCAGAAGCTCGGCTACCACGAGAGCAAGATCGTCACCCGCTTCCTCATTGTGGGCGTGATGCTCGCGGTGTTCACCCTCGTAACCCTGAAACTGCGATGAACGAACTGGTGGTGCTGGGGGCCCAGGAGAGCGGTGTGGGCGCGGCCTTGTTGGCCCGCAAGCTCGGCATCCCGGCCTTCGTGAGCGATGCGGGCCTCATTCCCCTGGCCTTCAGCCAGCGCCTGGATGAAGCGGGCATCGCCTATGAACAGGGCGGCCATACGGTGAACCGGATCTTGGGCGCCGCCGAGGTGGTGAAGAGCCCGGGGATCCCTGAAACGGCCTCGGTGGTGAAAGCCTTGCACGCCAAAGGCGTGCCCGTGATCGCCGAAGTGGAGTTCGCCGCCCGGCACGTCAACGTGCCCATCATCGGCATCACCGGCAGCAACGGCAAGACCACCACCACCCTGCTGGTGCACCACATCCTGCGCAAGGCGGGCATCAATGCCGGCCTTGCCGGCAACGTGGGCACCTCCTTCGCCGGGCTGGTGGCCAAGGAGCGGCACGACATCCTGGTGCTGGAGCTCAGCAGCTTCCAGCTCGACGGCACACGCACCCTCCGGCCGCACATCGCCGTGCTCACCAACATCACGCCGGACCACCTGGACCGCTACGACAACCGCATGGAGAACTATGTGGACAGCAAGTTCCGCATCACCATGAACCAGGGCCCGGAGGACCACTTCATCTACTGCGCCGACGACCCCCGGACACGCGAAGGCCTCCAACGCCACACCGTGAAGGCCCGCCATTGGCCCTTCTCCATCCGCACGCCCATGGACCAGGGCGGCTTCCTCCAGAACGACCACATCCATATCCACACCAACCAAACCACCTTCACCATGAGCATCCTGGAACTGGCCCTGCAAGGCAAGCACAACGTGTACAATTCCTTGGCTGCGAGCATCGCCGCACGTGTGCTCGACGTGCGCAACGACGTGGTGCGCGACGCCCTCTCCGACTTCCGCAATGTGGAGCACCGCCTGGAACGCGTGGGCCTGGTGAACGGCGTGGAGTTCATCAACGACTCCAAGGCCACCAATGTCAACAGCGCCTGGTTCGCCCTGGAATGCATGGAGAAGCCCGTGATCTGGGTGATGGGCGGCGTGGACAAAGGGAACAACTACGCCGAACTGCGCGACCTGGTGCGCCGCAAGGTGAAGGCCATCATCTGCCTGGGCGTGGACAATGCCAAGATCCACCAGGCCTTCGGCGATATCGTGGCCGGCATCACCGATGTGGATTCCGCCGAGAAGGCCGTGAACAAGGGCTATGAACTGAGCGAGAACGGCGACGTGGTGCTGCTGAGCCCGGCCTGCGCCAGCTTCGACCTCTTCGAGAACTACGAGGACCGCGGCCGCAAGTTTAAGGCCGCCGTTCGCGCCCTGTGAACCAGGTGCACCGGCGCACAAGGCACGATGCAAGGCAAGACCAACTCCCACCTGGCCGCACGGCGCACTGCGCTACGCGGCAAGGGCCCGATGCCGCTCCAGGGCACCCGGGCTTGGCGCACCATGGCCGGCGTGGAGCACGTCGATGACAGCCGGAGCGGCTTCCCGGACGACGCCCTGTCCACCCTCCCCGGCCTGGGCAAGCCGCTGGTGTGGATCGCGGATGCCTCCCGGGTCCCCGCCATCGATGGGCGACAGGCGGAATTCCTGCACGACCCTGTGGATGCCGTGGTGTGCCACGGGAAGGCCGATCCCGCGAAGGCACACGCCTTGGAAGCCGGACCCCGCCTGGTGCACTTCACCG
>JAGPDT010000013.1:0-8463 GCA_018057455.1 Flavobacteriales bacterium | reverse complement strand
TGGCCGACCAGGCCCGGGCGGAGCGCCGGATGCAGGCGGGCACTCAACGACCTCTGATCAACCGGTGAACCGCACGCAGCCATGAACCACCTGCTCGAACGCCACCTCAAGGGCGACCGCACCATCTGGGTGGTGGCCCTGCTGCTGGGCCTTACCAGCTTGCTGGCCGTGTACAGCGCTTCCTCGTGGATGGGTTGGCGCGACCACGGCGGCACCTTCAGGATCCTGGTGAAGCATGCCCTGATGCTGGCCGGTGCCGGTGGCATCATGTACGCTTCCAGCAGGCTGCGCTACACCGTCTATTCCAAATTGGCGCAGGTCTTCCTGGGGGCCACCGTGGCGTTGCTCGTGCTCACCTTGTTGATCGGTACCAACGTCAACGGCGCATCGCGCTGGCTGTCCATTCCCGGTGTGGGCATCACTTTCCAAACCAGCGACCTGGCCCGCGTGGTGATCATCGCCTACCTGGCCCGCGTGCTGGGGCGCCAGCAGGAGGAGCCTTGGACCTTCCGCCAGGTGCTCCTGCGCTTGGTGCTGCCCGTGGGCGCCGTGTGCGGCGCCATCCTGCCCGCCAACTTCTCCACGGCGGCCCTGCTGGGCGCCACGTGCATGACCCTGATGTTCATCGGCCGTGTGCCCATCAAGCATCTCCTGGGCATCTGCGCCATGGCCGCAGGTGCGTTCGCCCTGCTGCTCCTGCTCTCCAAGGCCAACCCCGAGCTGCTGCCCCGCCTGCAGACCTGGCAGTCCCGCCTGGAGAACCACGGTGGAACCGACCGCGATGCCAACTACCAGGTGAACAAGGCCAAGATCGCCATCGTGCACGGCGGTTTCCTGCCCAATGGCCCGGGCACCGGAACCTCGCGCAACTACATGCCCCACCCGGAAAGCGACATGATCTATGCCTTCATCATTGAAGAGTACGGGTCTGTGATCGGTGGCTTGGGCCTGCTCCTGCTGTACCTGATCCTGCTCTCGCGCGCCATGCGCATCGCCAACCGCTGCGAGAAGCCTTTCGGCTCCCTGGTGGCCATCGGCCTGGCCTTGAGCTTGGTGATGCAGGCCTTGGTGAACATGGCCGTGGGCGTGAACCTGGTGCCCGTTACCGGCCAGCCACTGCCCTTGGTGAGCATGGGCGGCACCAGCATGTGGTTCACCTGCCTCTCCATCGGCATCATCCTCAGCGTGAGCCGCAGCGTGTACGATGACCCGTCTCCCACCAAGGACAGACGTCCTGCAACCGCCGCCCAGGCCCATGCAACCGCTTAAGGTGCTGATCAGCGGCGGGGGCACGGGCGGGCACATCTTCCCGGCCATTGCCATTGCCAACGCGGTGAAGGAACAGGTGCCCGATGCGTGCTTCCTCTTCGTGGGCGCGGAGGGCAAGATGGAGATGGAGAAGGTTCCCGCGGCCGGGTATGCGATCACCGGCCTGCCTGTCCGGGGCTTCCAACGCAATGCCCTCTGGAAGAACGTCGACTTGCCCTGGCGCCTGCTGCGGAGCATGTGGAAGGCCCGGCGGATCGTGCACACCTTCGGGCCGCAGGTGGCCGTGGGCGTGGGGGGCTATGCCAGCGGGCCCGTGTTGGCCGCGGCCCAACGGGCCGGTGTGCCCACCCTTATCCAAGAGCAGAACAGCCACGCCGGTGCCACCAACCGACTGCTCGCCAAACGGGCATCGGTCATCTGCGTGGCCTACCCCGGCATGGAACGCTACTTCCCCCTGGAGAAGATCCGCCTCACCGGCAACCCCGTCCGCCAGGACATGGTGCACCTCAACGGCAAGCGGCCCGGCGGCTTGGACCTGTTCCAGCTGCGCGAAGGCCCACCCGTGGTGCTGGTCACCGGAGGAAGCCTGGGTGCGCGCGGCATCAACCGGGGCATGGAGGCCGCCTTGGAGCCCTTGCGCGACAGCGGTGTGCAGCTCATCTGGCAAACCGGCGGGCCCTATCATGCCCAGGCTTTGGAAGCCGTGCGCCGCACCGCCTACACCCATGCCCGCGTGCAGGCCTTCATCAGCCGCATGGACCTCGCCTATGCCGTGGCCGATGTGGTGGTGGCGCGCGCCGGGGCCATCACCGTGAGCGAACTCTGCCTCACCCGCCTGCCGTCCATCCTGGTGCCGTTGCCCACGGCCGCGGAAGACCACCAGACCAGCAATGCCCGGGCGCTTGCAGACCAGGGTGCCGCCGTGCTGGTGAGGGATGCCGATGCGGTGGACAAGCTGGGCGCGGAGGTGCTGCGGCTGGTAGCCGACCCCGCCGCGCGCCAGCGCCTCAGCGCGGCCATGGGCGCCTTGGGGAAGGGCAACGCTGCCGCAGCCATCGCGGCCGAGGTGGTCCGATTGGCGCGTTCCGCCGGCACCACCGACAAATTCAACGCATGAACATGGAGCGACCGGACCTGCTTTACTTCATCGGCATCGGCGGCATCGGCATGAGCGGATTGGCTCGCTATTTCCGCCGCCATGGCGCCACCGTGGCGGGCTATGACAAAACCCCGGGCGAAGTGGCCGTGCAGCTGGCCCAAGAAGGCATCGATGTGAGCTACAGCACCGACGTGCGCAACATCCCCCTGGAGTTCCGGCAGGCCGATCCCGCCAAGGTGATGGTGGTGCGCACCCCCGCCGTGCCCATGGACAACCCGCTGATCGCCTATTGGCAACAGCGCGGTGCCGCCATCAAGAAACGCAGCGAGGTGCTGGGCCTGGTGACCCGCGACAGGCGCACGCTGGCCGTGGCCGGCACTCATGGCAAGACCACCGTGAGCACCATGTTGGCCCACCTGCTCACCGAGGGCGGCATCCCCTGCAACGCGTTCCTCGGCGGCATCAGCACCAACTACGACACCAATGTGCTGCTCAACTCCATGGCCGTGCTCAACGTGGTGGAAGCCGATGAATACGACCGCAGCTTCCTGGCCCTGCACCCCGATGAGGCCGTGATCACCGCCATGGACCCCGACCACCTGGACATCTACGGCGATGCCGGCGCCATGTACAAGGCCTACGCCGATTTCGCGGCCCTGGTACAGGGGCGCATCCTGGTCCACCACCGGGTCATGGACCGCCTGGAGCAGCATGCCACCGTGCTGCGCGATGCCGTTCCTTATGGCATCGACAATACCGCCGGGCCCCATGCGGAGAACATCACCGTGGACAACGGCCACTACCGGTTCGACCTGGTGCTGGGCGAACAGGTGTTGCGCGGCCTCACCCTGGGCATGCCGGGCCGGCACAACGTGGAGAACGCGGTGGCCGCGGCCTCCATGGCCCTGCACGCCGGGGCAAGCCCGGAGTCCATCCGCAAGGGTCTGGCCGGATTCCAAGGGGTACGCCGGCGCTTCGAGGTGCGCGCCCGCACCGCCACGAGCGTCTTCATCGACGACTACGCCCACCACCCCACCGAGCTCGAGGCCTGCATACGCAGCGTGCGCGAGCTCTATCCGGGCCGCAGGGTCACCGGCATCTTCCAGCCGCACCTGTACAGCCGCACGCGCGACTTGGCCGCGGATTTCGCGCGCAGCCTGGCCCTGCTCGATGAGCTGGTCCTGCTGGAGATCTATCCCGCCCGCGAGGAACCCTTGCCCGGGATTTCTTCGGCCTGGCTGATGGAACACATCAAAGGGACTAACACCGTGCTGTGCACAAAGGAGCAGCTGCTGCCGCTTTTGCAGGCCCGTGATGTGGACATCTTGCTGGCCCTTGGAGCAGGTGACATCGACCGCCTGGTGCCGGCCATTGCAACCATGCTCAACGCCAAGGAATGAGCAAAGCCAAACATATCCTCCGGCTCGCGGCCATGGTGGGCGCAGGCGCCGCGTTGACGGCGTTGCTGGGCTTCGTGGAGCACCGCGCCGGCAAGGTGGCCGTGCGCGAAGTGCGCGTGGACTTGCACACCTCCGCGGACATGCACTTCATCGGCACCGACGCGCTGAAGCAGGAAGTGGACAAGGCCACCGGGCCTGTGATCGGCACGCCCGTCCACAAGCTGGACGAGACCGCGATCGAGCAGCACCTGCGCGCCATCCCCAGCTTGGCCGGGGCCGATGTGTACCACACCATGGACGGCGTACTGCATGTGAGGGCGCGGCAAAGGCAGCCCATCGTGCGCGTCATCAACGCCGACGGAACCGGTTTCTACATCGACCGCGATGGATGGACCATGCCCTTGGACCCCAACTACACCCCACGCGTGCTGGTGGTCACCGGCCAGCTCGCCGAACCATTCGCCGGCCATGCCCCGGTGAATGTGGCCATCGGCGCCGACAGCCTGCCGTTGCACACCCACAGCCGGGCCATCCACGCCATGGCCCGCGCCATCACGCAAGATCCCTTCTGGAATGCCCTCTTCCCCCAGGCCGTGATGGACGCCGACGGCGAGATCACCCTGGTCCCCAGCGTGGGCATGATGCGCATCCGGATCGGCAACGGCAACCGCCTGGAACAACGGCTGGCCAAGTTGCTGCTCTTCTACCAGCAAGGCGTGCCCCAGGCCGATTGGCGCCAATACAGCAGCATCGACCTTCGCTTCAATGACCAGGTGGTCTGCGCAAAACGCCCACAACACTGAACCGCCACATACGCGAGCCACGGCCCCCAACGCCATTAGACGAACATGGAGAACAACGAGGAAATTGTAGCAGGCCTTGACATCGGCACCACCAAGATCGCCTGCATCGTGGGCCGCAAGAACGAGCAGGGCAAGCTGGAGATCATGGGCATGGGCAAGTCCAAGAGCGACGGCGTCACCCGCGGCGTGGTCACCAACATCCAGCGCACCGTGGACAGCATCAAGGCCGCCGTGGCGGAGGCCGAGAACAGCGCCGGCGTGGAGATCACCACCGTGAACGTGGGCATCGCCGGCCAGCACATCCGCAGCATGCACCACCGTGGCATGATCACCCGCCAGAGCCTGGAAGAGGAGATCCGCCAAGGCGACATCGACCAGCTGATCGACAGCATGTACAAACTGGCCATGGTGCCCGGCGAGGAGATCATCCACGTGCTGCCCCAGGAGTACATCGTGGACAACGAGCAGGGCATCAAGGACCCCATCGGCATGAGCGGGGTGCGCCTGGAGGCCAACTTCCACATCATCACCGGCCAGGTCACCGCCGCGCGCAACATCAACAAGTGCGTGGCACGTGCCGGCCTCGAGGTCACCGAGCTCATCCTGGAACCTCTGGCCAGCTCGGACGCCGTGCTCGCCGCCGAGGAAAAGGAAGCCGGCGTGGTGCTGGTGGACATCGGCGGTGGCACCACCGACATCGCCATCTTCAGCGACCACATCATCCGCCACACCGCCGTGATCCCCTTCGGCGGCAACGTGATCACCGACGACATCAAGATGGGTTGCGCCATCCTGCGCGACCAGGCCGAACTGCTCAAGAGCCGCTTCGGCAGCGCCCTCGCCAGCGAGAACAAGGAGAACGAAGTGGTGTGCATCCCCGGCCTGCGCGGACGCGAGCCCAAGGAGATCAGCCTGAAGAACCTGGCCAACATCATCCAGTGCCGCATGGAGGAGATCCTGGACCACGTCTACTTCGAGGTCAAGAACAGCGGGCTCGAGAAGCAGCTCAGCGGAGGCATCGTGCTCACCGGAGGCGGTGCCCAGCTCAAGCACCTGCGCCAGCTCACTGAATACACCACCGGCATGAGCACCCGCATCGGCTACCCCAGCGAACACCTCGCCAACAGCAAGGTGGAGGCCGTGACCAGCCCACTCTTCGCCACCGGCGTGGGCCTGGTGCTCCGCGGCTTCGACTACCTGGAGCGCCACCGCTCACAGCAGCGTGAACCTGAATCCAAGGTGAAGAACCACAGCCAGTCCCGCGTGGGCAGCTTCTTCTCAAAAGTCATCAGCGGTGCTTCCGACATCCTGCGCGACGACGAAGCCTGACCCCTCCCCACCAACCCTGAACCCGATAATCCCGACCCCCATGAAATTCGACCTTCCCTCCGAGCTTGCCTCGATCATCAAAGTGATCGGCGTGGGCGGTGGTGGCGGCAACGCCGTGAACCACATGCACGCCCAGGGCATCAAGGGCGTGGACTTCCTGATCTGCAACACCGACAAGCAAGCCTTGAACCTCAGCCCCGTGCCGGTGAAACTACAGCTGGGTGCGGCCCTTACCGAAGGCCTCGGCGCCGGCAGCAAGCCCGAACGCGGCGAGGCAGCGGCCCAGGAAAGCATTGAGGAGATCCGCGAGTTGCTCAACACCCGTACCAAGATGCTCTTCGTTACCGCTGGCATGGGCGGCGGTACCGGCACCGGGGCTGCACCCGTGGTGGCCCGGGTGGCCCGTGAAATGGGCATCCTCACCGTGGGCATCGTTACCATGCCCTTTGGCTGGGAGGGCCGCAAACGCGTGCAGCAGGCCACCCTCGGCGTGGAGGAAATGCGCCAAGCCGTGGACACCCTCATCGTGATCAACAACAACCGCCTGAAGGACCTCTACGGCAACTTGGGCATGGATGAAGCCTTTGCCCATGCGGACAACGTGCTTTCCACCGCGGCCCGAGGCATCGCCGAAGTGATCATGAAGGAAGGCAAGGTGAACGTGGACTTCGAGGATGTGCGCACCGTGATGACCGCCAGCGGCGTGGCCCTCATGGGCATGGCCGAGGCCGAAGGGGAGGGCCGCGCGCTGCGCGCCGTGCAGGAGGCCTTGGCGTCCCCCTTGCTGAATGACAACGACATCAAGGGGGCCAAGTACGTGCTGCTCAACATCGCGCTGGGCTCCCAGTCCATCTCCATGGACGAAATGAGCACCATCACCGACCATATCCAGGATGCCTCCGGGAGTTCCGCCGATATGATCTGGGGCTACTGCACCGATGAAACCCTGGGCGAGAAGATCCGCATCACCGTCATCGCCACCGGTTTCAACCAGAACGAGCTCACCGCCACCTTGGAGCGGCGCCCGGAAGAGAAAAAGGTGCAGCCCTTGGGCACCGACCTGCCCACCATCATCACCGCGCCGATTACCGGGCCCATCAGCAACCCCCTGCAAGGAGCGCTGCCCCTGGAAAAACCCGCGGAAAGCACCATCTTCGAGATGTATGTGAAGCCGGTGGAGGCCACGAAGCAACAGTCCGTGCTCCCCTTTGAGCAAGAGCCTGTGCGGCCCGTTCCACCCAAGGTGGAACCCCTGCCCCTGCCCCAGGACGAGAAGATCGTCTTCGACCTGGGTGATGATAGGGGATCGGAGATCATGGCGCCCATGGCAGGCCATCAGGTGGCGGCAACGGACCAGGCCACCGCCCCACTCTCCCCCGTGGAGCACCAGGCCCGCGTGGAAAGCCGTTTGGCCAAACTGCGTGAAGCAAGCATGCGCCTCCGCACGCCCAACGGCTTGTCCGAGATGGAACGCGAGCCCGCCTTCAAGCGCAAGAACGTGACCCTTGAGGACAGCCCCCACAGCACCGATTCCAACGTGAGCCGCTTCACCCTGACCGAAACCACCAACGAGACAGGCGAGCGTCAAGTGGGCTTGCGCCGCAACAACCCCTTCCTGCACGATAACGTGGACTGATCGACCAATCGACCGTGCGAAATGGACCTCCAGCACCGCATCGACACCGACATCAAGGCCGCCATGCTCGCCCGCGAGAAGGACCGGCTGAACGTGCTGCGCGCAATCAAGAGCGCCTTGTTGTTGGAGCTCACCAAGGAAGGTGGTACGCATGAACTAGGGGAGGAGACGGGCCTTCGGATCCTGCAGAAGTTGCATAAGCAACGCACCGAGGCCGCGGCCATCTACCACCAGCAAGGCCGGGCAGACCTCGCCGCCGAGGACGATGCGCAAGCGAAGATCATTGAAGGATACTTGCCCGCGCGCATGGGTGAGGCGGAGGTGCAGGCAGCCGTGAAGGCCACCTTGACCGAGATCGGCGCCAACACCATGGCCGACATGGGCAAAGCCATGAAGGCCGTGAACGCAAAGCTGGCCGGCAAGGCCGATGGGTCTGTGATCGCGGCAGCGGTAAAGAAATTGCTCAGCGGAGGCTGAGCGAAGAAGTTGGGTAGGGACGGTAGCGGCGTACGTTGCAAAACGTGCGTCGCCGCTGTTTTTTTGGGGGGTGGGTTGGAAGGGATGAATGCAACCGCTCATTGCTCCACCGCGCACGGCAACGAGCCTGTTGTCCATTTGGGATGAAGCAGCATTGCTTCCAGTGGCGAAGGTGATCGAGAAGGAAGCGGCTGCGGAGGATATGGATTTCACGGAAGAAGAGATCGCGGAGTCGGACAAGCGAAGAGCCGATCGGTTGAATGGGAAGAGCATTGGAATTCCTGCGGAGGGATCCATCCGGAGACTCCGTGCCGCCCGCTGAGATCGCTTCGGGTTTCCGCACGCAAAGCGTGCGGAAACCCGAAGCGATGACCGTGCGCTGAACTGGTTCCGTGCGGCCCCCCGGCTCGCATTTGGCCAGCAACAGGGCGCGGTCATCGCGAGGGTCTT
>JAGPDT010000066.1 GCA_018057455.1 Flavobacteriales bacterium | reverse complement strand
CGCCCTGGCTGCCGATGGCGAACAGGGTTCCGTCCGGACTGATGCGGAAATCGGGTTCGTACAGCGCCAGCGAGGGGAATGCGGTGCGCCGCATGGCGCCGGAGACGGCGTCGGCCACGCTCACGTAGCTCTGGGCCGGGTTGGGGTTGCCGCCCTTGCGGGTGTGGGGCTTGGCGTGGATCCACAGGTCCTTCCCGTCGGGGCTGTACTCCAGGCGGAACACCTTGTCGAAGAGCTCGCCGATGGTGTAGATCGGCTGGAGGGAGGACATGTCGTACACCACCACGATCTGGCCATATTTCACGCCGTGCTTGATGGCGTCCTTGTCGTTGCGCACCGTGGGCAAGGCTTCCACCTCGGCTTTGGTGGGGCGGTGCGCCACGGCGAAGCGGGTGCCGTCGGTGCTTACGGCAATGGCATTGCCGGTGCGTTCGATGTGGCGGGCCTTGTCGGCGTTGCCCGTGGCCAGGTCCCTGAACGTCACGCCGTGCTGGTCCAGTGTGAGCAGGGTGGCTTCATCCGGGGTGATCGCGGCGGCGAACAGGTCCTCATACATGGCTCTGGCGCTCTTGGCATCCATGTCCACCACTTCATACTTGATGGGGCGGTCCTTGTTGGGGGCGAAATCCAGGTAGAAAAGCTGTTGGAGGAGCAGGTATTTGCCCGTAGGGCTGAAGCGTGCGCGCGACCCGGCGTACCAGTTGCCGATGTCCATTTCCTGCACCTGTGCGGGATCATCACAGGCGAAGCTGCGGTAGGGGAAGCCCTGTGTGCTGGAAAGCCCCACGGTGGAAGTGCCGGGCAGCAGGTCCAACCAGCAGGTGAGGTAACCGGACATGGTCTGCTGGCCGCCCACTTCCAGGATGCGATACACCTGGCCATCGGCCTGGGCGTTGGCGGCAGCCCCGGGCAAGGCTATTCCCAAGGCAAGCAAGAACTTGCGCCAAAAGGAGGGTCCGGTAGGTGCGCGAAGGGGCATGGCCGCAACAAATTTCAGCGGCTGGAACGTGGGCATGCGGCAGTAGGTTGCCGTATTCCGCTACGGTGATCACCGTGATCCGTGTCCGGTGGTTCCCGATTCGTTCCACCGCACATGTGCCGGTGTAGGCAACACGGGTGATGCCGGCAGGGATCTGCATTGCGCGGGCTGCCCCGCCCGATCGCCATGTTGGCGGACCGCAGCAGCGCCAGGCCTATGCGGCGGGCACAGGGTTGCGGAGCAGGCAGCACGGCGTTGGGGAGCGCGGTGGATACGGCTGCCATTTGCGCCCGCGTTGCAAACGGGGGAGCGGTGCCCCGGGCTGGGGAGAGGTGGTGCAAACGGCCCTCGCCATGCGCCTGCATGGCGAACGCGGGCGACAAGCGCAGGTCAGGCCTTCTTCACGCGTACGGCGTTCATGCCTTTGGGCCCGCGCTCCAGGTCGTAGCTCACGCGGTCGCCCTGCTTGAGCTCTTCCAGCATGCCGCTGATGTGCACGAAGTAGCGCTCCTGGCTGCCGGCCTCATTGATGAAACCATAGCCCTTGGAGGTGTCGAAATAATCCAGCCGTCCGGTGCGTACGGTCTCTTCTTCGTCATGCTCCCTGCGGGGCACGCCCAGTACGATCTCGCTGGCATCGATCTCCACACGTTTGCTCGGATCGGGCGGGGTATTGGTGAGCATGCCGTTCTCGTCCACGTAGGCCATCATGGAATCCAAGCTGCCGTCGGAGGTGTTGGTCTTGCGCTCCTCCTTGCGGCGTTGCTTCTCCAACTTCTTCTGTTGGCGTTTCTTTTCCTTCTCGCGCTTTTCAAACGTGGCCATGTGCTCACCCGCATGTTTGTTCCACCCGGGGGTTGGGCTCAGGGAAGCCTGGATTGGATCCCCGTGGGGTTCCGGGAGGAGGAATGCGGACGCGACGAAGATAGGTTGCGGACGTGGAACTTGCCGGCCCGCGCCGTTGACGCGGGCCGCACAGCGGCTGCGCAGGTGGGCAGCCATCGCCCGAACCAGTGATCGCTTGGCCTACATTTGGATCATGCCGGTCCGCGTCCATACCCTGGTTCTCGCGGGCAAACCACGTCCGTCGTTGCCCGAAGCAGCCACAAGGAATCGCACCCCAAAGGCCGCTCGTGGCCGCACCGCACCATGCGCGCGGAATTCGGACCGGCCGCCTCCCTCGGGCACCGCCCAGCGGAAGACCTCCGTCCTAACATGCGTCCCGAAACTCCAAAAGTGAACATGACCCACCGGATCAGCACCTTCCTCTGCATGGCCATGGCAGGCCCGTTGTTGGCACAAACCACCAGTAGCAGCGACTGCAACGGCTCAATCCAGTTGTGCGGCGGCAACTACACGGAGACCTCCTCACCCACGGGCACGGGGAACACCTATGAATTCACCGGTACCTGCAATTTGAACCTGGAGAGTTCCAGCATCTGGTACACGTTCACCGTGCAGGAGTCGGGCAACATGAGCTTCATCCTGGACCCCGCCAACGATCTGGACGACTACGACTGGGGCATGTTCAACATCACGGCCGGTGGCTGTGCGGGCATCAATGCACAGAACGGCAGCTCGCCCGAGGTGGCCTGCAACTCGTACGGAAACTTCGGCTTCAACGGCCCCACGGGCATTTCCACGGCCAACGGCGGAACGGGCACCTCCAACGGGCCGGGCAACCTCAACGGGCCTGCGTTCAACGCCGACCTGCCGGTGACCGCCGGCCAGACTTACGCCCTGGTGGTGATGAACTGGTCCAACAGCCCCAACGGATATACGATCGACTTCACGCAGAGCACGGCCTCGATCTACGATGATGAGCCCCCGGCGATCACCTCGGTCATGCCCAGTTGCAACAACCAGCTCTTCGAGCTGCAGTTCAGCGAATTCGTCGTCACCAACACGGTAGGGGCCTTGGATTTCACCTTCACCTCCCCTTCGGGCACGGTGATCCCCCTTGCCTCGGCCACGCCGATCGATGTGGCCGCTCCCGCCCAGCCCAGCTATTCCTTGGCGCTGGCCGCGCCCCCCACCGAAGGCGGCCTGTTCACCTTGACGATCACCTCCTTGGACGGCAACGTAGAGGACCTCTGCGGCAATGTGGTGTTGGACACCACCTTCCAGATCATGCTCACCGCCCCGTTGGACTATGACCTGGACATCACCACCGCGTGCAATGGTGTTGGCGGAGCCGTGGAAGCCACGTGGTTGAGCGGCGGCCAAGCACCGGTATCCTTCCAGCTCCAAGGTGAACCCATGCCCGGCGGGGCCGCCACGGGCCTCAGCGCCGGCAACCACGTACTTACCGTGCTGGACGCACAGAACTGCCAATGGACCGATACCATCACCGTGCCCGACCACGCCCTGGTGGTACAGGTACCGCAACTGTATGACAGCCTCTCCTGCTCCGTTGCCGTGGTGCTCCTCGCAGGCGTGGAAGTGGCCCCGCCGCAGGATGTCCTCTACACGTGGTCCGCCAATACGGCCTTGGGGCTGGATCCGGCTTTCAGCACCAGCCCCGCCCCCGAGGTGGACCTGGCGGGCATCTACACGCTGATCGTCACCGATCCGGTCAGCGGTTGCTCCGACACCGGCTCGGTGCAGATCCAGGCCACCACCACGTCCTACGTGGACCTCAGCAACATCCAGGCGCCCAACCTGGTAACGCCCAATGGCGACGGGCACAACGACATTTGGCGGCCGTTCGTGCCCACCGATCCGGGCAGGGACATCACCGGGCTCTTCGACACCTTCGAACTCACCGTGTTCAACCGCTGGGGGCAAGCCGTGTACGTGAGCCACGGTGGCGGTCCGCGCCACTGGCAGGCCAGGGATGCGCAGGACGGCACCTACTTCTACACCATGGCCGTATCCTCGGATTGCGGCGCCAAGGTGGACAAGCAGCTCAACGGGAACATCACCGTGCTCCGGTAGCGGCCAAGCGATGCCTGAACCAACCAAGCAGGGTAAGCCCACCCGGCCCGCGACCAAGCCCGGCACTGTCCGGCTACTGACCGGCGGCAATCCGCAGATCGCGAAAGGCTACGGCGATGCGCCTGTGCAGACCTATTTACAGGCCATACCCGACTGGAAACGCGAGGTGGCCGTGGAGTTGGATGCGCTGATCACCCGCGCGGTACCCAAGTTGTTCAAAGCCGTGAAGTGGAACACACCGATGTACGGCATGGAAGGCAACGGCTACTTCATGGGCTTCAACATGACCACCAAGTACGTGAAGGTCGCCTTCTTCCACGGTGCGCTGCTGGAGCCGCTCCCCCCCGATGCCAGCACCCAAAAGAAAGTGCGCTACCTGCATATCCGCGAACACGATGTGATCGACAAAAAGCAGGTCACTGCCTGGGTGAAGCAGGCCGCGAAATTGCCGGGGGTGAAGATGTGAACGCCACCATGAGCGAGCGCACCATCCATCCAGACCCCTACCCCAAGGCCTATTTCTACCGGCGCATCGTGCAAGCCAAGCTCTTCATCGATGCCCATTTCGCGGAGCCGCTTGATGTGGATGCCATCAGCGGGGAGGCGGCCTATTCGAAGTTCCATTTCATCCGCGAGTTTCAAGCCATCTATGGCCGCACGCCACGCGAGCACTTGAGCCATTGCCGGATGGAACGCGCCAAGGAATTGATGGCCCAAGGTGAACAAGCGTTGGATGCCTGCATCGCCGTGGGCTACAACAGCCTGTCTTCGTTCAGCAGGGCATTCAAGAAGAACACCGGATCCACGCCGGCCTCCTTTCGCGAAGCCGCATTGGAGCGCCGGGAACAGGGGCGTACACAGCCGCTCACCTTCGTGCCGGACTGCTTCAGTGGTGCGCACGGCATGGTGCCAGAATAGCAATCCGGGACAAACGCCCCCGCAGGCCTTGCCCGTTGCTTTGCCCCATCAAAACCAACCGGACCATGCACCTCCGACTTTCCCATACCTGCTGCTATGTCCTGGACCAGGACAGCGCCTTGGACTTCTACGTGAACAAGCTCGGCTTCAAGAAGCACACCGATGTACGCAACGGTGATTTCCGCTGGCTCACCGTAACCCCACCCGAACAACCGGATTTGGAGATCTCCCTGCTGGCGGCCAAGGAAAGCCATGCCATGGACAAGGAATCCGCCGATGCCTTGGCCATGCTGATCCGCAAGGGCATCTTCGGTTTCGGTACGTTCCAAAGCAAGGACGTCTTCGCGGCCTACGAGGAAATGCACGCCAAGGGCGTGGAGTTCAAAGCTCCACCGAAGAGGGAGTTCTACGGGGTCTCCTGTGCCTTCAAGGACGATAGCGGCAACTGGTTCAGCCTGTCGGAAGTTCATCCTGAAAAGGCGTCCCGATAAAGACAAGCACAATGAACAACCAGAACAACCCCGGATGGAAGCGCCGGGGCATCTATTGGGTGGCCACCGCATGGCTGGCTTTGGGCCTGACATCAACGGCGATCATCCAGATCTTCCAGTTGAAGACCGCTGGCCCCGGAGGGGTTGAAAATGTGGTTCACATGGGCTTTCCCACGGATATGCTCATCCTGCTTGGCGTGTGGAAGATCCTCGGAGTGATCGCATTGCTCGTCCCGAGAACCCCGCTCTTGAAAGAGTGGGCCTATGCCGGCATTTTCTTCACCATTTCGGGAGCGTTGTACTTTCACGTTCGTTCAGGTGATGGGGTTGGAATGATCGCTCCCGTATTGCTCTACCTGGTCCTGATCGCGACATCCTGGTATTTCAGGCCAGCGGGCAGAACGCTGATCCCGGTCCGATCCTAAATTCGGGCCATGAACCCCAACGTCGATTGGTTCTTCAACAAGGACACGCCATGGAAGGAGGCGTTCGCGGAATTGCGCGAGCTCGCGCTGGACAGCGGCCTCAACGAGGAACTGAAGTGGGGCCACCCTTGCTACACCCTCAAGGGCAAGAACGTCTTCCTGATCCATGGCTTCAAGGACTACTGCGCCTTGCTCTTCCACAAGGGCGTGCTGCTGAAGGATGACCACCGCCTATTGGTGCAGCAAACCAAGGACGTGCAATCGGCACGGCAGGTCCGGTTCGAAAGCGTGAAGGCCATCACCAAGCTGGAACCGGTTCTGCGCAGCTACATCCAGGAGGCCATCGAGGTGGAGAAGAGCGGCAAGCAGGTGCCGATGAAGCAGACCGCTGAGTTTGCCATGGCGGAAGAATTCAAGCTGGCGCTGAAACAAATGCCTGCGTTGAAGAAGGCGTTCCAAGCTTTGACGCCCGGCAGGCAGCGCGGCTACCTGCTGCACTTTTCCAGCGCCAAGCTGGCCAAGACCCGCGAGGCGCGGATCGAAAAGAACGTGGACCGGATCCTGGCCGGCTTGGGATTGGACGACTAAGGCGAACTTCGCGGGCATGTTCACCGCCGTATGCCCCAAGCTGCCCATGCGCAACAAGGCCAAGACCCGGGCCTATTACGTGGAGCGGCTCGGCTTTGCCGAATTCGGCGTGGACGTGCCCCACTACCTCATGCTCTCACGCGATGGCATTGAGCTGCACTTCTTCCTCTATGAAACGCTGGACCCCAAGCTCACCTACGGTCAGGTGTACCTGCGCACCATCGACATCGACGGGCTGTACCGCTGGCTGATCGATCGCGGGGTGGCCATCCACCCCAATGGCGCCTTGGGCAATAGGCCTTGGGGCCAGCGGGAATTCGCCCTGCTTGATCCGGACAACAACCTGTTGACTTTCGGGCAGGGCGCATAGCGGGCTACCCCGAATGGTCCTTGGGGCCGCGCGCTTGGGCCAAGATCTGCCGGATGGCGCCCAAGTGGTAGGCCAAGTGCGCCACGCTGCCGAACATGCCTTTGAGTTCGATCTCCGCCACCTCACGTGGCGTGTACAGCACCTCCTGCCACTGCCCTGCCTCCTTCCGCAAGTTGTCCCGAATGTGCTGCCAATGCGGTCCGTCCACCGCCGTGATCTGCCAGGCTTCGTACCAATGCGCACCGGCAAAGGGATTGCCTCCCTCGGTGGCCCATCGGTTCAACAGGGACAGGCCGAAGGCCAAGTGTGCGGCATGGGCGGCAACGGTGGCTCCACCCTGGGAAGAACGGGACGCATCGGTGGCCGAAAGTTGGTCCAAGGAAGCCAGCAGGCCGTGATCACCGCCATTGAGCACAAAGCCTCCGTTCACTGGCGTACCTGTGGTGATCTCGGCCAAGATGCCGGCCAATGCCGGCCCGAATTCGTTGGTCTTCATACCGTGGAGCTACGCTATGCCCAATGGCTCTGCTTCAACCTGACCGCCTGTTCACATCCCACCCCGCTCCCCGATGTACGGGCAAGACGCACCCTTGCCATGAAACCCTCCTCCCTCCTGCCACTTGCCAGTGCCGCAATCATCCTTGCCTGTGGACAAAGCAAGGACTCTTCCCATACGACTGCGGAAAGTGGCGACCTGAACAGCCTGCAAGACCGGGTGGCCGCCCTCACAGGAAACACGTACCCAGCTACTGGCGGAGCCGTGATCCCTGCACAATTTGGCGGGCAAGCAAGCGGAAACTCCGCCTCCTTCGCTTCTGGACAAACCCAACAACCCGCGCAACAACAAGGCGGTGTGCGCACCATCACCATCCCCAGCAAGGACTTCAACATGCCCATGGCGCAGTTGGACCTGCCCGCGCGCTGGAAGGTGCAGACCAACCCGAACGGCGCTTGGCGCGCGGATGAACCCGGCCTGAAGGTGCATGACGTGGCAGGTGGAAGCTTTGCATACGGCCAAGGGCAGATGGCCCAATTGTACCAGCAAGCGGGCATGAACATGCGTGCGCCCATGGCCCCGGAGCAAGTGGTGCTACAGCTCACGGTGCCCAAGATGCGGCAGGCCGGATATGAGCTGATCGGCCAAAACGAGGCGCCCGCAGTTGCGCAGGCTGACCAGCGCGGACTGGACGGATTGTACGCCGTTGGCCAGACCAGCAAAACATGCCGGAGCAACATCAGCGAATGGCGCAAGGGTGATGAGCGTGTAGCCTTGGTGATGCACTGGTCCGCGATGGGCGATCAGGAACTGATGAACTGGAGCTACTACTTCACGCAATTGGAAACCACGGCAGCGCGCTTCGACACGGAAAAACAAGCCTTGCTGACCAGCTTGGCCAGCCTGCGCTTCAACCCGGCCTACTTCGCGGCATATGCGCAAAGCGAACAGCAAAAGGCGAACGGCAGCTGGGCCGCGCACAACCAGCGCATGCAAGGCAACCAAGCCGCCTTCGATGCACAGCAACGGACGCACCGGGAAACTTGGGATGCCGTCAACAATGCCAGCATGGGCGGGTACAACAACACCATGAACAGCATGGACCACCAGCAGAATGCCACGATCAACGGCATCCGTGGTGAACAGGATGCCATCAATCCTTACACGGGCGAGGCCGTGAAGGTCCAAAGCGGGCAAGGCCAATACTGGATGAACAGCAACGGTGAATACATCGGCACCGATGATGTGATGTACGACCCGAACGCGAACGGCCAGTGGGTGGACCAATGGCGGCAGGCGCCCACGCAGCCATAGGCCGTGCCCGGTGCTACAGGGCCGATCGGTGGCCGGCCATCAGGCCTGATCGGACCGTTTCCTTAGCACGCGCATCTGCAGCACGTCCACAAAGAAGGCAAAGGCCATGGAGCCGTAAATGAATCCCTTGGGAATGGGATGGCCCGCGCCCTCGGCCACCAAGGCCACGCCGATCACCATCAGGAAACTCAGGGCAAGCACCTTGAAGCTGGGGTGCCGGGCGATGAACTCCGCGATGGGCTTGGAGGCCGCGAGCATGATCACCACCGTGACCACCACGGCCACGTACATCATCCACAGCTCATTCACCATGCCCACGGCGGTGATGATGGAATCCACGGAGAACACCAGGTCCAACAGCAGCACTTGAAGCAGCAGTTGGTTGAAGCCCTTGGCCTTGGTGCTCATGCTGGCGGGGGCTTGCTTCTCCTCGGAAAGGTGGAAGAGCTCGTGGGTGGATTTGTACAAAAGGAAGACGCCGCCGCCCAGCAGGATCAGCTCCTTGCCGCTGATGCCTTGGCCCAGCACGGTGAACAGGTCCTGGTCCAGCTTCATCACCCAGGCTATCACGGCCAGCAGCACCAGCCGCATCACCATGGCCAGGCCGATGCCCAGCTTGCGCAGCTTGTCGCGCTGCTCCACGGGCAGCTTGTCGGCCAGGATGGAGATGAAGATGATGTTGTCGATGCCCAGCACCACCTCCAGGGTGATGAGGGTGAGCAAGGCGAGGACGATGTCCACGATCTCCATGGCTATGGTGTTATTAAGGCCTGCAAAGAAAGCGGGCCATGGGATCCGGCCGACGTGGCAACTTGGCCGGTGTGGCTCAGGCCTTTTTCACGAACTCGCTCTTGAGCGCCATGGCGCCAAAGCCCTCGATCCGGCAATCGATGTTGTGGTCGCCCTCAACCAGCTTGATGCTTCTCACCTTGGTACCTGCCTTCAGCGCCTTGGGCGCCCCTTTCACAGCCAGGTCCTTGATCATCACCACATCATCGCCGTCCTTGAGCAGGTTGCCATGGGCATCCCTCACCACCAGGCCCGCCTCTTCGGCGGCCACCTCGTCCGGGTTCCACTCATGGCCGCATTCGGCGCACATTTGGCTCTGGCCCGTGGGATAGGTGATGGAGGATCGGCACTCGGGGCACGTGGTTGTCGTGTTCATGGATCGGGAAAAGAGGGGGCGAAATTACCGGTTCCACGCGGGACTTGCGCCATCGACCACAAGCTACCTTCGTCAGCGCGCATGTCCACTCCTCCGCACACCCTCCGGCGCAGCACCCTCGCCTTCCTCACCGACCTGGCCATACACAACCACCGGGACTGGTTCCAGCGGAACAAGGAACGCTTCGGAAGCGCCCAGCAGAACCTGCACCAATTCGCCGATGCGCTCATTCAGCGCATGAACAAGCACGACCGCATCGCCACCGCCAACGGCAGGCAAGCTTTGTCCCGCATTTACAACGACCAGCGTTTCCACAAGGACCGGCCGCCGTACAAAACGTGGCTGGCGGGCCACCTGGAACGGGTGAAACCGGCCTTGCGCGGCGGCTACTATTTCCACATCGAACCGGGGAACAGCTTCCTGGGATGCGGTTTCTTCGGACCGGAAAAAGAGGACCTGCACCGTATCCGCATGGACCTCCTCCACGACCACGAAACGTGGGAGAAGCTGTTGCGCGCAGCGCGGTTGCGCAACGTGTGGGGCACTATGGAGGGAAGGCAGTTGAAAACGTCCCCGCGCGCTATCTCCAAGGACCACCCCGCCATTGGCCTGTTGCGCCACACGCAGTTCATCTTCCGGCGCAACTTCACGGACAAGGACGTAATGGACGAAGGTTTCGTGAACGAGGTGGACAAGTGCTTTCAGGCCATTCGTCCGTGGTTCAACCACATGAGCGCGGTGCTCACCACGGACAGCAACGGCAACCCGCTGGATTGACGCCCTCCCACGGGGTCATGGTTTGCGTGCCGTGAACACCCTGAGCGCGTCCGGAGGCAGGGCCGCACCGGCTTCCACCGTGCTGGCGGCATCGGCGTCGCGCTCGGTGCCGTTGCCGGTGCATGTGTTGGTGTAAAGCTTGAGTGTGGCGCCCCCGAGCACCGGCCGGTTCCTGCGCAATACGAACACCGTGCCGTTGCCGGTGAAGTCGCAGCCGTCCACCTGCACGTTGGAACCTTCCACGGCCTGGATGGCTTGTGCATTCCCGCTGAACGTACTGCCCAGCACCAGGGCCTCGCCGGCACGGGCCACGGACAGCGCCGTGAACGGCAGTCCGGTGAAGGAGCAGCCCCGCAGCAGCACGTGCGAGGAGCGCAAGGCCACCCCCTGGCGATCGGTGGCACCAAGGCCACCGGCCGGTTGCAGGAAAGCGGTGCGCTCGATGGCCCCATGCACTTCGGCCAGGTCCACAAAGGCATGGTGTGCTTGTGAAAGGTGGCAATCGGCCATCTGGAAGGTGGACCTCCGTACCGCCACGGAGGCGTCGCCGAAGCCTTCTTCAAGGGTGCAATGGGCCATGCGCACATCGGCACCGATGAAGCTGAGCATGCCCCCATGCTGCACGCCCTCCCACCAGAGATTGCCGCCGCCACTGATGCGCAGGCCGGCGATGCGCACGCGCGTGGCCCCGGAGCCGTTCACGGCGATGGAGCCCGAGGGGCGGGCCGGGTCTTGCGGGCGGATGAAGACGGGATTGAGTCCGGTGCCGCGCATGTGCAGTTCACCGTTCACCACCACGCTCACGCCCGGCGCCATGAACCAGCGGGTGCCCTTCTCCAGCACCAAGGCCATGCCCCGGGGGATCACCAGGTCGTGGTCGATGTCGTACTTGCCCCGCACGAAGCGGAGCGTGTCCTGGTTGGTGCGGAAGGGCAGCAGCCAAGGGTCCAAGGGGATGGCGGGTTCCGTGGGCAGGTCCACCGGAGGGCCCAAGGCTGCCTGCACGTCCGGGTGGAACAGCCGCTGCATGAACCCCGCGCGGGTGCGGTCCACCTCGGCCTGCACCAGCCCTATGTTGCGGCCTTTGGCCAGAACGGGAACGGCCGCGGAATCGATGGCCAGGAAGCGCGCCGCCCACGCGGCGCTATCGGCCCGCAGCGCCGCGGCCAGGCGCAGAACGGCAGCTTGGTTGGTCCGTGCGGCCATGGCATCATGGAAAGCGGCGACCACCGCGGACGTGGGTTCCAGCCCTGGCCCGCCCCTGGTGGCATACAGGGGCGCCAGTGCACCGGTGATGCCATCGCGCAGGGCGCCAGCGCCGCCACGCAGCAGGTCCTTGCGTTCCTCGGCACAGGCCAGCAGGCCCAAGGCAGCCGTGGCCACACTGTCGAAGCGAAGCGGATGGAGCAGCGCCTTGCCACCGGCATCACCGATGCTGTCGCCTGCGTTCATGGACCTTCCGGTGCCGGCCAACTTGCCTTGCGCATCCACCAAGGTCATGGCCACGGGCGCATGCACGAGCACGTAGGCAGGGGTGATGCGTTCCACCATCAGGCAGGGTGCCTCATTCTCCCCGTCCCGCAGCAGGTTCACCAAGCGTACCGGTGCGGACATGATCGGCAACGAATCGGCCACCGCCCCGGCGTACAGTGCGGCAAGTGAAGACAGGTCGGCCGGAATGAGGTCCACGCTGAACGCGCCCCTGAATGGCAGGCTGTCCGGGAAGTGCAGGGTGATGCCGTCGCCGTTGTTCACCTGCACCAGGCCGGACGCCCGGGTTTCACCGGCCTGCACCAGCACCTGTGCACCAGCTTGGCCCACAAGCTTCACCACCTCCGTGCGGCCTTCGGCGTGTTGCCCCGGCCGATGGTCGAACAAGGCCTGGTAGGCCATCACTTCATCCTGCCGGATGCCCAAGGGCCATTGCCCCACCATGCGGTCATAGGGCATCAGCGAGAAGAGCATGAAGAGGGCCACGCCGGGCAGGGCCAAGGCGAAGAACCAGGCTTGGCCCCCGGGTTTGCTGCGCTTGCCTTTTCTCATGGCGGCTCAACGCTTCTTCACGGGGCTGAACAGGTACACGAGGACGGCCACCAAGGTGAGCGCGGTGGCACTGAGCAGCAGGTCCAGGCCGAGCAATGCGGCGATCATCATCAGGGGAATGCCCGGGCCGCGGCCGTTGCCGCCGCGGCTGAAGAGGCCTGCGATGATCACGGCGGCGGCAATGAGCACCGGCTGCCACACTTCCGAATGGATGTGGCGCACCAGCAGGGCCAGGCCGAAGGCCGGCAGCAGCAACAGCAGGCGCACCACGGGTCCGCGCTCCACCAGGCGGAAGCCCCGGTTATAGGCCCAGCCCACCAAGGCCAAGGCCACCATGAGTTGAAGCAGCAGCACCAACACATCGCCCGTACCGGCGGGAAGCAGGTGCAACCATTCCGTGATCCGCCCACGCATCACCGCGAAGTTCGATCCCCGTGGGTGCCGAACGGCCCGGCCTGCGGCCCTTTCGCCAACAAGCCACCGTGGGAAACCACTGGAAAGCTAGAGGTAGCGGGCCATCCAAGTGTTCCGCAGCGGCGTGCGGAAACGGGTGTCCAAGTCGGCTTTGGTGGCCACCAGGTCATCGAACACCGGGGTGTCCGCACCCAGTTCAGCGCTCTTGAGGAGCGTTTCCACCTCCTGCACGCGGCAGGCCTGGATGGTGCCGTTGCGCTCAAAGTGCACCACCATGCGGTCGGTGAGTTGCAGGCCCAGCTCGTTCTCCAGCTTTTTGATGAACTGCACGCTGCCGTCGATGGCACCGCCGCAGATGGTCATGTCCAGCAGGTCCGCGGCAATCACCACGAAATGGTCATGCAATACGTCAAACGCCGCCGGCACGGCCTCACCATGTGAGTTCCAAGCCGCGGTGAAGGCCTTGCCCCTTTCGAGCAGCACGGCCCGTTGTTCCGGCGTGAACCGCGTGGCACTCTTGTACACCCACACCCGTGCATGGGCCGGCAGGGTGGCAAGCGTGTTGGTTTGAATGGCTTCCATGGGCACAAAGATCGCGATCCTTCCCGGACCTCCGCGGACCGCGTGCCACGCGCGGTGCCTGCCGCGCTACTGCACCATCACGCGGTGCACCGTCCGGCCATCGGCACCGGTGACCTGCACGGCGTAGACCCCGCCCGCCAACGGGGATACATCCAACTCCAGCCGGTTGCCGCTGCGGAAGGAGCGCACCTGTACCGTTGCGCCGTCCGGTGCGAACAACGCCCATTGGTCCAGTGCGGACCACGGGCGCACCAGGAACAGCTTGTCGGTGGCGGGATTGGGGAAGATCCGCACGGCCGGGGCACCGCCACCGGGCACACCCACATTGGGCTGCACCGTGGCCTGTGCACGGTGCATCATACCTTCGTCGTTGGCCACCAGGAGTTGAACCTCCAGCGGAGCGGCGGGCCGGGCGATCACCGGTTCGAAGGTGGTGCTCACCACGGAATCGCCGAGCATCCAATAGGAGCGGGTCGTCCCCCAGGAAACATTGACCAGCCGGAGGCTGTCCCCCTCGGGCTCCACCAGGAAGGCGGCCTCGGGGATGGCGCCGGTCTCGGGCAGGTTCACGAGGGGAGCTTGCGGATAGGCCTGAACCAACTGCACATCCCGCACCAGGGCATCATTGTTCCATAAGCGCATCACCTCCGTGGAGAGCAGGCCCCAGGGATCGGAGGCGGTGCCCACCGCGTGCCAATAGGGAAAGAACCAATGCTCCTGCATCACCGAATGGTTGGTGACCCCGTTGTTGGCGTTGTTGTATCCGGCATCATCGGCATGGGGCAGCCCGAAGGCATGGCCGAGCTCATGGGCCATGGTGCCACGGGGCACGCAGGGCCACACCGAACCGGTGGGATCGCTGGCCGGCGGGCAGGCATCGCAGTAGGTGCCGGGGTTGAAGGCAGGCCAGCCTTCCACCGAGGCCATGGCCACGCCGCAGAGGTCGTTGCACCAATGCGAACCCAAGCCGATGCCCGCCCCGCCCACGCCCTTCACCCAAATGGCCAGGATGTTGCCGGGCTGCCATACCGGCACACCCGCCGCCTCCATCTCGGGCAGCAGCAGGTCCCACCACGCACCATCATACCAGCTGCGTTCATGCAGGCAGGGGAACACCTCCACCTCAAAAGGCTGTGGCAGGTTGAAGGTGCTGCCACACGTGCGGAACTGGTACCACCCTTGGATGTCGTGCATGGCCGCGGAGATGGAATCCACCTCCTGCTGCGACCAGGTGAGGTCCGAAGGCACCACGAGGTAGGTACGCACCAGCACTTGGCCCGTGGCCGCCCCAGCGGCGGCCAACACCAGGCCGAGCACCAAGGCACGGCAACAGCGGAAAGAGCAGGTAGCTCGGGACCATGGCATGGCCGCGAATGTAGCCGGGCTGCCGTTGGTCACTTTTGGGGCGGGCCACCGGCAGCCCGCACTAGCTTCGCCTCATGAGCACCCGCACCATCCGCCTGAGCCTGGCGATTGCCGCCCCGTTCATGGCCCTCGGCCTGCACGCGCAACAAGCCCGACCCAACGAAGCCCAGTGGCTGCGCTACGGCGCCATCTCTCCTGACGGCACCACCATTGCCTTCAGCTACCAAGGTGATCTGTGGCGCGTGCCCAGCAGCGGCGGACAGGCCACCCTGCTCACCACCAGCGATGCCTATGAACGCTCCCCCGTGTGGTCGCATGACGGCCGTTGGCTGGCCTTCGCCAGCGACCGCCATGGCAACATGGACGTGTTCGTGATGCCCGCCAGCGGAGGCCCGGCCCTGCGGCTCACCGAGCACAGCGCAGGCGACATCCCCAGCGACTTCACCCCGGACAACAAGCTGGTGCTCTTCAGCAGCGACCGTATGCGCGATGTGGCGGACCGCCAGTTCCCGGCGGCGGGCTTCAGCGAGCTCTACCAAGTCCCCGTGACCGGCGGCAAGGCCTTGCGCGTGCTCTCCACGGCGGCCTACGGCGCGCGATACAGCCCCGATGGCGGCACCCTCCTCTACCAGGACCGCAAAGGCTACGAGAACAACTTCCGCAAGCACCACACCTCCTCGGTCACGCGCGACATCTGGACCTACAACCTGGGCACCAAGGCCTACACCCAGCTGAGCACCTATGCCGGTGAGGACCTCGAACCGGTGTGGAGCGCGGATGGCGCGTACGTGTACCACCTCAGCGAGGAGAAAGGCAGCATGAACATCTTCCGCCGAAGCAGCGCCGGCGGCCCTGCCGAGCCCGTCACCTTCCTGGAGAAAGACCCCGTACGCCACCTGAGCATCAGCGGCAACGGCACGCTGTGCTTCGGCCACCGCGGGGGCTTGTACACCTTGGCGCCGGGCGGCCAGCCGGTGCGGTTGCAGGTGAGCACCGCCGTGGACAGCCGCTATGCCGCACAGCGCACCGTGCCCGTGAACGGCGATGCCTCGGAGATGGCACTCTCCCCCAACGGCAAGGAAGTGGTGTTCGTGCACCGGGGCGAAGTGTTCGTGGCCTCGGTGAAGGAGGGCACCACGCGCCGCATCACCAACACGCCCCAGCAGGAGCGCTCCGTGAGTTTCAGCCCCGATGGACGCAGCATCCTTTACGCCAGCGAGCGTTCCCGCACCGACAGCGGCGGCAGCTGGGACCTATACCTCACCTCCCTCACCCGCAAGGAGGAACCCTGTTTCTTCAATGCCACGGTGCTCAAGGAAGAACCCTTGCTCACCACCGCTGCCGAAGAGTTCCAGCCGGTGTGGAGCCCCGATGGAAAGGAGGTGGCCTACCTGGAAGACCGCACCGCCATCAAGGTGCTCAACGTGGCCACCAAGAAGACACGCACCGTGCTGGCCGCCGACCGCAACTACAGCTATGCCGATGGTGACCAGTACTTCTCCTGGGCACCGGACAGCAAATGGCTGCTGGTGCAATTCCTGCAGGACAAACAGTGGATCACCCAATGCGGGCTGGTGAAAGCGGACGGCTCGGAGCCCGTGGTGAACCTCACCCGGAGCGGCTACGATTCCGGCCGCCCCAAGTGGGCCTTGGACGGCAAGGCCATGTTGTGGTTCAGCGGGCGCGACGGCTACAAAAGCCAGGCCAGCTGGGGCGGCCAGCAGGACGTGTACGCCCTGTTCTTCACCCAAGCGGCCCAGGACACCTTCAGGCTGAACAAAGAAGAATTCGACCTGATGAAGAAAAAGGACGACGCCGCCGGGGACAAAGAAAAAGCCGCCGGCCCGGAAGGCAAGGACGCAAAGAAGGGCAAGAAAGACGCAAAGGCGGGCAAGGACAGCACGGTGGCCCCGTTGAAATTCGAGCTGGCCGGCATCGAGGACCGCAAGGTGCGCCTCACCGTGAACTCCAGCGACCTGGCCGATGCCGTGCTGAGCAAGGATGGCGAGAAACTCTATTACCTGGCGGCATTCGAGAAAGGGTTCGACCTGTGGCAGACCGATGTACGCAGCCAGGAGACCAAACTGCTGGCCAAGATGGGCGCGGAAAACCCGGGCAGCCTGGTGATGGACAAGGAAGGCAAACAGCTCTTCCTGTTGAACAATGGCGGCATCTCCTATGTGGACCTTTCCAACGGCGAGGTGAAGTCCATCGGCTTCAAGGGCGAAATGGTGCTGGACGAAGCCGCCGAGCGGGACTACCTCTTCGAGCACGTGTGGCGCCAGGTGGTGAAGAAGTTCTACGTGAAGGACCTGCAAGGCACCGATTGGGACTACTACAAGAAGGAATACCGGCAGTACCTGCCGTACATCAACAACGGCTACGACTTCGCGGACCTGCTGAGCGAACTGCTCGGCGAACTCAACGCCTCGCACACCGGCGCCTATTACCGGCAGGGCAAGCCACAGGGGGATGCCACCGCACAACTGGGCCTCTTCTTCGCCAACGACACCCTGCCCGGGCTGCGGGTGCTTGAAGTGCCCGACCGCTCAC
The DNA here is from genome assembly GCA_018057455.1 of Flavobacteriales bacterium. Classification (GTDB taxonomy): domain Bacteria; phylum Bacteroidota; class Bacteroidia; order Flavobacteriales_F; family PHOS-HE28; genus PHOS-HE28. The sequence continues at coordinate 810 of JAGPDT010000066.1, read as the reverse complement.
CGGTGGTGAAGGCCGGTTCCAGGATCACGGCCGGCGTGGTGATCGAGAAGATCAACGGCGAAACGGTCACCGGCCAGGAAGACCCCGCCCGTTTCCTCAACCGGAAAGCCGGTAAAAACACCCTGCTCTCCCTGTACGACCCCAAGAACGGCAAACGCTGGGAAGAGACCGTGAAGCCCATCGGCGAGGGCGAACAGGAAGAACTGCTGTACCACCGCTGGGTGGAGCGCAACCGCCACACCGTGGACAGCCTGAGCGGCGGCCGTGGGGGCTATGTGCATGTGAGGGGCATGGACAACGAGAGCTACAAGACCGTGTACGAAGAAGTCCTCGGCCGCTACCACGGCAAGGAAGCCCTGGTGGTGGACACGCGCTTCAACGGCGGCGGTTGGCTGCATGACGACCTGGCCACCTTCCTCGCCGGCAAGGTGTACATGCGCATGCGGCCGCGCGGCCAGGACCTTGGCACCGAGCCCCAATTCAAGTGGAGCAAGCCCAGCGTGGTGGTGATGAACGAATCCAACTACTCCGATGCACACATGTTCCCGGTGACCTACAAGGCCATGGACATCGGCAAGCTGGTGGGCATGCCCGTGCCCGGCACCGGCACCGCCGTGTGGTGGGAGGGCCTACAGAACAACGTGGTCTTCGGCATTCCGCAAGTGGGCATGGTGGACAACCAAGGCCGCTACCTGGAGAACCTGCAATTGGAACCCGATGTAAGGCAGCCCAACGAACCCGGCCCGATGAGCACCGGAACGGACCAGCAGTTGGGAGCGGCGGTGAGGACTTTGCTGAACCCTTGACCGC
>JAGPDT010000115.1:2192-5251 GCA_018057455.1 Flavobacteriales bacterium | reverse complement strand
TTCACCTCGGCGACCTGTTCCCTGATCAATACAAACCCCGCAACCCTTTCCGGATGGGGTCCGGGACATTGGGTTGTTGTTCGATCTTGGTGAGAAAGCCGGGATCGTCGGCCACGGTCAAGGGATCGAGATGGACGGGGTGCAAGAGCGTGGACAAAGGAGGCGAGGCCGCCGAAGGTGCACGGGGCGCACGCTCGGGTCCGGTGGTGTCCGTTGGCCCGCTGAAGGGCAGGCGGGGCGCGAACTGTACACCGGCCACCTGGATCTCGTCCAAGGCCAGCGCCCATTGCGGGGGAGCTTGGGCATCCAGGGCAGCGCTTCGCCTGGCGGAGCTGCGCTGCGGCCGCTCCATCTCCGCGGCGAATGCGGCGATGCCCTTGAGCGCGGCACGCAGCTTGGCAACAGCGGTCTTCAAAGGGACTTGGGCCACATCGGGATCACTGGTTTCCTGTTTCAGGTACAGCCGACGCGACTTGCCGCCGACGTTCACGGTCTGGTCCGCCGGTACTAAGGTGCCCATGAGTCCGGGCCATCCATAGCGGGCCACTCCGTTGATCATCACCAGGCGGATATCGGTTTCGGCGGCGCGTAACAGCGCCATGTACGGGTCTTTTGCCTGGCCGTCGATCACCAGGAGGTCGGCACGGGCGCCCGCCTTGAGCGTACCCAGCGCCTGGTCCCATTTCAGGATTCGTGCGGCATTGCGCGTGGCCATGGCCACGATCTCCCTGGGCTTGAAGAGGCTTCCGAGGTTGTGCAGGTTGTACAGCCAAGCCACCTTCATTTCCCCCAGGAGGTTCTTGCTGCCGGTCACGGACCAGTCGCTGCCGAGCCCGATGAGCACGCCGGCCTGCTTGGCGGCCTCCACACGTGCAGTATCGCCGTACAACAACAGGTTGCTCATGGGGGACCACACGATGGAGCTGCCGGAACGGCGCAGCACGCCGAAGTCTTCCGCCAATAGTCCCGCGGCGTGGATACCGGTGAACTTGTCATTCAACGCCCACTTGCCCGGGCCTACCTCCAGCGCCAGGAAGTGCTTCCGCGCCGTGGAATCGGTGGTTCCGGGTCCACTGACGCCTTCGCTCAGATGCAACAGGAAGCAACTGTCCTCCTTGTTCAGCCGGGCCAGGAACTTCGCGGCATCCTTGGCTTCGAGGTCGGGAATGCGGCCCTGGGCCTCAGGGAGGTCGGGGTCGTCGGTCTGTTCCACATTGCGCACCAGTCCTTGGTAAAAGCGCTTCACGCCGGCATTGCTGAAGAGCATGACCCCTTGGCTGGTGGTGACGCCCCCAAGCAGGCATTTGCATTCCACGTAGCGGATGAGCGCCGGCAGCAGCGGGTAGTTCCCTTGGGCATCCCGGTACTTGCCGATCACGGTCATCGGGCCGCTCACCAGCTTGCGGTAGTCCGCGTGGTTGGGCCACTGGCCCCGGTTATCATACCGCTTCGGTACAGGCGACCAAAGCGGCAGCGCATTATAACTGAGGTGGTTGTGCAGTTCGATGAGGCCGGGGAAGATCGTGCCCCTGGTTTCGTGCACAGCCACCGCTTCAAATCCCTTGGGGGCGGGCTTGGTGCGGGGCCGTATTGCCACGATCACCCCGTCCGCGATGTACACCACCGCATCATCCCGCACGGTGTAGCGCCGGTCCATGGTCACCACTTTCCCGGCCAAGGCGATCTTGGGGCCGTTCCGGGGGTCCACCGGGGCCTTGGTGGAACCGGGTTTCCCGCTGGTCCGTAGCAGCGACCGGCCAGTTGCCCCGGACAGGGGATACCACGTGCGCTTGGCGTTCATGGGATCACGTGCTTGGGGATGGTGATCGTGATGTTGCGCCGCTTGGCCAACTGATCGCCGCCCTTGCGTTGGGCCCAGCCATCATCCTCGAACATCCAGACCGGGGTGCCCGCGGGCAGGTGATATGCGGGGATCGGAAGCCGCTCGCCATCGGCCCAGGCTTCCCCATAGAGCTTCAATGCCACAGGCTGGTCGGGATGGAAGATGCCCGGGGCAAGGGCCTGCAACGCGAGGTTCCAGTTGGCCAGCATCTTCTTGGTGGCCGAGGCGCGGGCCGCGGCGGTGGTACCTGAGCTTTCCGGTTGTGTGGGGTGGGTCACCGCGGCAAAGGGCGTGGTGGAAGCCTGCCCTCGCGGTGTAGCCTTCCATAGTTCCCACGCCTCTTTGGCTGCCGTGCCCAAGGTGATCACCGCTTCGATGGCGCCGGTGGCCATGATGCCATCGATCCATCGGTTGCGGTAGTCCACCAAGCGGGGATCGCGGCGCACTGCGGCCTTCACGGTGCCGTACACGCTGTACAGGTAGGTATTGATCAGCACGTAACTGGTGGTGATGCCCAGCTTGCCCACCAGTCCTTGCACCCGCCGGCCGGCCTCGCCCACGAGGATCCGGCGCACCACGGCCTCGTGCTGTGCCGGATCTTGGCCGATGACCAGCACCCGGGCCTTTCCGTCCAAGCGGCCCCGGTGGAAGATGGGGCCCCATTCCACACGGAACTGATCGTAAGGGTACACCTCCGGCCCCGGATAGTTGCGTGCCAAGGTGCTGAAGGGCCTTCCGCGGTAGCCCGGGTCGGATCGGTGTGCCATGGTCGTTGTGTTGGTGTTGAAAGGATGTGGCAGGCCGCACCTGGCCCGGTGGCGGAGGTCATTTGATTACGATGTCCAGCGTGGCCTGTTTGGTGGCCCTGGCCACCTTGATGTTGGCAAGCCTGATGCCCGAGCGTGTGCCGGGGAAAGACGTGGACAGCTTTCCCGTATCGCCCAAGGACCGCTTCTTGCCGGTACGCCCGGGGAATGGATCCCCGAGATCGCCGAGATTCATATCGGACGGAGATTCCAGGTTGTGGCGCCCATCAGCCTGCAGGAGCAACATGGCGGGAGCATCGGCACTTACTTGCTCCAGGTCCGTGTCCACGCGCCACACCAGCACCCCGGAGCCCGGCAGCTTTGCATCGAAGCCCCTTCGCGCGCGGTTCTCGATGATCAAGCACTGGGTGCTGGAATAGGCTTCGCTCCGCACCCGCAGGATCACCGCC
>JAGPDT010000115.1:0-2092 GCA_018057455.1 Flavobacteriales bacterium | reverse complement strand
CCATTGGAGACCTCCTTGTAATAGTCGCGCAGGCTTCCGGTGAGGTAGCTGCCGTTGGAGAACAGCATGTCCTCATACTCGCGCTTGGGCCTGAAGGCGGGATTGTCGTCGAAATCCACCAACAACACCAGCACGTTCAAACGGCCGGTGATGGTGCGCTTGGGCACGGAGACCAGCTGCATGCTGTGCGAGGCCTTCATCGGGCGGCCCATGTCTCGCCCGGGCAACGGCTCCTCCTTCTTCACGAAGCCGATGCGCGCGAGGTACTCCTTGAAGGACAGCTTGCTGCCGGTCCCTTGGTTGCGCTTCCGGAGGTACTCGGCGTACAACTGAGCCAACACGTCGGGCGCAGGAGGAATACGTTGGAATCCGCTCTCGTTGTTCATGTTTGCTGGTGTTGGGGTACATGCAACGATCGTGGTGGAGCGATGGTCAATGTGGATGTGGCGATCACGGTGGCCCGTGGATGTAAAAGCTGTTTGCCCGTTGAAGGGTGCCAGCAGTATCCGCAGTGCCGGTGTGTGCGCCTTCCGCAGGGAAACTCGGAGCTGGCGGGCAGCGGCGCCAATGCACCGTGCAGTAGCCCGGCGGCGTGGCGGCAAGGACCGATGGACCCGCGGCCCGGACCGCCTTGCGGAAAACTCCCGTGATGCACTGCAGGTTCATGAACCGGAGCATTGCGTGTAGTAAATATAGCGCACGATCCGAGGCGCCATCGCACCAGGGCAGGTCCATTCCCGTCGGCGGTCGGCTGCAGCGGAGCAACCACGCCGCCACGTCCGGCATCTGGCACCCTCGGGCAACCTGGGGGGCCGTGTTCCCTTCCGCTTCGGCCCCTGCCACGCCTGAAGGCCCAACAGCCGAGGAATTGCTCCGAATGACCACTACCTTCCCAACGTGATCAACCGCATGCGCCCGGGATCTTGCTCCACTTCAAGGACGTTCAGGCAGCGTTGCACCACAAGGCCTTGTCTTCTTCAAAAGCACCATGAAATACCAACGGCCCCACCTCGCAGCACTTTTCGCGGTGCTGCTGCTTCCCACGCTCTGCAATGGCCAGGTCTGGGCCCCGGTCGGCGCTGAGTGGACCTATCAAGCCACTACGGGCCAGTGGCCATGGACCGACACCTATTGGGACCATCACGTGGCCGTGGTCGGCGATACGGTGATCGACGGGCGGCCTTGCTCCGTGCTGGAATGTCCGCTCTCCGATGCTTGGCCCTGCTTCCCCCTGTTCACGGCCACGGTAGACGTGTACATGACCTTGGCCAATGACAGCTTGTTGTTCCGTACCGCGCAGGACAGCACCTTCAAGCTCCTGATGGATTTCCAGGCCACCGCCGGTGACACCTGGGACATCCCGATGGCCTTTACCGAGGACGGCGGCAACACGGTCCATGATACGATCACCTATGTGGTCACCTCCACGGATACGCTCTGGTACAACGGACTGCCTTTGCGCCGGATCCACTACCACACCTCCACGCAGTTCACCCTCTTCTTGAATTTTCAGGAAGGTGTCTTTGTGGAACGGATCGGCGAAATGCACTATCTGTTCCCCTGGTATTCACCTTGGGTGTCTGACGGCATGGGCTTCACCGGCTTGAAGTGCTACACGGACCCGCTGTTCAACTGGCCTTCGCCCGGTGTGCCGTGCGATATCTGGCTGGGAGGGGCTGCGTTCACCGCTGGCCCCTTCACCATACGGCCTACGGTAGCCGCTGCCGGTGCCTTGTTCACCGTGGAAGCCGTTTCGGGCACGGGCCAGCTGATGATCCATGACGCGCTCGGCAGGCCGTTCTCCACAGTGGCCGTTGGTTCCGGCCCCACCACCTTCACCCTACCGGCGGCAGGGGTCTATTTCGCCCGGTATACGGTTGCTGAAGGAACGATCCGCACCCAACGCATCGTGGTGTATTGACCGCTCCGTGGAAAATCCGGCCATTCCTCACTCCCCCACGCTCCTCCGCATCAACACATCGCGCTGCTCGTCATCACCGAGCTTGAACACATGCTCGCCGAACTCGGCAAAGCCGTTCCTGCGGTAGAAGGCGATGGCCCGCGGATTGCGTTCCCACACGCCGAGCCAAAT
>JAGPDT010000114.1 GCA_018057455.1 Flavobacteriales bacterium | reverse complement strand
CCTCCAGCATGCTGCGGAAGCTGGCTTCCACGCGGGAGGGCAACGCAGCCCACTCGCTCAAGGGCGGCGTGGAGGGCACGTCGAGGATGTGGAAGTATTCTTCGACGTCGATGGTGAAGACGGAGGGGTGCATGCGAAAGGCAAAGTAATGGCGGTCGGGGGATTGGCGCTTGGGGTTGGGAAGCGGCCTGCCTCCTTTTCAATCCACCACCACGAACTTGGAAACCAGCGGTGCCCGGCCTTTCTGAGCGATTGAAATGATGTACGGCCCAGGTGACAGATCAGGAATCCGGATGGACCGATTTGTACTTGCTGGAATGGGGATCGTTGCCAAGAGCGAGCCGCGCAAGTCGGTGATCTGGGCGGTAGAGAATCCACTTAGGTTCGACGTGAGGTGCAATTCCTCTCCAACACCGATAATGCTGGGATAAACTGTTGGAGAGATAGAAGAGACAAGCTCTTCGACCGGAAGTGGATCGAAGTATGGCAACACATTCAAATTTTGGGTCTGGCCGGTACTGTCCGTCTTCACCACATACATCGCACGTTGTCCGGGACCATAACCCTCAGCCCAACCAGCAACTACATATCCTCCATCCGTTGTGGGGTCGATGGAAAAGCCTTCCGCCGGGTGCCCGTCGCCATAGTTGTTCCCGAATTGGAAATAACCAGCGTCATCCGTGGTTGTAAGGATCATGTCCTTCTCTCCAAAGTTGAGCGTGTTGAAGCCGGTGAATACAAAACCACCGTTCATTCTCTCCCTGATCTCAGCACCACCGGCATCCGCCGTATTCCCAATGAATTGACTCCACTGCAACTGCCCACCGCTATTGACACTCACCAAGTAAATCTGCGCAACATCAACCTCGCTACTCGTACTACCGCACGCAACCAAATCACCCGTGGACAATTCAACCACGGATTTCATGACATCTGTGCTATCACCGCCAAGAGGCGTGAGCCATAGCTGGTTCCCATACGCATCCAACTTGGATATAAAGCCATCCTCGGTGCCTTGACCCGTTCCCATTGAGCCTGCCATGACAAACCCTTGATCGGCTGTCCGGGTCAACCCATTGCATTCCAACCGAAATGGACCACCGAACTTTTTCGTCCACAGTGTATCACCATTCAAGTCCGTGCGCACGATGAATGCCGCACCATTTTGCATACCTCCGCCGTAGCTGATGCCACCAAGAACAAATCCATCCGAGAGGACTTCAAGTGAATTGCACAGATCCCAAGCGCTCGTGCCGTAGTTCCTTTCCCATATCGGTAAACCCTGTAGATCCGTTCGGATCAAAAGCATATCGTAGGACCCGTTGGATCCGGTGGACGTAGTTCCTGCAATGATGTAACCATCCTGCAACTCCCGGCATGCAACGCCGTTATCCACGCCTAAGCCACCATACACCCACGACCAATCAGGTTCTCCGAGTGCATCCGTGCGAAGGACGTAAATGTCGCTGGACCCATTCCCAAAACTTCCAGTTGATCCCGCGATGATGTATCCACCATCCGAGGTTTGCCTAACGCTTCGTGCTTCGCATATCCCAGTACCACCATACGTGCGCCTCCATGTCACTTGGCAAAATGTGGCCGTGAACAGCACCGAACAAAGAAGGATAGAGGTAAGGCGCTTGAAATTCAGTGGAGGGTTCATTTTTAAGTTCGGCCCAAAGCTATCCAACCGGGGACAAAGGGCGAGCGCTCCTGCCTATGCCATCACCTTCCCGCTGAGGGATCATTCCTGCATCGTTCCTTCGTGCACTGACAATCAAAGTTGATGGAACTTTAAGCTCGCATGGCAGTATACCGGAACTGGCAGTACCATTTGGGAGCAATCGTGGTCTTAATCGCGTTCGTGGCCTTCAAGTGGCACTTTCTTGGCCTTCCTCTGTATTGGGATGAAGCGTGGGTCTATGGCCCTGCGGTAAAGGCTATGCACACGAATGGCCTTTCAATTCTGCCTAATACCATTGGGACGGAACTTTCACGCGGGCATCCATTGCTTTTCCACTTCATGGCGGCACTTTGGGCCACCCTTTTTGGGGCTTCAAATACTTCCCTTCATACCTTCTCGCTGTTGTTGGCAACCATCTTACTATTCCTCGTTTATTGGATCGGCTCGAAACTCGGTTCTCGCCAAATTGGGCTGGCTGCCCTATTGCTCGTCAGTTTGAACGAAACCTTTCTGGCCCAGAGCTCTATTCTGCTACCTGAGATTGCAATGGGCTTGTCCCTACTTCTGGCGGTGTGGGCCTATATGTCCGAAAATGTGGCAGGCTATATCGTTGCGGCCACGTGCGCATTGTTCATCAAGGAATCAGCCATCGTACTTGTACTGGCGCTTATCTGCTGGCAGGCCATTTCAGTATTCATCAGTAAGCCAACCAACCAATCAAGGTCCGGATGGCGCTGGTTCGTAGTCATCCCCACTCCGCTGGTACCGGCTTTCCTGTTCCTGCTTTATCAACGCCTCACCTACGGCTGGTTCTTCTACCCCTTGCATATTGGAATGATTTCTTGGGACATCCGCGACATCCACTATCTCTTCAAATTCGGCTATCGGGTGCTATTTGAACAGCAGGGCATGGAATGGGCCACTTTGGCCTTCGGCTTGCTCGCCCCCTTGTTATGGAAGGGTTGGCATAAACGATACATGGGCGCAATAGTGGCCGTTATATACGTGGCCGCGATCAAGGTACTGGATGGCAAATGGACATTAGCACCATTACCCACGCTTATTGTCACATTGGCCTGCTTTGGAGCTATCCTGTTCCTTCAATTCATCCCGCTGATGCGAAAGGAAGGACCACGAGGTGAATTCCCGGCCATCACCCTCATTCTAGTGTTGGGCTTCCTGATGTTCTCCGCGCTCAACTTCTTCTCGGACCGGTACCTCACGGGATTGATCCCATTCGTTGCGCTGGGCATGTCCGCCGTTCTGTACAGTGCACTTGCACCCTGGCATAAGGCACTATTCCCAGCAGTGATCCTCATTATAGCGACAAATCTGTTTTGGCACATCGGTCGAGACGGGCATGTTGGTGATACCCGGATCAGCTATGCCGACGACATACGGGCGCATCAATGGTTGATCTCGGAGTGTGAAAGAATGGAATTGCAGGATGCTACGATTTACGGGTCATTCATGGAGATCACGTACATGACCGATGCCAATTCAGGCTATCTCAAAACGGACCGTGCATTTGAGCATGTCTCCAGCGACCTTAAGTCACAGACTGAATTCGCAATTGTCAACCAAGGAAGTCCAAGCGAACTGAAATCACAGCTCATTTCGTTGGGCTTCACCGAAAGAAGGCTATTCCGATCAGGTCCTGCATGGTGCGCATTATATCAGAAAAATACGGAACCAGCCATTTCCGATCATGAATGAGCAGGACTTTAGCATTTGTCATCTAAGCTATTCCCCCTCCGCTCATCCTTGTCACCGACCGTCACACCAGTAGGGATTTGCCGTTGACTCCCCCCGCCCCACCTTCACCCCATGTCCCTTTCCCTGATGTTCCGTTTGACCTTAGTGCTTCTGGTGCTTTTCCTGATCGACTGGTACGCCTGGCGCGGTATCCATACCGCCATGGGCTTGCGGGGTGCGGGTTTGCAGCGCGGGGTGCGCATCGGCTACTGGGCGGTGAGCCTTGGCATGTTGGCGGTGATCGTCTTCGGCATGGTGCGCATGGGCGAACTGCGTTCCTCGCACAACGATGCTTTTCTGTACACTGTGTTGGGCATTTTCGTGCTGCTGCTGCTGCCGAAGTTGGTGATCATCCTCTTTCACGGGTTGGAGGACCTGCTGGAGCTTTTCCGCTGGGGCTGGAGCAAGCTGGCACCGGGTGCGGCTTCTGCGGAAACGGACCGTGGCCGCATCCGCTTCCTCTCGCAATTGGGCTTGGCCTTGGCCGCGATCCCTTTCTCCGGCGTGCTTTATGGCCTTACGCGCGGTTGGCGGAACTTCAATGTGGCGCAGGTGGCGATCAAGGCGCCCAAGTTGCCCAAGGCGTTCGACGGCTTGCGCATCGTGCAGATCAGCGATATGCACTTGGGCAGCTTCAGCACCAGCACCGATGTGGTGCAGCACGGCATCGACCTGATCAACGCGCAGAAGCCGGACCTGATCCTCTTCACCGGCGACCTGGTGAACAATTTTGCGGAGGAGGTGGAGCCTTGGTTAGAGACGGTGGGCCAGCTGCACGCCCCCTTGGGCAAGTTCTCCATTCTCGGCAACCACGACTATGGCGATTATTCCAGCTGGCCCAGCGCCGGGGAAAAGGCCGCCAACCTGGAGCAATTGAAGGCACACCACCGCACCATGGGTTTCCGGCTACTGCTGGATGAGCATGTGCCGATCGAGAAGGACGGCGAGCGGTTCTCCTTGATCGGCGTGCAGAACTGGGGCACGCGCTTTCAGCAATACGGCAACCTTTCCAAGGCTATTGCGGGCACCGATCCCGCGCAATTCCGGCTGCTGATGAGCCACGACCCCACGCACTGGGATGCGCAAGTGCGCGCCACGGGCATCGACCTGATGCTGGCCGGCCATACGCACGGCGCGCAGTTCGGCATCACCATCAATGGCCACACATACAGCCCCGCACAATGGATCTACGAGGAGTGGGCGGGACTGTACAAGAAGAACGGCCAGCAACTATACGTGAACCGCGGCTTCGGTTACATCGGTTTCCCGGGGCGGGTGGGCATGCCTCCGGAGATCACCGTGGTGACCCTGTCAGCCGGGTCTGCCACGTGAAACCCGGCCCCGGCAACCGATCCGCCAACCTTCCCGGCCAGCACCTGCGGCAACCGCTTATGTGATCGTCTTGTGGGCATCCCCGCACCAGCCGGTACTTTTGGCCCACCCCAAGCCTTATCCGCCCATGCGCCAGTTCTTCAAGTTCATGTTCGCCTCCATGTTGGGCACCTTGCTCATCGGCCTTGTGCTGCTGATCCTGTTCATTGGTTCCTTGGCCGCCTTGGGCAGCGCATTCAGCCTGGAGGGCAAGCCCACCACGGTGAAGAGTTCCTCCGTGCTGCACATCACCTTGGACCAGGAGATCATGGACCGCGGGCCCAATGACCCCTTCAACTTCAACTTCGGGCCGTTCCAAGGCATGTCGCGCCTGGGCCTCAATGACATCCTCAACAACATTGAAAAGGCCAAGCGCGACGACCGCATCAAAGGCGTATTCCTGGACCTGGGCGTGGTGAACGCCGGCCTGGGCACCCTCAAGGAGATCAGAGACAAGC
>JAGPDT010000065.1 GCA_018057455.1 Flavobacteriales bacterium | reverse complement strand
CTCCTTGACGCGCGTCACCGAAGCCGAGGCCTCGGGGTAGGGTTGCACGTTCGCGAGGGTGGCCGGAATGATGGTGACCGGTTCGGAGGTAGGCGCGCCCACGCGGATCCGCAGGATCGGGAAGTCGGTCCCGTTGAGGATGCTGTGCTCCCACAATAAATTTTCACCCCCCGGAATGGTACCGGGCAGTTCACTGCCATAGCTCATCAGCAGCAAACTGTCACCTTCCATGCCGGTGAGGTCCAACAGCAACTCAACGCGCTCGCCGCTGGAGAGCATCAGGCGGTCCATGGTTTGCGGGGCGGCCAACAAGCCGCCTTCTCCGGCGATCACATGGAACGGGGCACCCTCTTCAAAACCGAACATGTAGTACCGTGCGGTGCTTGCATTCAACAGCCTCAGACGTACGATCTGTGCCGGTGCTTCCAAGTAAGGGTCGGGTGTGCCGTTCACCAGGACCGAATCGCCATAAGGCCCGAAGATGAACTGCCCCGATGGGTTGAAACGCTTGTCTTGGACGGCAATGGGAAAGTCGTCCACGCCATATGTACGAGGCAGGGCCAATTGCGCCTCTTCGTCATCCTGGACGATGATGAGGCCCGCCGCGCCTTTGCCCACCTGTTGGCCAATGAGGTCCATGGTATGCGGATGATACACGTACACGCTGGCCTTGTCGATCACCTTGAACTCCACATCCCATGTTTCGCCGGGCAGCACCTCGCGGGGTGGACTGCCATCATACTCCGGAGGCACTTCCATACCGTTCCAGTGCATGGTGGTGACCTCACCCAGCTGGTTGTGCACGCGGAACCGGGCCGTATCACCTTTCTGCAGGACCAGCGTAGGCCCGAGGTAGGGCGCATTGATGCCATAGGTGCTGGTGAACTTGCCGGGATAGAACTCCTTGGTGGCTGGCGCCACAGTGAGGTCGAAGGTGTCCTGTTGCAGCAAGGGCGGTATGGCCAAGGGGTTCTGCGCGGCCAGGGATCCGGCTATCAGGCCTGCCAGCACCACCGGCAAGGAATGGAAAGGCTTCATGTGGGATCGGTTTCGGTGGGGCAACCTATGCAGGGGATCCTGGTCGCCATATGACCCAGGTCATACTTGGGCGCTCCCTGCGCCTGTCGCAGCCACCACCGAACATCCGGAACACCGCCTCCCCAAAGGTCCTCAACCGGTATTGCCGCACGATCGGGGACTCCGGCGGAAAACAACCACCGGGGAAAAGCTCCCAACGGTCCGATTGTTTTGTTCGTAGTACTAACTACATTTGGGCCAAACAACCCAACCCGCCCATGACCATGCCGAACATCCAGGGATACACATATGGAGAAGCCGGTGTTTCGCCGGTGACGATGAAAGACCTCGAGGCACTGAAGGCCACGGTGCTCTTCGGCCCCGAGGATGAACTGTACCTGCGCATGGCGTCGCACGTGCTGCGCGACCAGACCGATGCCGTGCTGGACTTGTGGTACGGCTTCGTGGGATCGCACCCGCACCTGGTGCACTACTTCACGCACAACGGCAAGCCGAACATGGAGTACCTCACGGCCGTACGTGCCCGGTTCGCACAATGGATCATGGACCTCTGTGAAAAACCTTACGACCAAGCCTGGCTCAACTACCAGCAGGAGGTGGCCCTGCGGCACCACAGCACCAAGAAGAACCAGACCGATGGCGTGGAGGCCGTGCCGATCATCCACATGCGCCACCTCGTGGCGTTCATCTTCCCCATCACCGCCACCATCAAGGATTTCCTCGGCAACAAAGGGCACAGTGCCAGCGACGTGGAAAAGATGCACGCGGCGTGGTTCAAGGCGGTGACCCTCACCGTCACCCTGTGGTGCCAGCCGTACGTGAGGCCCGGCGAATACTGATCCCCCAGGCAGGCCGGAGCATACGGTTCCGGCCTACCTTTCGCCATGCCTGCCAAGCAACCGATCGCACCTGCGTTGCACCCGGCTACCCAGGCTCTTGACCGGGACGCCCGTATTGTCGCAGCCTTTGAAAGGATGGGCGAATTGCTTCGCAACATGGCCTGGGACGCCGGCACCGCTCTCGGTCTCAGCCCGCTCCACGTGCAACTGCTGACGCACCTGCACGGGCACCCGCCCCTGTTGGCCGTGGACCTGGCCCGGCACTTCCACCTGACCAAAGCCACGGTAAGCGTGGCGTTGCGGACATTGGCCAGAAGGCGCCTGCTCGAGCAAACACCCAGTGAGAGGGACGGCCGCGTCCGCGTGATCAGGCTGACCAACGATGGGCGGAAAGCCGCGCTCCTGGCCGCCATGCACCTGGACCGGCTGTTGCCCATTTTGAAAGCCATGGACGCCACGCAGCGCAACGACCTCTACGCCGCGCTATACCGGTTGCTGGACGAAGCCCGCACTGCCGGGCTGATCCAAATGGAGCGCATGTGCACCACCTGCGCCCACTACGGAAGCCGTACGGGAAAACCCTATTGCCTGTTGATGCGCGCACGCCTCACCCCGGAGACCCACCGGGTGGATTGTCCCGAGCATGAGGAGCGGCGGGCATGATCCGTACTCTCCCGCCCGCACACCCAGCACACTCCCTGCTTCATCCATTTGCAGGAAGGGATTCTGCGCGATCTCCCACAGGTGTCCGTCCGGATCGGCGAAGTAGCCGCTATGGCCACCCCAAAAGACCTTTTCGGGTTCCTTGGTGATGGTGACACCGTGCTTCTTCAAGTGCGTGAAGCAGGCATCGACCTCCTCCGTTGAATGCAAGCATTGCGCAAGGGTGAAACACGCACCCAAGGCATCCGCTTCCACCTTGGCATCCTCCGCAAGCTCCTGTTGCGGGAAGAGCGAGAGCACCATGCCGTTCAGGTGCTACATCACAATACCTCCGTTGTCCTGAAAAGGTGACCAGCCCAGCACTTCGTTGTAGAAACGCTTCGACAGGCCGAGGTCGGCCACGCCGAGCGTGATGAAGGACAGGCGAGGTTTCATGGCGTGAAGGCATCAACACATACCTTGGCTCTTCACACCCCACCCCATGACCAAACACATCACCGGCATCGGCGGCCTCTTCTTCCGCGTCAACGACCACAAGGCATTGGCCAAGTGGTACAACGACCACTTCGGCATCAATGACCAGGAGCACGGTTCGCTATGGCAGCTGGATACAGGACCGGGCCTAATGCCCGCTCTCCAAGCATCATACCGGCAAAGGATGCTCGAACACTGTTCAATTACTGCGTAACAGTCCTGAAAGGCCCCTGGAGGGAGCCCGAAATTGAGCAATACTGGACCCGATTTTCCGTTCACGCCGTGGGCCTACCATAGAGCCCAACCACATGGACCCTGTCCGACCCGTCCTGCTGTTCGCGTTCATGTTTAGCCTTATTGATGTCCTGGGGCAGGATCTATTCGCACCGGAAGTGCCGATAGGTCCCAATATCGCCGGGATAGAAAGCCCCTTTCCTTGCGACATTGACGGTGATGGCCTGAACGAGGTGATCCTGGGTTCCACCCGGCACGGCGAAGTCGTGGCCCTGAAGTTTGATGGTGATACAGTGAGCAGCTTGCTCCGTCTGCTTCCGGACCAGGCACCCAGCGATCTCATGCTCGTGGTTGACATGAACCTGGACGGGCACCCGGATTTGATCCGCAGCCGCCTTTCCGGTGACACGGCCTTGCAGATACCGCGAATAGCAGTTTACCTGGGCCAAGTTGGCGGCAGCTTCATGGAGCCCATCTTCAGGCAAGGGGCCTATTCATTAAATGGAGCCATGGCCGATGACCTCACCGGAGACGGCCATGCCGAGATCATCGTTCAAGACGATTACGGCTTCCATGTGTACGTGCTGGACGAGGACGCCGGTGAGATCGAGCTGCTCCGCACCTTCGATCAGTTCCAACCCGGCGCCAAGGTGTCTACCGGGGATGTTACCGGGGACGGTGTGCCGGACTTGATCTTCGCGACAAGCGAATGGTGGTACAGCAGCATTGAATATTGGGATGCCACGCTTGGCCCCGATGCGCCCTTGGTCCTGCTGGATTCCAGTTTTGGCGAAATCGGCCCGTTGGGGCATGCCGACTTCAATGGTGATGGATTGACCGACCTGTTCGCTGGCGGCGGGCCAGGCTTTTCACATACTAGCTGCTTGTTCTGGACCCAAACAGCGGGTTCGACCTTTGTACGGACCGTGGACACATTGGATTTCTTCTTCTCGGACAATTTCCAGTTCCGTTCAGCGCAGGATGGTACAAGTATGTATTATGACCGATACGGAAACTTGACCCATGTACGGATCCATCCCGACCTCACCTTCGGGCCCCCCGATACATTGCACTTGCAGCCTACGAACCCGCTATCATTTTGCTTAGCGGACATGGACGGGGATACTGCGGCTGAGCTGCTCACAATCTCGCGCGATGGTAGGCTCTCCATGGCTCACGGGTTGATGGCTCCCGATACATTCGGCATTCCAGTGGAGGTGTTCAGTTGGAATGATGGTTATACCGGGCCCATGGTCGCCATTGATCCCGGGCAGGATGCTACTGAAGAGTTGGCGTTCATGTCCAACCAGTTCGACTACCCACACCTCACGCTTCTTCATTCATTGGTTCCAGATCCCCAAAAACCGGTTCCCGCGATGACCCGTACTCCGATGGCAACCGGAGATTGGAGACAGGGACACGCCGAGATGCAGCTCATGGACATCGACAGCGACGGGGACTCGGGCTTGGTCGGGTACATGGATTTCTTCGGTCCCTATACCCCTTGCCAGATCTTTTGCATGGAGCCAACGGGCGGCACTTTTGCAGGGCACTGCCTTGGCACGGGACTGGTTCAACCCACGGGCCTGAATGCCTACCGGTTCGACCAGCTCACGATATTTGATGTGAACGGTGATGGACCGAAGGACCTGTTGATGGAAGGCACATGGGTGGACCTGATGGTACCTGCTGTGCAAGATCCGGATGAATTTGTCTTGACCCAGACCGCACCGCTACTGTTTGAGCTTGCTTCTGCCCCGATGGCGATCGCCGACTACGCAATGCATCACGATCTCGATGAAGACGGCCTGGAGGAATTGTTGGTCCAAGCCAACCCCAGCGAACTCACCGTTTATCACAACGATGGCGGAGGGAATTTCACGGCCTTGCCGCCTTTGACCACCGACCATTACGTAACTGGAACCTGGGTTGACATGAACCAGGATGGGGTGTTGGACAATATTTGGTCCTCACATGCGGGTGATTCCGTTCATACGTATTTCAACACCGTTTACGTGGCTGGCATGACCATGCAGACAGTGCTGTTGTCGTTTCCATCCAATGATTACGCCAAGAACATTCAAATCGCGGACATTGAAGGCGATGGTGACCAGGACATCCTCTTCTCACAATGGATGGCGGATGACCAAAAAGAGCTCTTCATCTATATCAACCAAGGGAGCTTTCCACTTACCGAACGGGTACCGGTCAATGGCCATTTTGAGAACTATGTGCCCCTGGATGCTGACGGGGATGGTGATCGGGATCTTGTCTGCACACGGGGTGCTGGGTTCTACCTGCTCGAAAACCTCATGGCCCCTGAACCGGAGCTGGCCTCTTCAGGACAATTCAACATTTTCCCTAATCCTGGTATTGACGGTATTACCGTCGACATCGGGCACCATGCACACACCTCAGTTCACTTCTTCGTGATAGACCTATCAGGCCGGCAGGTGTTGCAGGCCACCGCGACCAGTGCGGTCACTACAATTAAGGTGGATCAACTGCCATCGGGGATGTATGTGCTGCGCGCAATTGACAACGCTTCCGGTGAACGGATCGCCACCGCAAGGTTCATGGTGGCGCGGTCCAAATGATCCCTTTAGCCCGTTTATGGACGGCAACGGGTTGTACTTGATCAAAGGCCGGAGGAGCTCCGGAATTCCATAGCTTGGCTCCTTGCAAGCTGGCAACATGACCAAACACATCACCGGCATCGGCGGATTCTTCTTCCGCGCCAACGACCACAAGGCCTTGGCCAAGTGGTACAACGAGCACTTCGGCATCAACGACCAGGAGCACGGCTACATTTGGCAGCAAGAAGCCGGACCCACGGTGTTCTCGCCCTTCAAGCGCGACAGCGACTACTTTGATGCGAAGCAACCCTTCATGTTGAACCTGCGTGTGCAGGACATCGACGGCCTACTGAGGAAGTTGGCGGAAGCTGGTGTACGCATCGACCCCAAGCAGCAGGATGAGGGCTACGGCCGCTTCGCGTGGGTGTATGATCCGGAAGGGAACAAGATCGAGCTGTGGGAGCCGAAGTAGTACTGACTCCATGCGCCCCCTCCGCTTTTCCCTCAACGTCACCCTGGACGGCTGCTACGACCACACCGTGGGCATACCGGATGCCGACCTGCACCGCAACGCGGAGCAGAATATCGCCGGGACCGATGCCATGATCCTCGGCCGCAAGACCTACCAGCTGATGGAGTCCGCATGGCGCATGCCGGCGAACCGCGTCTGGCCCGACTGGATGCTGGAGTGGATGCAGCCCTTCGCGCGTACGATGGACGCGGCGAAGAAGTACCTCGTGTCAAGCACCGTCGAAACCACGGAGTGGAACACCGAAATGGTGCGTGGTGATCTGGCCACCTTCGTTCAACAACTGAAGCAGCAGCCGGGCAAGGGCATCGGTGTGGGCGGTGTGCAACTCGCCATGGCGCTGACGGAACTAGGCCTGATGGATGAGTACCAGATCGTGGTACATCCGCGGATCGTCGGGCGCGGGCCCACCTTGTTCGCAGGGCTTTCCAAGATGGTGGACCTGAAACTCGTAGGTCGGGAAGAGTTCGCCTCGGGGGTGGTGGCGATGCGGTATGAGGTGAAGCGGTAGATCCTGAACACCCCATGGCTCCACCTGTACCACCCCATCGCATTCAACCAAGGTCATTCTGGATCATCGCACTGTTCGTCGTGGCCGCCAGCTGCACATGGACCGGCAAAGCATCCCGATCGATCACACCCGGGGATATCACACTGCTCACCGATCTGCCGCGAGGTGGTGTCTTCACCGATGCAAACGGAACCACCCTCGGATACCGCATTTTCAGGATCCATATAACGAACAACTCCACCGCACCGGCCGGGTTGACCATGGACCTGCCTGGTGGCCCTGTCCGGTTGTTGCCGGACACCGGTCGGTACGTCCGTGTGTTCCTGTTCCCGGACGACATCAGCCCGGACACTGCGCAGGACACCTTTGATTTCGGGATCCAGGGGTCGGTGGACTTCTTGACCGCACCTCCGCCGTCGCCCACTCCGCAACGAAGGTCACTAGCGCCGGGCACAACACGGATCCTGTACATCGGAGTGGTCTTTGAGCAGGGTGGCCTGGAAGGAATTGGCCGTGGGGAACTGTTCATCAAAGGCCAACGACCCATAGCCACCTCCTTTCCGGAAGGATCCATCCCGGCCAGCACGTCAAAAGGGAACGACCTCACCCTCCTTTTCGGCCTCGCCATCGATCCGCCCAAGCATTACGCCCTGATCCCCTGCGGGCGGATCGCGTTTGAAGGGGTGCGAGGTCGTTGAAGGCCCCAACTTGTGCCGATCGCGCAAGCCGATCCGACCTTAGCGCTATGGTTGCCGCTCTCCTCTGCGGAGTCCGGCCTCAGTACCTCCCCAGTCCAACAAATACGGTGGATCACGGATTCCGGCTTTTGGATGAAACCTCTTTTTTTGCCTGTCCGATATAAGGCCCATACCCACCACACATGCAACACCGCTACGCCGCGATCACCGCCACCGCCATCCTGCTCCAAGCCAGTGGCCCCGCCACGCAAGCCCAATGGCAGCCCGTAGGTCCCCCGGCCTTCAGCGCCGGCATGGTGGATTATCCTGTACTCGCCATTGGGCCTGACGATGCCCCCTGCGTGGCGTTCTCCGACTGGACCAACGCCAACAAGCTCACCGCGATGAAGTACAACGGCGGCAGCTGGCAGATCCTCGGCAATGCCGGTTTCTCCGCCGGCACCGCGTTGGACCCGGCGATCGGCTTCAACGGAGCAGGTGTCGCCTACGTGGCATACCGCGATATGGCGAACGGCCAAAAGATCACGGTGATGAAGCTCAACGGCACCACCTGGGAAATGGTGGGCAGCGCCGGTGTCTCGGCTGGCAGCGGCGCGAAGCCAAGCATGGCCTTCGGCCCGGGTGATACGCCACACGTGGCGTACGTGGACAACGCCAACTCCGGCAACCTCACGGTGAAGAAGTACGAAGGCGGCACCTGGAACGCATTGGGTGCCGAGGGCTATTCACCCATCTATGCCGCCGATGTGTCCTTGGCCTTCAACAGCACGGGCGTGCCCTACGTGGCCTACCATGGCAACTCGGCCGGGTGCCGGGTGGAGCGCTTCGAGAACGGGGCCTGGGAACTGGTGGGCAGCCTGGCGAACCTCTACAATGTGCAGGTGGCCGCGCTGTGCATCAGTGGCGATGACGTGCCGTACATCGCCTACAACGATGTGGGCGACGACTTCCACGCCAAGGTGAAGAAAATGGACAATGGCGACTGGGCACTTGTGGGTGCGGCCTCCTCCGGCGATGAGGACCCGGCCCAGCTCTGCATGGCCATGGACGCCTCCGGCACCATCTACGTGGCCTATGCCGACATGGACCTCGGCATCCGGGCCACCGTGAAAAAGTTCACCGACGGCAGCTGGCAGGCACTTGGCAACCAGGGCTTCACCGAACCCGCGACCAACTCCCTCAGTCTGGCCTTGGGCCAATGGGGCACCCCCTACATTGGCTTCAAGGACCCCGCCAATAGCACCTTCAGGGCCACCGTGATGCGCTATGAAGACGGCACCAGCGCCGTGGCCGCCCATGGGGCCACAGCCGACCTGCTCCTGGTGCCGAATCCCGCGCAAGACCGGGTAACCATTACCGGCCTATCCACATCGGCCCAAATCTCCGTATGGGACCTCACCGGCCAGCAGGTATTGCCAACCGTTATGGCCTCGGTCAACAGCACCCTCTCCACCCACGCATTGCCCGCGGGGCTCTATGTGGTGAAGGTGCAGGCGGACGGGCAAAGCCGGAGCCTGCGCTTGGTAGTGGAGAAATGACCATTGGCTTGCTGGGCAGGTTGATCGCCTCGGTGACGGGCTGGAACACGCCCGGGCGATCTGCCCTACCGGCCCATGACCCAACAAGCGCACTATACCCGCTCGCGCCAGTGTGGGTGGTCCGATGCCTATCGGAAGCCCGTGTTGGAAAGGGGTACGAGCTACGAGCTCGCGACGGATATTGGCGTGGACCGTTCCTCCAGGTTCACGGAAAGTGGAAAGGTACAAGCGGAGGATGCTTGCGCCAGATGAGGGGAGTTGTGCGAGCCGAAGGGGTGATCAGTGGGGCCTGCCCCAACGATGCGGGTCGCGCTTGTTATGGAAGACGCTGAAGATGATAACCGTGTTCTTTAGCACACGGAACACGACGATGTACGGGAACCGTTGGAGATTGATCTTCATGTACATCCCACGCCACTTGGGGTAACCCGTTGGTCGCTGAACGAGGGCATCCACATGGACATCCAACTCGGCAAGCAAGCGTTCACCAAGCCCTTGCGACTTCGCTTCGTACCAGTCGAACGCGTCCTGTGCCTCGTGGATCGCCCTGTCACGCCAAACGACGATGACACTCATGCCTCCTTGCCTTTACCAGCGCGGATCATGGCTTTTGTTTCCTCCCACGTGTAGCTCTTTCCTTCCCCGCGCTTATACTCTTCGTAGCGCTCTTTCACGATGTTGTAGTGCTCGTCGGTGAGGCCATCTTCATCCACTTCGCCTTTTGCGGAACGGAACAGCGTGGCCACCTGCTTCAACAGGCTTTCGTCGGTTGTGCGAAGCAGACGCTCGATCAATTCGAGCTTGAGGGATTCGGTGGACATGGCTTCGGCTAGGTTGACGAAGTTAGGGTGAGAACAGGCGAGATGGTAAAACCGTGGACGATGAGGTTGGGCATGGGGGGTGTTGCTGATCAAAGTCGAGGCTAACTTTGGGCTTCAAGCCCAGAAGCCATGAGCGCTATCGACCTCCGCACCGAAATCCTTCAACTGCTACAGCAGGAACGGAACGAGAGCATCCTCTCCACCATACGCTCCTTGCTGAAGCGCGACGAGCGGGCAGAAGGCTTCGATATCAGCGACGATGAGCTTGCGGAGTTGGAGGAGATCGACCGCCGACGCAAAGCCGGGTTGGACACCTATGTCAACCTGGAAGAAGCCATGCGCATGATCCGCCAAGATCGGCGGGCATGAGCTACAAGCTTAGGATCCGCCTCGCTGCACAAGCCGAGGCGGCTCGTATACACGATTGGTATGAAGCGCGTAGCAAAGGCCTTGGCGGTCGTTTCGCCGATGCCTTGGAAGAGTGTCTGCAGAGCATTCAACGCAACCCAACAGGACTACAGATCCGGAAAGGGAAGTACCGGCATGACCTGGTGAGCCGCTTCCCGTATCGTGTGGTCTACACATTAGATGGCGATACCGTGTTCGTGTATCAGATCCGCCACACCAGCCGTCGGCCTAGCAAACCTTTTGGTCCTTAGCGTGGTTCTCCGCTTCGGTTATGGTGTGCGTACCGGCACCGTAGCCTTCGAGCGAGATGGTGAATCGTGGACGATGAGGCGGGGCATGGATTGCGAATCAGATGGATCCATTCTGCTGACTAGCAAAATGGACCTCGAGGGATGTGGGCATCCAACATCGACCACAAGTTCCATATCTCACCGATGAACTGTGCTGCACGCTTCTTTCGCATGTGAAGCACCGTGCACTTGAACGGCGTGAAGTCATGACAGGCACCTTTTGCCGTGAGCATAAACCACAATTCCGACCATTGCTTCGCATAAGGCTCAGGCAAGCTATCGCTTGATACGAGGGACAACGGAAGCTCAGCGGCAAGCAAACGTCGTCGAGCGTCTTCCTCATGTGTGACGAAAACTCCAACGGCCTCCGTCAGCTTCGCATAGGTAAAGGTCAGTGGCATTGCCATGAGGCGAGGGAGATGGTGAAACCGTGGACGATGAGGCGGTGCATGGTGCGGTCTATTCGTAAGTCTTGTACTTGAACAACACGCCAATGGGTGATCGCTTCACCTTCTTAGACAAGTCAGCAATCTCCTTTGCATCCTTGGGAATGTCCTTGAGTTTTGGCGCATCGAGGAACTGATTGAGAGCGAAGGTCGACAAGCCCCATATCGGGGTTCCTACGCATGCTGCCGTTACTTCGATGGCGCCGCTCACGAGCCAACTTCCCACATCATGACCGGCAAACTTCCACTTCTTCTGTTTCAGCTTCTCTACGTTGTCCAAGTGAGCGTCAAACGCCGCGTTGATGTTATCCATCACCTTCTGAGACGTTGCTTCAAAGTCGCCCGGCGCGGACTGCGCAATCTCGTCCACACCACTCGACAACAACGCCCGCACTTCATCAATCGCACCGGTCTGCCTGAGCTCGATAAGGGCCTTCACGGGGACTCTACCGAACCATTCGAGCTTTCGGCCACCGAGTTCGTTGAGGGCCCGAGTCATATGAAGCCTAGAAACGTCCAAGCCCGGATTCGCACGCTCCGCATCGTATTCAAGCTTCCACTTGAAGTACTCCCATGATGTGGGAGCCTCGATCAACGGTGTACCGCTCAATTGGGCGGCCTTTAGAATGAGCTCATTCGCAACCGCCAGTCTACCGAATGAGTTGTTCACCAACGCTTGACCGGGATTAGTAATCCCAGCAAACAGCTTAGCAGGCCCCTCGCAGAGCTCAGCGAGCTGTTGCTTCAGGTCGCTTTGATCCTCCGCATTTATAAGCAAGCGTTCGGGGGAACGAACCGACGCAATGGCCTTGTCGATGCTATCGAGTGTCCGGCCATAAGCATCGACTTCTTCCAAGCTCTTGAATGGCATACCAAAGAGCTTTGAACAATGGAATACGCAATCCTCTGCTCCAAGTCTTGCAATCTCCTCAAGCTCTCCTTCCGGCATCAGCTCCTTGTCCGGCAGTATGACCACTATAGGTTTGTCGACCTCAGCAACCGCCAGCACTTTGTACTGGAGAACGTTCATGGAGTGCTTAACCATGTAGAATACGCGTTCTCTCTTCGACCACTTCGTGAAGTGCATCCGGGTCCGGACAAATGGGTCAGGCAACACCACGGTATCGGCGTACAGACCGCACTTCGAAACGATATTCTCGTCGTCACGCGGGAACATGTCGCCTCCAAAAACGGCCTTTATTGAGGAGTGTGCATCCTCAAGGTGGGTATACGCAACCTCGGATGTAGCCTGCCAGAACTCTGTGAAGTAGGCAAGTAACTCGTCGATACTCTCATTCAGATGGTCAACAGTCTCTTCGCGGGCGTCGGCGAAATGTTCGGCCGTACGCTGAGGCGTCCAGTTCGCCTCGACCATCTTGTCATAGATGAACCCGAAGTTGGATTCGATAACCGAGAAATACTTGCGCTGAATTTCTGCTAAGGAAGCAATGCTCTTTGTCTCTTCCCGACTTTCAAGGTAGTCAGGGTAGATAGCCATAGACCTAATGAACTCATCCACAGAGTCGAGTACGAGCTCGCCCTGAGCATCATATCTCAACTTTGCCAGACTCTCTCGCACCTGAGGTGCTAGCTTATCTGCAACAGAGAGCTTTCCTTCTTTGAGGTATTTCAGCAGAATTGGCACCCTGCGGCGAACACGCGCCTCGTAGGCAAGTCGCTCGGCTTCGTCTGGATTCTCCTCAGGAGTAGTCATGCCTCATTCCGCGTTAGGGACAGCAGCGGAAAGCCCGGAGCCGTCTCGGCGAGGACTTGCAGCGAATGGCCCGACGGCGAGTCTTCGAGCCGGAACGCCCAAAGCATCACCACTCAATTCAACTTCAAATACGCCCCCAGCCCATGCACCCCGCCTTCCCTGCCGTACCCGCTTTCCTTGTACCCGCCAAACGGTGAGGTGGGATCGAACTTGTTGAAGGTGTTGGCCCAGACCACGCCGGCGCGGAGCTTGGTGGTGAGATTGAAGATCTTGCTTCCCTTGTCGGTCCACACACCTGCGCTGAGGCCGTAGGGCGTGTTGTTGGCCTTTTGGATCACCTCGTCCATGGTGCGGAAGGTCTGGATGGCGAGCACGGGGCCGAAAATTTCTTCCTGTGCGATGCGTGCGCTTTGCGCCACGTTGGTGAAGAGCGTGGGGCGGCACCAGAAGCCTTTGGTGGGCAGGTCGCAGCTGCTTTGGTACATCTCGCTGCCCTCGTTGACACCGATTTTCAGGTATTTGTTGATGGTGCCTAACTGCTCCTTGCTGTTGATGGCGCCGATGTCGGTGTTCTTGTCCAGCGGATCACCCACCACTAAGCTCTTCATGCGGTGCTTGAGCTTGCGCACCACTTCGTCATGCACACCTTCCTCTACGTAGAGGCGGCTTCCCGCGCAACACACGTGGCCTTGGTTGAAGAAGATGCCGTTGATGATGCCTTCCACGGCCTGATCGATGGTGGCATCGGCGAAGATGATGTTGGCCGCTTTTCCACCGAGCTCGAGGGTGAGCTTTTTGCCGCTGCCTGCGGTGGCGCGTTGAATGAGCTTGCCCACGTTGGTGCTTCCGGTGAAGGCGATCTTGTTGATGTCCGGATGGTTGACGAGTGCGGCACCGGTGGCACCCGCGCCGGTGATGATGTTCACCACGCCATCGGGCAGTTCGGCTTCTTGGATCAGCTCGGCTAACAGCAGCGCGGTGAGCGGTGTGGTTTCGGCGGGTTTCAGCACCACGGTGTTTCCGCAGGCCAGGGCGGGCGCGATCTTCCAGGCGGCCATCAGCAGCGGGAAGTTCCACGGGATGATCTGTCCGGCTACGCCGAGCGGTGTGGCGGTTTTGCCGGGGAAGGCGTACTGGAGCTTATCGGCCCAACCGGCGTAGTAGAAGAAGTGCGCGGCCGCCACGGGGATATCGAAGTCGCGGCTTTCGCGGATGGGTTTGCCGCCGTTCATGCTTTCCACCACGGCGAATTCGCGGGCTTTTTCCTGCAGCAGCCGTGCGATGCGGTAGATGTATTTGCCGCGTTCGGCGGCGGGCATCTTGCTCCACACGGTGTCGTAGGCTTTGCGGGCGGCCTTCACGGCAGCGTCCACGTCGGCTACGCCCGCCTCGGCGATACGCGCCAGCCTCTGCTCGTTAGCGGGGTTGATGGTGTCGAAGTACTTGACGGACTTCGGCTGCTGCCACTTGCCGTTGATGAAGAGCTGGTACTCGTCCTTCAGTCGGATGTGGTCCTTGGATTCGGGGGCGGGAGCGAGCTGCCAGTCGAACGATTTCTTCTTTGCGGCCATTGGTTCAAATGTAGCGCTGCACACCTTTCATTCCGCCGCTTGTTTTCTGTCAGAACGCCCAACGTCATGGAAGATCTCATGGGCCCGTACATCGACGATCTGACAAAGACGCTGTTGATCATCCAGACCTTCCTGGAGAGCGGTGGCTTCTACCATGCGAAGACGATGGGTTGAGCACGAATGACTCACGCGAAGACGCGAAGGATGGCCTCACGCGAAGACGCGAAGAAATGCCATAGGCAAGACGCCATGAAGGCCAAGACACGTGGCGGAAGCGCTGTGTTCGTTGCGGTGAAAAAACCTTCACCACTTGCCGATCTTCACGCTGGTCATGGTCAGCGAACCGGCCAGGGGCTTGTCGTTGAAGAGCGTGACCTGCTCCTCCTTGCCTTGCAACGCCAGTGCGTACAACAGCGGCAAGAAATGCTCGCTGGAGTTGATGGCCAGGTCAAAGGCGCGGCCTTGGGCATGGAAATCGATCAACGGCCGGTGGTCGCCGTTAAGGATCGCCTGCTTCATCATGCCGCTCGCCTCCAGCGCCCAATCGAAGGCGTAACTTTCATCCAGCTTGTCCCAGGCCACCATGCGCAGGTTATGCACCATGTTGCCGCTACCGATGATCAGCACGCCTTTGTCGCGCAGCGATGCGAGCTCCTGCGCCAACGCATAGTGTTGTTGTGGTTTCATGGCATGATCGATGCTCATCTGGATCACGGGCACATCGGCGTGGGGGTACATGTGCTTCACCACGCTCCACGCGCCATGGTCCAGGCCCCAACTGTGGTCCAGGCCCACCGGGGTGCTCTTTACGAGGTGTTGCGTTTCCTCCGCCAACTCCGGGCTGCCGGGCGCGGGGTACTGCACATCGAACAGCGCCTGCGGGAAGCCGCCGAAATCGTGGATGGTGCGCGGGTGCGCCATGGCCGTTACCTGCGTGCCGCGCGTTTCCCAGTGGGCGCTCACCACCAGCACCGCCTGCGGCCGCGGCACTTCGGCGCCCATGAGGCGGAAGCCCTGCACGAACTCGTTCTCCTCGATGGCGTTCATGGGGCTGCCGTGGCCCAGGAAGAACACGGGCATGCGCTCGCTCTTGGCGAAGGTTCCGGTGATTTGCTGAAATGCCCGCAGTTTCATGGCGGATGCGGCCAAGGGAAGCCCGGCGAGCGAGCGGAGGAAGGCTTTCCGGTCCATGCGGGCGGGCCAAGGCAGGCCACCAATTTACACCGGCACAGGGCGGTCAGCGCCTCACTCCAGATGGCTGCGCAGCATCCACGCGTTCTTGCCGTGTACGTCCATGCGGCGGATGGCCAGGTCGGCGCTCACCTCGTCGCCTGCCTGCTCCGCCACCTTGAACAAGGCACGCGCCGCATCCACCACCGTCTCCTGGTCGGCCACCAACTGCTTGATCATGGCCTTCGCGCCCGGATGGCCGTTCTCCTCCTCCACCTTGCTCAGCTTGGCGAAGGCCGTGTAGCTGCCCGGTGCCGGCGCGCCCAACGTGCGGATGCGCTCCGCCACCTCGTCCACTGCCAAGGCCAGCTCAGTGTACTGTGTCATGAAAAGGCCGTGCAAGGTGGTGAACATCGGGCCGGTGACGTTCCAATGGTAGTTGTGCGTCTTCAGGTACAGCGTGTAGCTGCTGGCCAACAAGGTGGAAAGGGGTTGTACAACGGGGTTCTTGGTCTGCTTGCTCATGGCGGTCGGGATCGGTGCTACAAGGTAGGCATGGTCGCGCAGGCCTTGGGTGACGCCGGTCACCATCCGCTTATCTTACCGATCCCGCGATCGACAACTTCATCGTCGATCACCCCCTACCATGAGTGACCAGCGCACCATTGTACATCTTGACCTCGACAGCTTCTTCGTAAGCGTGGAACGCCTGAAGAACCCGCAACTGGCGGGCAAACCCGTGCTGGTGGGCAGCGACAGCGATCGCGGCGTGGTGGCATCATGCAGCTACGAGGCACGGGCCTTCGGTGTGCGCAGCGCCATGCCCATGCGCACCGCCAAGCAGCTCTGCCCGGAGGCCATCATCCTGCGCGGCGACAGCGGGGCCTACATGAAGAAGAGCGACGAGGTCACCGAGATCATCCGCGCGCACGTGCCGCTCTTCGAGAAGACGAGCGTGGACGAGTTCTACGTGGACCTCAGCGGCATGGAGAAGTTCTTCGGTGCCCTGAAGCTGGCCAGCGAGCTGCGGCAGTACATCACCAAGGAGACCGGGCTGCCCAACAGCTTCGGCCTCAGCATCAACAAAACGGTGAGCAAGGTGGCCACCAACACCGCCAAGCCCAACGGCCAGCGCGAGGTGGAACGCGGCACCGAAAAGCCTTTCCTCGCGCCCATGTCCATTGAGGCCATCCCCGGCGTGGGCGGCAAAACGGCGCACCTGCTGCGCAGCATGGGCGTGGCCCGCATACAGACCATGCAGGAGCTGCCGATCGGCCTCATGCAACGCCTGCTGGGCGAGCACGGCCCGGTGCTGTGGCGCAAGGCCAACGGCATCGACAACAGCCCGGTGACGCCCTGGCACGAGCGCAAAAGCATCAGCACCGAACGCACCTTCGAGCGCGACACCATCGACCTGGTGAAACTGCGCGGCCTGCTCACCGCCATGGCCGAAAACCTCGCCTACCAGCTGCGCAAAGGCCAAAAGCTCACCAGCTGCATCGCCGTGAAGATCCGCTACGCCGACATGAACACCCACACGCGCCAGCAGCGCATCGGCTACACCGCCGCCGACCACCTCATCCTGCCCGTGGTACACGAGCTCTTCCGCACCCTGTACGACCGCCGCCAGCGCATCCGCCTGGTGGGCATCCGCTTCAGCCACCTGGTGGGCGGCGGCCACCAGATGGACGCCTTCACCGACACCGAGGAAGCCATGAACCTCTACCAGGCCATGGACAAAATGCGCAAGCGCTTCGGCGACCGCGTGGTGATGCGCGCCACCGGCCTGCAGGCCAAAAGCATCGGAAGGATGGACAACCCGTTTGATGGGCAGGCCCCGGTGCTGCTGGCGAACAGAAGGAGTTGAAAAATGGAGAGAATGCAATGGGGCCCAATGGACGAAAATGGACGCACGAGCTCCGTGGTGCACCGTGTCCATTTCCGTCCATTGGAGTCCATTTATGCCACCCTAACTAACTTGCCTACATGGAACCCACCAACCCCCAACGCCCGCGCATTTTCCGGCCCAGCGGCGGCTACGAAAAGCTGGTGAGCTACAAAGTGGCCAAGCTGCTCTATGCCGTTACCGTGCGCTTCGCGGACCGATACATCCCCAGGGGAAGCCGTACGCACGACCAGATGGAGCAGGCCGCGCGCAGCGGCGAACGCAACATCGGTGAAGGCAGCAAGCTCAGCGCCACAACACAGAAGTTGGAGATGAACCTCACCAATGTGTCGCGCGCCAGTTTGGATGAACTTCAAAAGGATTACGAAGCTTTTTTGGAGCAACGCAAACTGCCCCTGTGGGAACCCATGGACCCGCGCCGCAAGGAACTGAGCAACGCGCGCTGCAAGGATGCAGACGAAGTGGCGCTGTGGATCAAAGCCCTGTGGGAACGCGAAAAGGAAGCGCGCACAGCCGCACCGGAAGGACCTCGCACCGCACGCACACCGGCCACTGTGCAAGGCCGTGCTTATGCCGAGATCAGTGCAAACGTGGGCCATACCCTTTGCAAGATCGCCATCCATCTGCTGGGCAACCAGGTGGACAGCCAAGCCCGCAAATTCGAGGAAGAGGGCGGCTTCAGCGAGCGGCTGTACAAAATGCGCAGCGAAGCCAAGGCGAAAAAGCAACGGGATTGATCAGCATTCGGGCGTGTCCCCTTCCCGCCCACTTTCCAACGCACGGGGCCGGGTGCTCCGCTATAGTCCCGGCCAGCCGGCCAGCGGCTGCACGCACTGCGGTGGCTTCCGCTGGTCGCCTCCTCGTTGCGGCATCCGCAAAGGCCTTCTTGGCCGGGAGCTGCCGCTGCGCCCCCTCACGCAGGTTCGCGGTGGATCAACGAACTTGCCGGCCATAACAACATTCCACCCATGGCTGTTCCGGAATTCCAGAAACTCACACTACCCATGCTGAACGCTTTGGCCGATGGCCATGAACGAACATTAAAGGAAACTGGAG
>JAGPDT010000012.1 GCA_018057455.1 Flavobacteriales bacterium | reverse complement strand
CACGGGTGCGGCGCCAGCGGCCTCGGCCATGTTGGACATTGCGGCCACCGACCGCGGCCTGCTGATCCCACGCGTGGCCCTCACCGCCACCAACGCCGCCGCCCCGGTGACCGCACCGGCGGATGCGTTGCTGGTTTACAACACGGCCACGGCGGGCACGGCACCGAACAACGTAACGCCGGGCTATTACTATTACTCCACTGCCAGCAGCACCTGGTTGCCCATCCTCAGCGGGGTGAAGGGATGGACCACCACGGGCAACTATGGCACCGTGGCGGGCACCAACTACATCGGCACCAACGATGCCATCGACCTTGTGGTGAAAACCGGGGGAACGGCGGCGGCAAATGAGCGGTTGCGGGTGCTGGCCACGGGGATCACCGTGGTAAACCATACCACCGGCACCGCCGGAGATGTGTTCTCCGTGTATGGCACGGGCACCACCGGAGCAATTGGAAGCTTAGGAGATTTTGCTGTGAACGGCTATGCAAGCACGGGCGTTGGTGTATATGGCGGGTCCACCTCCACCAACACCACGGGCCTGCTTACAGGAGTTTTGGGTGAAGCCGTCTCCGATCTTGGCACCGGTGTAGTGGGGCAGGTTACGGGTGACCTTGGGTATGGCGTTCTGGGCATCGCATCCAGCACCACCGCAACCATGCAGCCCATTGGGGCTTATGGATTAGCTGATAACGCAACGGGATTTGGACTTAGGGGCGAGAACTTGGATGGATCCGGCACCGGCGCCATCCTGGTCGGGAACAATACAGGAGGAGTTTTTCTTACCGGTGGAAGTGGTGCCGCCATCATCGGGACCAACGTAGGCGGATTCGGTTATGGTACGGCAGTCACCGGTGGTATCGGCTTGGTGGGGGTGGGCAATAACGGCAGCACCGTGTACACCCCGGCCCGGGGTGCAGGAGTGGTGGGCACAGGGCAACAATATGGAGTGATCGGCTTTGCCAGGTCGAACCTCAACACCGATGAAACGAACAACAATGCCACCAATGGCGCCAATGCCTCCGCAGGTGGCTATTTTGAAGTTCAAAACGCAGGTGGCACCGCGCAGACTTGGTCGTATGTCGGTGTCCGAGAAGTGGCTGGGGCAGGTGGTTTGCGCAAGATCATTGGTCCGGGTACGGTGAACACCATCGTCAAGGACCTGAACAACGAGCTGGTGGCGCTTTCATGCCCTGAAACACCGGAAAACTTGTTCCAGGACTATGGCGCGGGCCGCTTGGAGAATGGACGTACCCATGTGGCGATCGACCCGATCTTGGCAAAGAACATCGTGGTAGACCCCATGCACCCCTTGCGGGTTTTCATCCAACTCGAAGGGGACTGCAATGGTGTGTATGTAACCAATAAAACGGGCGTGGGATTCGATGTGGTGGAGCTTGCAGGCGGCAAATCCAATGCAGCGTTTACGTACACCTTGGTGGCCAACCGCGCGGACGAGGTGCTCCCCGACGGCACGGTTGCGAGGTACTCCTTGGAGCGCTTCCCGCCAGCCCCCGGCCCGGTTGCAACACTCCGTCAGGAGGTGAAGAATACCAGGCCGGATACAGCACGCCTGCCGCAAGGAAAGTTGGGGCGGGCCGGCAAATAGCCTGTGAGCGCCAGTGTAGTTCTTTCAGCATCCGGATGCTGTAGGAGCCTGCCCTTTGCTGCTGAACGTCCACCCAAGGCATAAGCAAGGGGCCCCGGCATGGGCGGTCAAAAAAGTCGTTCTATTGCGAACGGGCCAAGCCGTTGGTGATCCAATGCCGGTAGGCATTGCTACCTTGGCCGCACAACCTTTCCCATGCTCAAATTCATTCCCACGGCGGCCCTGGTGCTATCCACGGCATGCAGCGCGTTGGCCCAAAAGCCCCTCACCAACGAGGCCATCTGGTACAGCCGCACCTTCAGCGGCGACTGGTTCTCCGGCGGGGTGAGCATGGCCGACGGCCTGCACTACACGGCCTTGGACGAGGGCGAGGGCGGCTTGGAGGTGAACATCTACGAATACAAAACGGGCAAGCGCACCGGCACGGTGCTGCACGGCAAGGACCTGGTTCCTGGCGGGCAGGGCCAACCCCTGGCCATGGATGATTATGCACTGAGCGGGGATGAGCGCAAGGTGATGGTGCGCACCGCCACCGAACCGCTGTACCGCTACAGCTCCTATGCGTACAACTTCGTTTACGACCTTGCCAGCAAGGCGGTAAAAGCCTTGGCCGACACCACCAAGGGCAAGCAGCGCCTGGCCACCTTCAGCCCGGACGGCTTGCACGCGGCCTTCGTGCGCAACAACAACCTCTACACCGTGGAACTGGCCACCATGCAGGAGACCGCCGTGACCACCGATGGCGAATGGAACAAGGTGATCAACGGCGCTACCGATTGGGTGTACGAGGAGGAATTCACTTTGGTGCAAGGCTATGCATGGAGCCCCGACGGCAAGAGGCTGCTCTACCTGCGCAGCGATGAAAGCGCCGTGCCCGAATTCGACCTCACCACTTATGAAGACCAGCTGTACCCGCGCGAATACCGCTTCAAATACCCCAAGGCCGGCGAGGCCAACAGCACGGTAAGCCTGCATGTGTACGACCTGTCCTCCAAGGCTGCCGCCACTGTTCCGCTGGGCACATCGGAAACGGACATCTACCTGCCGCGCTTCGGCTTCACCAACGCCAACACCGTGTGGTTCATGCGCATGAACCGGCTACAGAACGAAAAGCTCATCTACACCTGTGATGCCACGACAGCCAGTGCGGCCAGCCTGAACCTGATCTACAAGGAAATCAGTCCCACGTACATCGAAGTAACGGACGACCTGAGCTTCCTGAATGACGGAAGTTTCATCCTCACCAATGAACAAGACGGTTGGAACCACATCGTATGGAACAGCGCGGACGGTCAAATGCAACGGGTGCTCACCCCCGGCAGCTACGACGTGCTGGAGGTGCAGGGTGTGGATGAAAAGGCCAAACGCGTGTTCTTCACCGCCAGCAAGCTGGCCCCCACGCAACAGGAAGTGTGGTCGGTGGGCCTGAACGGCAAGGGCCTGAAACAACTGAGCCTGGCAGGCGGAGTGAACGAAGCGGAATTCAGCACCGGCTTCAAGTACTTCATCAACACGCGCAGCACCGCCAATGATCCCGGCACCATTGCCCTGCATGAAGGCAGCGGCAAGCTGGTGAAAATCCTCAAGGACAACGCGCGCCTGCGGGAAACGCTGAAGGAATACGGCCTACAGCCCAAGGAACTCATCACGGTGGCCACTTCCGGCGGGCAGGTACTGAATGCCTGGATGGTCAAGCCGCCAGGCTTCGACGCCTCGAAGAAGTACCCGGTGTTCATGACCCAGTACAGCGGCCCCAACAGCAACAGCGTGCTGGACCGTTGGGGCGGGCGGGACTTCCTGTGGCATCAAATGCTGGCGCAAAAGGGCTACATCGTGGTGTGCGCGGACGGGCGCGGAACGGGCCACCGGGGGCGGGACTTCCGGCATGTCACCTACGGGCAACTGGGCAAGTACGAGACCGAAGACCAGATCGCCGTGGCCAAGTGGCTGGGCCAATTGCCGTACGTGGACGCGGCGCGCATCGGCATCCAGGGCTGGAGCTACGGCGGCTACATGAGCTCGCTGTGCATCACCAAGGGCGCGGACACCTTCAAAGCCGCCATTGCCGTGGCCCCGGTGACCAACTGGCGCTATTACGACAGCATCTACACCGAGCGCTACATGGGCCTGCCCAAGGACAACGCCACGGGCTACGACGACAACAGCCCCATCAACCACGTGGCGGAGCTGAAAGGCAACTACCTGCTGGTACACGGCCTGGCCGATGACAACGTACACTTCCAGAACAGCGCCGAAATGACCACCGCACTGGTGAAGGCCAACAAGCAGTTCACCGAAATGATGTACCCGGACAAGAACCACGGCATCTACGGCGGCACCACGCGCCTGCACCTGTTCACCTTGATGACGGACTTCGTGCTGGAGAAGCTTTGAGGGGGGAAGAGCCCATGCGGCTTGTCCGAGGTCCTCAGCTTGATGGCCGATGCCTGAGTTGCAGAGGACATCGGACCGCCAGCATGGGACAAGACCTGGGACATCCAGCATCGGAAAACACCCATCCCGGGCAAACCCTCTTTCCTCTACCTTGCCGCGCCTTCGGTGAGGCACCTACCGATAAAACCACCCCATGACGAACACGACGCTCGTTGAGAAAGGACACCCGCAAGGGCTCTATTGGCTGTTCGCGGCCGAGATGTGGGAACGCTTCTGCTATTACGGCATGCGGGCCTTGTTGCTGCTGTACTTGGTGAAGTCCTTGGCGATGGGCGACAACCGGGGCTTCGCGGTGTATGGGGCCTACACGGCGCTGGTCTACGTGATGCCCGTGATCGGTGGCCGCATTGCGGACAATATCCTCGGCTCGCGCTTGGCTGTGCTCTTTGGAGGATTGTTGATGGCGGTCGGGGAGTTCGTGATCGTTGGCGGCACGGAACTGATGCTCTTCTGGGGCATGGCGATCATCATCGTGGGCAACGGCCTGTTCAAGCCGAACATCAGCACCATGGTGGGTAAACTGTACCCGGATGGCGATTCGCGGAAGGACAGTGGATTCACCATCTTCTACATCGGCATCAATCTCGGGGCCTTGCTGGCCACTACCGTCTGTGCCGAAGTGGGCAACATCTATGGCGCGCAGTACGGCTTCGCATTGGCGGGCTTCGGCATGTTGTTGGGCATCGTCATATTCCAACTGGGCAGCAAGCACTATGCCCAGGTGAGCGCACCTCCTTCACCGGAAACCCTGTTCAAGCCGAAGTTCGGTCCATTGAGCCCCTTCACCGCCGTGGTGTTGGGCTGCCTGGCCTTGGTCCCGGTGCTCTACTTCCTGCTGCGCAACACCACCATTGCAGGCTATGTGCTGGTGGCCGTGGCGGTTTACGTCATCGGCAGCCTCATCGCACGCGGCATCAAGGATGGCAAGGTGCAACTGGATAAAATGTTCGGGTTCATCATCCTGATGGTCTTCAACGTGGTGTTCTGGGCCTGCTTCGAACAGGCGGGCAGCAGCCTCACGCTCTTCGCCGAACGCAACGTGGACCGCCATGTCTTCGGTTGGGAAATGGGAGCTGCCACCACGCAGTTCTTCAATCCGGCATACATCCTGCTCTTCGGATCCATCTTCTCGGTGATGTGGCTCCGCTTGAAAAAAGCCCACAAAGACCCGAGCATCCCGATGAAATTCGGGCTGGGCATCCTTCAATTGGGCCTGGGCTATCTGGTGGTGTTGATCGCCGCTCCCATGGCCATTGAATACCAAGTGCCGTTGTGGACCTTGGCGTTGCTGTACATGCTGCACACCACCGGCGAACTCTTCCTGAGCCCGATCGGCTTGAGCATGGTGACCAAACTGGTCCCCAAGGACATGACCGCCACGGCCATGGGCGCGTGGTTCCTCAGCATCGCCGGGGCGAACTATGCCGCGGGCCTGCTCGCAACCCTTACGGGGGCCAGCCATGAGGCGGCGCAAGGCGAAGTGCTGGACAAAGCCGCCAGCCTGGCCACCTATGTGGACGTTTACAGCAACATCGGCTACGTGACCGTTGGGCTCGGCCTGTTCCTGGTCCTCATCAGCCCGTTGGTGAACAAATTGTTCCACGGCATCCGGTGATCCCTGCCACGATCCATATTCCCAGACGATGCCCACCACCACCACCGGCAAGCACCCAAAAGGCCTCTACGTCCTCTTCTTCACCGAGATGTGGGAACGCTTCGGCTACTACCTCATGCTGGGCATCTTCAGCCTATACATGCTGGACAGCTGGGACAACGGCGGCATGGGCTTCGACGCATTGAAGAAGAGCGACATTTACGGCACCTACCTCGGCCTGGTATACCTCACGCCTTTCCTGGGCGGCTTGTTGGCGGACCGCATCCTGGGCTTCCGCAAGAGCATCCTCATCGGCGGCTTGCTCATGGCCTCGGGCTACCTCACCCTGGCCGTACACAGCGCCACCGCGTTCTACGTAGGCCTGCTACTGATCATCCTGGGCAACGGCATGTTCAAGCCCAACATCAGCACCCTGGTGGGCAACTTGTACAACGATGACAAGTACCGCGACAACAAGGATGCGGGCTTCAACATCTTCTACATGGGCATCAACATCGGTGCCTTCGTCTGCAACTTCGTGGCGGCCTACATGCAGATCAACTACGGCTGGGGTCATGCCTTCGCCGCGGCGGGCGTGGGCATGCTCATCGGCGTGGCGATCTTCATCAGCGGTGGCCGTTGGGTGAAACATGCCGACGTGTTGAAGCCCATGCAGCCGGGCGACATGAGCACGGGCAGGATCCTCCTGAGCACCCTGGTGCCCATGTTCATCTTTGGCGTGCTGGGCTACTTGATCCCCGGCAACCTCCTGGGCACCGACACCAACGACGCGTTCATCTTCGGCTGCATCCCGGTGGTGGCCTTCTTCATCTACCTGTACATGAAGGCGAACGCGGAGGACAAACGGCCCATCGGCGCGCTGCTGGCCGTGTTCGGCTGCTTGGTGATCTTCTGGGCGGTGTTCCACCAGAACGGCGACGCCCTCACCGTGTGGGCCAAGGACTATACCGACCGCGAGATGCCGCTGGCGGTAAGCAACGTGGCGGACGATCTGGGCATGGCCCAAACCGTGACCAACAACGGCGCTGCCACCGATGAAAAGAGCGCGCAGTACTTCGCCACGGTGCCGGCGGCGGAAATGCCCGCGGATGGCCAGAGCCTGAAATTGTACTCCACGCAGCTCTACCAAAGCATCAACCCCTTTTGGGTGGTGCTGCTCACCCCGGTGATCGTGGGGTTCTGGGGCTGGATGCGCAGCCGGAAAAAGGAGCCGAGCACGCCCACCAAGATCGCCATCGGCCTGGTGATCACCGCGCTATCGGCGCTGGTGATGGTGGGCGCGGTGATGGCCACCAACAACCTTGAGACCAAGGCCAGCAGCTGGTGGCTGATCGCCAGTTATGGCGTGATCACCGTGGGCGAACTGTGCCTGTCGCCCATGGGCCTCTCGCTGGTAAGCAAGCTCAGCCCACCGCGGATCACCGCGTTGATGATGGGCGGTTTCTTCCTCAGCACCTCGGTGGGCAACAAGCTCAGCGGCATGCTCAGCGGATTGTGGGAAGGTTTTGAGGACAAATCGTACTTCTTCGTGATGAACTTCGCCTTGGCCTTGGCCGCCGCGCTGATGCTCTTCTTCCTGCTGCGGTGGCTGAAGGCGGTGATGCGGGAGAAGAACATCCATTGAGGGGGGCTTTTGCCGGTTGCCGGGCTTTGCTGCGAGCGGCAGGCCGAAGGACCTGGATCATTTATACGGGTGCACACAACGTCGGTCCAACTCCGGCGGTAACCGATAGCTCGGCCAGCTTGGTCCCGTTCCCCCAACCATCTGTCACCGGCCACCAACAACCAATGTTGGCCGCCCGTATGTAGACTTGTCCGGCGAATTACCGGGCACGGTCCGCCGAACGGACTGACCCTTCGGCATTGAACAAGCACACCACCCATGCAAACACTGGAACAGATCAGGACCTTCGAGGGGAAGTACCCCAAGCAGCTGTGGCACCTGGCCGGCAGCGAAATGTGGGAACGCTTCTGCTTCTATGGCATGCGGGGCATGCTCACCGTGTTCATGGTAACGCAGATGGGCCTGGACGACAAGACGGCGAACCTGCAATACGGGGCCATCCAAGCCTTCGTCTATGCCTTCACCTTCATCGGCGGGGTGTTCGCGGACAAGATCCTGGGCTTCCAGAAATCCTTGTTCTGGGGAGCCCTCCTCATGATCGCCGGCGGCCTGGTGATCGCCTTCTCCCCGGCTGAGATGTTCTACATCGGCACCTGCTTCTTCATCATCGGCACCGGCTTCTTCAAGCCCAACATCAGCACCATGGTGGGCCAGCTCTATGGCGATGACGATGCCCGCCGGGATGCCGGTTTCAGCCTGTTCTACTCGGCGATCAACCTGGGGGCGCTGCTGGGCGGCGTGCTCATGATCTGGGTGGGCAAGTACCACAGCTGGCCGTTGGCCTTCGGCCTGGTGAGCGTAGTGATGACCATCAGCCTCATCAACTTCGCTTTTACGCGGAAGACCCTGGGGCCCATCGGCCTCTCCCCCTTGCACCCGGACATCCCCAACAAGCAGCGCCGCCTGTACGAGGTGGCCGTGTACATCGGTTCGCTCATCGCCGTACCGTTCATCCTCAAACTGGTGACCAACACGGAGTACACGGACCTGTTCATGTACATCATCGGCCCGGCCACGCTGGTGTACTTGGGTTGGGAGATGCGCAAGTTCAACACCAAGGAGAACAAGCGCCTGCTGGCAGCCATGGTGTTCATCCTCTTCTCCATCGTCTTCTGGGCCTTCTTCGAGCAAGCCGGAGGCTCCTTGAGCATCTTCGCCTTGAACAACCTCAAACACACGCTTTTCGGGTTCATCCCCATGGACCCCAACATCGTGAACAACAGTTCCAACTCGGTGTTCGTGATCATCTTCGCCCCGCTGGTGGGCCTGCTCTGGCTCTGGCTGGCCAAGCGGAAGATGGAGCCCAATTCCGTGGTGAAATTCGGCCTCGGCTTCTTGCTGCTCGCGGGCGCTTTCTTCGCCTTCTACGCCACCGTCTTCTTCGCCGATGCCGACGGCATCACCTCGCTGGACATCTTCACCTTGGGCTACTTCATCATCACCTTCGGCGAGCTGAGCCTCTCCCCCATCGGCCTCTCGCTGATGACCAAGCTCTCGCCCCAGCCCGTCCAAGGCCTGATGATGGGCATGTGGTTCCTGGCCAGCGCTTATGGCCAATACGTGGCAGGGCTGCTGGGCGCGGGCATGAGCACGGCCGATCCCGAAGCGTCCAACTTGGACAAGCTGATCGCCTACACCGGCGGCTACCAGCAGTTGGCCGTCTATGCCCTCCTCGCCGGGGTGGTGCTCATTGCCATTTCACCCTTGGTACGCAAGCTGATGAAAGGCGTGCACTGACCGGCAGCGCTTCCCGGTCCCGCCTTTCGGCACGTAATTCGCTACATCACGATCCATGAACCTCCGCATCTCCGCCCTCACTCTCCTCGCCTTCCCGTTGGTCCTCGCCGCCCAGCAACCCGCCGCCACGCCCTTGGTGAAATGGACCGACCTGGCCACTGCCCAAGCCGCTGCCAAGAAAGACGGCAAACCCCTGCTGATCGACGTGTACACCAGCTGGTGCGGCCCCTGCCGCATGCTGGACGCCAACACATTCGGCGACGCGCAAACCGCGGCCTACATCAACGCCAACTTCCACCCGGTGAAGTTCAATGCCGAAGGCGGGGATCCGGTGGTATACAATGGCAAAAGCTACTCCAATCCCTCGTACAACCCGGCCATGAAGAACAGCCGGAACGGCACGCACGAACTCACCATGGCCATTGCCCCGGTGAATGGCCGCGTGGCCTACCCCACCTTGGTGTACATGGACAGCCAAGGGCAGGTGCTCACCCCGGTACAAGGCTACATGACCCCGGTGCAGATCGAGCCCATCCTGAACTACTTCGGCTCCGGCGTGTACAAGAAACAGGAGTTCCCGGATTTTCAGAAAGGCTTTGTGAGCCAGCGGAAATAACCACTCTTGGCCGGCGGGATCAACGCACCAGCTTCCAAGTCCGGTAGCCCTTGGTGCCCAAGGCCCGCAACACAACCATCCCGTTCATAGGGACGGTAAGCTGGCATTGCCCGGCGGCATCGCCGCGCCCCCGTTCCAACACACGGCCGTCCGCGGCGACCAATTGTACCACGCTGCCCGGTACCAGCGCCCGCACCAGGGCGCGCCTCGTGCCCGCATCCCATTGCAACAGGGGCTCCAGGTGCCATTCATCGATCAATGTGGTGGGCCCACAGGGGGGCTGTTCGCCCGCCACCGTGGCAAAATCGCCGGCCACCGCGCTCCAATCCTCCCATGTGCCGCCCTGCCCGCTGAGGTGATCGTCCAGGTCCAACCAATTGGCCCCGTTGGGTGTGGCCGGCACCTTGTACACGTTCACGGCCATGGCCTGTCGGTCCCAGGTCAACGGCAGGCCCGGCCCGCACACTTCAGGCCCCACAGGTGAGGCGCAATTCACCCGCATGAACCAGGCGTATTCCTCGTAGTCCGGCCACTCGCCGTATACCTTGGCCATGCCCTCCGGGGTGACGCAGACCGCCACATACTCATTGCATGCGATGCCGAAAGCGGTGCTATCGCCTTGTTGTACCATGCGCGCCAGGAAGGTGAAGTGGCGCCCCCGCCGGTCCGGATTGTCGTAGTGGGTGTCGGTGATGGTCCGTGCCATGAAAGGCACGTCCAGAAAAGGCGTGCAGTCCACCGCCATCAACGGACCAAAGGGATCGGCCAGTGCTTCCGCCGAGGTGATGCTGCCATACTGCGCACTGAAATAGCAGCCACCCAGGATGGCCATGCCCGCACTGGTGCCGCCGATGGCAATGTGCCGCTCGCTGATGGCCGCGTTGATCAGGCCCATTACCGGGGTGTTGCGCCAGAAATCCACGTAGTTCCATTGGTCGCCACCGGCGAACCAAATGGCCTCTGCCTTTTGGATCCGTTGCGCCACATAGGGGTCGTTGGAGGCCGCGGCATTGTTGAAGCGAATCGTTTCCACGGAATTCACTCCGCCGAGGTCGTAGTACATATAGTCGTTGTAGCCGTCGGCGCCCGAAGCGCGCAACACCAGCACGTCGCCGCCATTGGCGCGCCCCAGGAACCACTGCATGGCGGGATCAAACTCACTGGCACCGCCCATCATGCAGGTTCCGCCCAGCGGCGGTGGAGCCGCATCATCGGCATTGCCGGTGAACCAGCTGGTGTAGTCCTGGGCCTGTGCGCAGAGGGAAGCGGCCAGGGCCACCAGGGAAATGAAGCGTGCCATGCAACAAAGATGGCCACGTTACATTTACCCGATGCGTACGTGGTTGATCCTCTTGGCCCTGCTCGCCCGCCCGGTAACGGCGCAAGTACAGAACTGGAACGCCGAACCGTACATGGCCGATGGAAGCATCCGGTTCCATGACGACCTGGACTTTTTCCTCAACGGCTACACCAAGGATGAGCTCAGGACCATGCGCCGTGAGGTGCAGGTGTGGCGCATGAACTTCGACCAAATGATGCGCGCCACCATCAAGGACATCCAACTGTACAGTGAAGGCGGCAACATGGTGCCCCGGACGCACGACTTCACCTTGCCGGAAGTGCGCACCCACCGGCCCTATGAGTTGGCCGCGCACAAGGGCAAGTTGCGCGTGTTCATGTTCGCCAGCATCAGCAATCCGCCGGCGCGGGCACAACTGCCCTTTTGGGGCAAGCTGTTGGCGAAGTATGACACCTCCCAGGTGGAGTTCTTTGTGATCTACGGCAGGGAGCTTCACCCCGGCGACAAGAAACAGTACGGCAAATATCCTCTACCGGCGACCATGGCGGAGAAACTGGGCTATGCACAGGCCTTGGCACAGCTCACCGAGTTGCCCGTGTTGGTGGACGGCCTGGATGACAAGACCTTCACGGATTACGGCCGGGTGCCCAACGGCGCGTATGTGATCGACCGGGCAGGCCGCCTGATCTTCAGGGGCACTTGGGCCGATAGCCGGAAGATCGAGCACATCGTGGACAGTGTGCTGAAATGGGAAGCCGAGGGCAAACCCCAGCTGAAACCACAGCCTTAGGGGTCATACTTTCACCAGCTTCCAACTCCCCCGGCGAAAGAGGATCATGCACAACACCGCCAGCAGGCTCTCGCTCAGGGCGATGGCCAGGAACACGCCTTCCGGCCCATGCAACCACTGGGCCAAGTACCAGGCCAAGGGGATCTCCACCAGCCAAAAGCACACCAAGTTCAGCCACACCGGCGTCAGGGCATCGCCGGCGCCATTGAATGCCTGGGCCAGCACCATGCCGTAGGCGTAGAACAAGTAGCCGGCACTAACGATGCGCAGGGCCAGCGCCCCCACCCGGGCCACATCGGGCACATCGGTGAACAAGCCCAATCCCCATGGAGCCGATGCAATGAACAGGATGGCCATGGTGGCCATGTAGACCATGTTCAGGTGCCCGCAGAGCCAGGCGCTTTGTTCGGCACGGTCCGACCGGCCCGCACCCAGGTTCTGCCCCACCAAGGTGGAAGCCGCATTGGCCACGCCCCAAGCGGGGAGCAGGGCGAAGATGATGATGCGCACGGCCACGGTATAGCCTGCTACGGCATCATCGCCGAAGCCGGCCACAATGCGCACCAGGAACAACCAGCTGGCCGAGGCGATGAGGAACTGGGCCGATGCCGCGCCGGACAGCCGCAGGATGTTCCACAACACGTTCCATGCCACCCGTAAATGCCGCGCGGCCAAGGCCACCTTGCCCCGGCCATTGTACAGGTGCCAACATTGGTAGGCCACCCCGCAGGACCTGCCGATCACAGTGGCCACGGCCGCCCCGGTGACGCCCATGGCGGGGATGGGCCCAAGGCCAAAGATCAGCAGCGGGTCCAGCACAATGTTGATGGCATTGGCCACCCACAGCGCGCGCATGGCCAGTGCCGCATTGCCCGCACCGCGGAAGACGGCGTTGATCCCGAAGAGGAGCAGGATCACCACGTTGCTGCCCAACATCAACTGCATGAAGGGCGTGCCGAGCCGGGCCACTTCAGCGGAAGCCCCCATCCATGCAAGCAGCTCACCCGGCCAGAGGATACCCGGCACGGCCAGGAGCACCCCGAGGAAGACCGCCACCAGGATGCCTTGCACCGCCGCGCCGTCGGCGCCTTCGCGGTTCCTCTCTCCGATGCGGCGGGCCACCACCGCGGTGATCCCCGCGCCCAAGCCCCAGGCCAGGCTGTACACAATGGTCATCACCCCTTCGGTAAGCCCCACCACGGCCACGGCCTCCGTGCCCAAGCGGCTCACAAAGAACACGTCCACCAGCGCGAACAGCGATTCCATGGCCATCTCCAGCACCATGGGGATGCTCAGCAACACCACGGCCCTGCGCATGCCAATGGACGTGTAATCGCGGTCCTCGCCTGCCAACGCCTCCTGCACCAACCTCCACGCCCGGGCCACGATCGCCATGGCACAAAGGTTGCATGGCCATGGCCTTGAAAATGGAAGGAAGCCGTGTGCGTGTTAAACTTTGGTTAATCTCCGGACAGCGCCCACAGCCCCACCCGACCTTTGGCCACGAACAGACGAAAACCATACCAACAGCAGATGAAGAAGCTCCTCGCTACCCTCAGCCTCAGCGCCCTCGCCCTGGGTGCCTTCGCCCAGGAGAACACCCGCACCGTGGGTGGCAGTGGTCCCATGATCAGCCTGGACAAAGAAGTGCATGACTATGG
Source organism: Flavobacteriales bacterium (assembly GCA_018057455.1). Taxonomy (GTDB): domain Bacteria; phylum Bacteroidota; class Bacteroidia; order Flavobacteriales_F; family PHOS-HE28; genus PHOS-HE28. The sequence goes on along the minus strand of JAGPDT010000012.1, from coordinate 50,919 downwards.
AACCATTGACCAAGGCGCCAACGGCACCTGCGAGTTCAAGGTGACCAACACCGGCGACCAGCCGCTGATCATCAGCAACTGCAAGGGTTCCTGCGGCTGCACCGTGCCCAAGTGCGATACCGCGCCGATCGCTCCCGGCGCCTCCACCGTGGTCACGGTGAAGTACGACAGCAACCGCGTGGGCCCCATCAACAAATCGGTGACCATTACCAGCAACGCGGTGAACGCCCCGACCAAGATCATCCGCATCAAAGGCGAGGTGAAAGCCTCGGCCAGCGCCACCCCCACCTCTCCTGTGAAAGCGGGCAGCACCATGGCGCCCGTTTCCAACTGAACCAATTTCCAGATCCCTGCCGAAGGGCCGTCACCGTGGGTGGCGGCCCTTCGGCATTAAGGCCCCCGCTGGATCTCTGTCCTTCAAGCACCGGCAAAAAGGCCACCAGCGGCGGCCAGCCCCGAATGGAAGGCCTTGCAGGTCGCCGATCCGTTGCGCAATCGCTAAATTCAGGGAACAACACGGCCCGATCGGCCGATGGTCTTAATTTCGCGGCGACCAGTACCCGGACATCTTTTATTACCGAACGCACCACATGAGCGAGACCGCGAAGATCATTTTGGAGGGCAAGACCTACGAATTCCCCGTGATCACGGGAAGTGAGGGGGAAAAAGCGATCGACATCAGCAAGTTGCGGTCGGAAACGGGCCATATCACCTTGGACTTCGGGTACAAGAACACCGGGGCCACCACCAGCGCCATCACCTTCCTGGACGGTGAACTGGGCATTCTTCGCTACCGGGGCTACCCCATTGAGCAGCTCGCCGAAAAAGCCACCTTCACCGAGGTGGCCTATCTGATCCTCAACGGTGAACTGCCCAACGCCAAGCAATTGCAGGAATTTGAAGGCAACATCCGCTACCACTCGTTGGTGCACGAGGACATGAAGCGGTTTTTCCAATACTTCCCGAGCAACGCCCACCCCATGGGCATCCTCTCGGCGATGGTCAACTCCCTGAGCACCTTCTACCCCAAGAGCCAAACGCCGAACCGGCCCAGCAAGGACGTGGAGCGCACCATTTACCGGCTGATCGCGAAAATGCCCACGTTGGCGGCCATCAGCTACAAGAACAACCTGGGCCACCCCTACATGTACCCGGACAACAGGTTGGGCTACGTGGAGAACTTCCTGCACATGATGTACGGGCTGCCCACGGAGGAATACGTAGCTGACCCCGTGGTGGTGGACGCCTTGAACAAGCTGCTGATCCTGCATGCCGACCACGAGCAGAACTGCAGCGCCAGCACCGTGCGCATGGTAGGCAGCTCACAGGCAAACCTGTACAGCGCCATCTCCGCCGGCATCGCCGCCTTGTGGGGCCCGTTGCATGGCGGAGCCAACCAGGAGGTGATCGAAATGCTGGAGACCATCCGCAACGACGGTGGCAACATCCACAAATGGGTGAACAAGGCCAAGGACAAGAACGACCCCTTCCGCCTCTTCGGTTTCGGGCACCGCGTGTACAAGAACTTCGACCCCCGGGCCACCATCATCAAACGCAGCAGCGATGCCATCCTGAAGAAAATGGGCATCAACGACCCGGTATTGGACATCGCCAAGCAACTCGAGGAAGTGGCCCTCAAGGACGCGTTCTTCATCGAACGCAAGCTCTACCCCAATGTGGACTTCTACAGCGGCATCATTTACCGGGCCATCGGCATCCCCACCCGCATGTTCACGGTGATGTTCGCCTTGGGCCGCCTGCCCGGTTGGATCGCCCAGTGGAAAGAGATGGTGGAGAACAAGGAGCCCATCAGCCGCCCGCGCCAGATCTACACCGGTGCCACCACGCGCGACTTCGTGCCCATGGCCCAACGCAAGTGAACGCCGCCGCCCCTGGCATCCGACCCATCCAACCTGCCTACATTGACCCCGCATAGCATCGCACCATGAACAAACGCAAGCTCCTCGGATACGCCATTTGGCTGGTTGCCTTCCTGATCCCCCTGCAGCCCTCGATCTTGGATACCCATGGCGTTAGCAACACCATGGGCGTGATAAGCTTCGTGGCGTTGGTGGTGCTGGTGTTCCTGGGTTATTTCCTGGTGGACGGCGCCGACGAACCCAAGGCCGATCACGGCCACTGATCCGGCACCTGCACGGGATCAACATGCCGGATGCCCCGGTTGCAACGCGTTAGCTGCCTTGCTGTTTGCGCCACGCCTTGGCCTTCGGGTCGTGCAGGGTGAACACACGTGAAATATTGAAGCCGAAGTGGATGTCCCCTTGGGCGAAGTCCCCCACGGTTTCCGTGATGTAGCCACGTTCATACATGCCCGTGCTGTTGGTGAAGTGCAGCTGGAACACGTGGCCGCCGGTCTCAATGTCGAAGCCAATGGCCAGTGAATTGTGGAACCCGCCGCGTGGGCCTTGGTCGGGCAGCACATAAAAATACTCGGCATTGATGGCCACGCGTTTACTGAGCTTTGCCCGACCGGCGATCCCCAGGTTCATCAGGTCATTGCGGTCTTCAGGGGTTTCCACCAGGTTGCGGTGCACCACGCCGGGCGTCAATTGCAGGGTGAGCCCTTCGGTGAACTTGCGGCCGATGACCGCTTGGAAGCTGTAGGAGAGGCGATGTGTGTAGAAGTCATCGATACCGTTGAAGTACCAAGGCACCTGTTCGGCAGGGAGCGTGGTGGCCGAGGTGGCCGCCACAAAAGCCAGCGAGACGGGCATGGTGCATCCTTCATCGCATTGCCGCAGCACCTTGTACTTGGCGAAGCCGTCCAGGGTCTTCTCGTATGAGCTCCGGCCCAGCCCGATCATCAAGCGGTCGGTGAGGCCGTAGTCGAAGCCCAAGCGGATCGTGGCCTGGTCCAAGCCGAAGAGCTCCTGCACACCGGTGCTGAGGAACCCGAAACGGTGTCCGATGCGGAAATCCAACACCCCATGGGCCGTGTTTTCCATACTGTGCCCATTGATCACCCGGGTGGATTTAAAACTGGCCGAAGTGAGAACCACCTCCGTGCTGTCGCCGCCCAACAATTGCAACAGGTCCTCCTGCGCATGCACCGCCGGCATGGCACACGCGAACACCAAGGAAAGGAAGAGGGACCTGGACCGGAGCATGGGTGCTGGACTGGTGTTTGGGGGCTTACAGTTTGGCATACTCCAGCCGGACCTTCACTTGCACGGACTTGGCGATCTTGTCCCGCACAACGCCGGGGACCTTGATCCCATGGTCTTCGGGTTTCACCTCGAATGCACTGGTGGCCTTCATGGTGCCCGCCGCCGAGGTGACAATCGTGCCCTGCACGGAAACAGGCCGCGTGACGCCATGGATGGTGAGGTCACCGGCCACGGTAACGATATGGGTGCCCACGGTGGCGAGGTCATCGCCGGCAGCGGCCTTCAGCATGCCCTTGAAGGTGGCCTTGGGGAAGGTGGCGCTCTCCATGTAGTTCTCATTGAAGTGTTCCTGCATCAGTGCCTTCTCGAACTCGAACGCCTTGATCAAGGCCGCGAACTCCACGGCACCGGTGGAAGGATCAAAGACACTGGTGACCTTGCGGTTCACTGCGGTGATGTCTTCCATGGGCGTACTGGAGAAGAAGGAGACCTCACCACTGCGGGTGGCGAAATGCGTTTGGGCCGCCAGCAAGGCGGGCAACAGGCCGAGGCCGGCGAGGAGGATGGAACGGGGCATTTGGACCGGTGGTGTTTCAGTGTTGTGGTTTCAGTTCAATTACCGTGCAGCGCTGGAGCAGAACATCCAAATTGAACCCGGCGCAATAGCCTTGGATACGGGTGTGATCGCCGGCGACAAGGCCCGGCACTGTGCCGGGTGCAAGTTCACATACCACGCCCCCCAGGGGATCGCCTGTTTCCAGGACCACATTGACCAGGCCCTCCTCCGCGGTGGACATGCTGCGCACGGTGCCCTCCACGGCCACCAGCTTGTCATTGTAGCGCGTGCCGGCGGCCATTTCATCCTGTTGGAATTCAGTGAAGAGCGCCGGTGCCTGTACGTTGAAATCGGCGGTACGGCCTGCAGCGGTGGCCGGCACGGCATTGTACTGGCGGTAACCGTAATAGGCCACAGCGGCAAAGGCCAAGCCCAGGAGCAGAAGGAGGTGGTTGCGTTTCATGGTTCAATTGTTCAACGCCCCGGCGTTCACCCAGAGCTCAATTTGGCGGATCTGGCAATCCGGCAACTTCCCACTTGGTGGCATGGGTTGCACGGTTCCTTCATGCCGGATGGCGTTCAGCACGGCGCCGTTCACCACTTGGGCATTGAATCCGGCATAGGTGGTGAAATCCCCCGTGCCGGTCCCACCCGGCACATGGCAGCCCAGTATGGCGCAATTGCTTTGCAGGAGAGGCTGTACCGTACCGGAAAAGGTGACCGAAACGGTATCGCAGAAATTGTTGGGGTAGAGGTCGCTCTCCACATCATAGTAGCAGCCATTGGATGCCACCAGGCCTGCCCCGAGCGCCGCTGCGATCAAAAGGTTCTTGCTGCGCATGGCCGGCATCAGTTGTTGGGGGCGCCCTGGGCGATCCAGGCCATGATCTGGTCGATCTGGCAATCGGGCAGCATGGGTCCCGTGGGGGGCATGGGCGTGAACGGGTTCTGGTGCTGGATGGAACCGGCCAACCGGCCATCAACCGCCACTGCGTGCAGGTCATCCCAGGTGGTGTAATCCAAACCGCCCTCGGGTGAACTGCCGCCATGGCACCCCGTGCAGTAGCCGTCCACCAAGGGCTGGATCACGCCGGAATAGGTGACGTTCAGGGTGTCGCACGAGTTTTCGCAGGCATTGTCCTGAAAACCCTGCTGGATCCATTGGCCGATGAGCGTGATCTGGTCGGCCGAAAGCGGGGCCTGCGGAGGCCGGGGCATGAGCTTGTCCGGGTCGTCTTCGTTGATCGCCTCCCACAGGTCACCGTCCTGTATGGTTCCACTGGCCATGAGCGTGCTGTAGCTGGTCAGCTGGATGCCGTCGTTGTCATTGGTGGCCTGGTCATGGCATCCGGAAACGGCACAGTTGGAGATCAGCAAGGGCAGGATCTGTTGTTCAAAGTACACGCTGTCCGGATCGCATTCCATGATCGGCAACGGCCCTGGGCCTGGGCCTTGGCCTTCCAAACCGCCATCCGGGGCAACCACCGGTTCATGCTTGCAGGAAGCAAGGCAGAAGATGACCATGCCCATGGCGGTGGCACCTCGCAGGCCCCCCAGGAGCAGGTGGATCAAGGAAGAGGCAGGAGGTATCGACATGTTCAGTCCGGCTGTAGTGGAGAAAGACCCGGTTCCGCGGGCTGTAGTTGCTTGCACCGATCAGCGTTTGCGGCCCGCGGCATTGCGCTTGCCCTGTTTGACCTCTTTGATCCAGGCCGCCAGCTGGATGGCATCCAACCGGTTGCGGTAGCGGGGTTCGTTGTTCAGGCGCATGATCTGCCCCAAGAGCAGGCCGGGTTCTGCACGCAGCAACAGGTCGAGGTCCTTCGGGTCGAGCACGATCGTTGTGTCCATCTGCTGCGGGGAGTGTGATCCGATGCCTGCTTCAATTGCCTGCTTCAGCACCCAAAGCAATGGTGTACGGCCCACGGCTGGGAACCAGACCCGACGAAGTGGGAAGAATGGCCGACGAACCGGCAACTACCCTGCCAGCCAGCGTTTGAACTCCGCGGATCGCTCACTACTGACAAGGGCATCCTCATCAAACGGTGGCTGCAGTACCACCTTCACCCTGCTCTTGCTGTACGCCAACAGCTCCAGGATGCTCCTGAAATTCACGATCAACTGCCGGTTCAGGCGAAAGAACCGGTCCGCAGGCAATTGATGCTCCAGGCGGTCCAGGCTTTCGTCAAGCGGCAGGTCCTTGCCTTCCAATGTGCGCAGGTAGGTGTCCTTCTGGCGTGAATGGAAGTAGGCGATGTCCTTGGGTTCCACCACACGGATCCGGTCGCCAATGCGGATCAGGAAGCGTTTGACCGGAACCGAAGGGCGTTCGGCGGCAATGTCCTCATGCCTCGCCAATCCACCAAGCCCACGAACGATGCGCAGTTCCCGCACCCGCTGCAAGGCCACGGCCAGTTCCTCGCGCTTCACGGGCTTCAACAAGTAGTCCAAGGCATTCACACGGAAAGCCTTCAGCGCAAACTCGTCGAAGGCGGTCACAAAGATCACCGGGCAAGCCACTTCCACGGCGTTGAACACCTCGAAGCTGCTGCCGTCGGCGAGGCGCACATCGAAAAAGGCCAGGTCGGGTGGTGCATGCTGCCTGAACCAGGCCACGGCCTGTTCCACCGAGGGCAGGTCTGCCACCACCTCCATGCCGGGGTCGATCTCCACGAGCAATTTGTGCATGCGCCTCACGGCGGCGGGTTCGTCCTCAATGATCGCAACGCGCAGGTTCATGGCTGGATCAAAGGTATCTGAACGATGAAACGGCCATCCACCGCTCGCGCTGATACCGGGATCGGACTCAGGGCCGCATAACGTTTGCGGATGCTGTCCAGCCCGAAGCCGGTGGAGCGCACGGGGGAAGACCTTGGTCGCATGCGGTTGCACACCACCAGCAGCCCATCCTCCACCCGCACATTGACCAGTAAGGGCGACTCCATATCGGCCACATTGTGTTTGATGGCGTTCTCCACCAGCAATTGAAGGGTCAACGGCACCACGTGCAAGCGGCGGTCCTCAGCACCGATGGCGGTCTCCATGGCAATGGCCTGGCCAAAGCGGCGCTGTTCCAAGCGGAAATAGGTGGAAACCAGGCTGAGTTCCTCACCCAGGGAAATGGTGGGCTTGTCCCGCACATGAAGGATGTTGCGGAAGAAGGTGCTCAGCTCTTCCACTTGCTCCACGGCTTTGGACGGTTGGGATTCGATCAGTTCCACCAGTGTATTGAAGCTGTTGAAGAGGAAATGGGGATCCACTTGGCTGCGCAATGCTTCCAGTTGAAAGCGGACCTGGTCCTGTTCGAGCTTTTGCCGGTAGCGCAGGCGCCGTTCACGCGCACGGAACCAGAGCGCGATGACCAATACCAAGGCCAATACGGCGGCGGGTGCCACCCACCAGAGCCGCCACCACGGTGGTACGATCACGAAGTGTTGCCGCGCCCATTCAGCCCCGCGCGGCTCCTCGCCAACGAACGCCCGCACTTCAAAGGTGTATGTTCCGGGGGGCAGCGCGGGGTAACTGGCTTCGCGTTCGCGGGTGCGTATGATCTTGTCGCTAAGGCCCAACAAGCGCAACTCAAAGCGCACCGCCCCGGGGTCCGCATAGTGGGGCGCGGCAAATCTGAAGGTGACGGCGTTGCGGTCATGGGGGGTTTCCCAGTTTTGTTCGGCCGCCAGGTGCACATGGTCCACCACCACCTCGGTGATCACTGTGTTCAGGTGCGGGGAGAACCATGTGGCCGGTGCGCGCAGGCGGACCAACCCCTTGTCGCAGGCCAACCAGATTGATCCATCCGGGCCGGTGCCCGCAGCGTTCAACTCTGCCTGCAGCCCGGATAAACCAGCTTGGGCGGTGATATCGCTCCATAGGCCGGTGGAAGTATCGTAAGCCATGGCGGCACCATCGCGGAACACCAGCACGTGGCGGCCCGTGCAGGCCACGGCGAAAAGGTCTCCTTGGAATTGCGGCATGGTGCCATCCGTGCAGATCAAGGTGTCCTGCTTCAAGCGGCACAAGCCACTTTCGGGACCCACCGCCCAGGTGCTGCCCGCCGCATCGCGCGACAAGGCATAGTAGGTACGCGGCCCGAAACGGTCCACGGGTTCCAAGCGGTCCCGATCGAACCGGACCACCCCGTTCCCGTCAGTTGCCCCCAGCACGGTTCCGTCTTCCAAGGGCAACAGCATGTACATGAAACCGGATCCCGAGGGTGTGAAACACGTGGCCTCACCGTCCACCAGCCTGCACATGCCTGACAAGGTGGCCAGCCACACCTCCTCGCCGCGGGTGCGAACGCAAAGCACGTTGGGGTCGATGCCGCCATTCCCGCTGCTGAAATGATCGACGTGCCCGTTGGGCCGCACGGCGAAGAGGCCATTGCCGAAAGTGGCGGCCCAGATCGTTCCGTCCGGTGCGAGGTCCAATGAAACAATGGGCGTTTGAGGGTCCACCGGTACCGTTGCATGCTCCAACAGCGGGCTGGCCAATTCCCCCAATGCGCAGGAGAACAACCCCTCCACCGTGGCAAACCAGCTACGGTCGTTGGTTACCCGTAGCGCATTGATCCCACTGATGTCCATTCCGGCCAATTCCGGAATGAAGAAGACGGCCGGATCGGCGCGGTAGAGCCGCCCGGTTCCATCACACCACCATAAAGCGCCTTCCGGGTCGCACAACAGGTCCATTGCAGGCAGGGCACCGGGCAGCAGCTTTTCGGAAGGGGCGAATCCATTTCGGCTCAGGCTGCGGTCAAAGTAGGTGGCGCCAGGCCTGGACCCGGCGGTCCACAGCAACGCACCTTGGCAGGCGATGCTGCGCACCGCTCCCCCGCAGGCTTCAGCGGACCATGCATCGGTGATGTCTTTGCGGCCGGGTGTCCAAAGGAAGGCACCGCCATTGTCCGTGCCCGCCCACACACCACCACCAGGGGCCTCCGCCACGGACAAGACCAAGTTGTCCGGCGCTGCTTGCCGCTGCCCGAACACCTCCCGTACTTGGCGATCCCTCACCAAAGCCAGACCTTGGTCCGTTGCGGCCACCAGACTGCCGTTCTGCAGCAGGCACAGGTCGTTGACGTGGCTGTCCGGCAGGCCTTGCGGTGTTGAAAGCACGTGGCTGCGTTGGCGTTCGATGGACAGGATCCCCGCACCATAAGTGCCCAGGTGCACCGTACCGTTGGTGGCCACCACCATGGCTCTTACGGGGCACCGCACCAAAACGCGATCGGAATAGATCGTGTCCACCCGGGTTCCGGCACAGTGCAGTACCACACCGGAGGACAGGGCCACGGCCATGCCGTTGTCCCGTTGCGCCATGGCCATGATGGTGGCGCCGCCGGAGGAGGCCATCACATCCACCCGGTCCCCGTCCAACCGCAGTACACCGAGATCGCTGGCGGCCCAGATCAGCCCGTACTTGTCCTGGGCCAACAGGGTGATGGCCGTTCGGCGTTGCCCCACACGGATCTCCTGAACCTGTGTATGGGGATACTGGGCAGCACAAGGCGGGACCAACAGCACCAGCAGCAGGGCGGGCCATAAGCGCCTCATGTGCCCGGTGCCGGCCTGAATAAAAGGTCCAGTTCCACCTGGATCAAAGGAGCGATCTTCTGGTGCACGATCCGTGGGATCCGGATGGCATGATCATCCAAGGCCACTTCGAACCGTGCCGTAACGCGCGCTCCTTCAGCAGAGACCACCACGGTACAAGGGATGATGCGTTCCTTCTCCAAGCCATGGATCATGAGGGTGCCTTTGGCCCTCACCGACCGGGTGCCGGGGGTACTGAAGTCCATTTCATCGATGATGCGCCCGGCAAAGTTGGCCTTGGGCCATGTGCGCGACTCCATATAGTTCTCATTGAAATGCTCGCGCTGCAGGGGTGAATTGAACCCTTGGAACTCGGCGACGGGCACTTGCACGGCAAAGGTGCGCGCTGCCGGATCGAGCAATCCGCTGCACTTCATGTTGGAAGCGGTGATCCGTTCCAATGGCGCGTCGCTCACGAAGGTCACCTCGGAGCGCACCACCCGCAGCAGGGTTCGTTCTTGGGAAAACCCGAAGCTGCACCAAGGCAAGGCCATGCAGGCCAAGGTCCAATTGAGCAGCGCGGGTCTCATCTGATGCGGACTGGATGTGGCGCCATTCCCCTGGCAGCTTGGTCCTGGGGCCGAACGGTGCTTGCGTGGCCCGAAAATAGGCGGTTGCATGGAACGCCATGCCGCCCGGCTATATTTGCCGCCCTTCAGCAAAGGCCACGGCACGGCCGCCGCTGGACAGCACACCAAGGAGAGGTGCCGGAGTGGTCGATCGGGTCTGTCTCGAAAACAGAAGTGCCCGCAAGGGTACCGGGGGTTCGAATCCCTCCCTCTCCGCCAACGTTGCCCGCGCAGCGGGCGATACCACGGGCCGGTGAACGGCCGAGCTTGCTCGAAGACGTTCATCGGTCCGTGGTATCAAAGGCCGCGAAGCGGCCGCGGCGTTGAAGCCTCCCCCCTGGGGAAAGCCCGCCTCGGGCAATCACTCTCTGACGAACCGCACCGGAGCAATGCCTTGCTCATTGTGCAGCACCACTGTGTATGCACCAGCAGGCAGATCGGCACCATTGAATTCCACCAATTGGTCCGATACGGCAACATGCTTCAACTGCCTGCCCAAAGCATCGTACAGGAACAGGTCCGCGCCGGGTTCCACCACAGGCAACGCGACCCGGATCAACCCGCCCTGTTGGTACACGGTCATGCCGGTTGTGCCCTGCTCGGCCACGGCCGTGGTCAGCACCACGCTACGGAAGCTGAAGGCCTCCAGAAACACCCCGCTGTCATAGACCATGTCGCCTGCATCGGCGATGGCCACCTTGAAGTGGTAGGTCTCATTCGGCTGCACTTCGGCAAAGGCGGTGAGGTTCACGGTGAATCCGTCATAGGCCACATACTGCCCCATGGCCGCTTCATTGTCGAAATAGTACGCACTGTTGCTCAAGTCGTTCACGTTGTTGATCGCCACCGGTGTCCCATCGGGCAGTTGCGCGGCGTTCACCGGGAAGGGGAATCCTGGCCCGCTGAGGTAGATGGCGAAGATGTCGTTGAAGACGGAACCCACGAATTCAGGGTATTCCTCACTTCCGAAGGAGAAGTTGAAAAGCAGCGTATCTCCGTAGGGTACGCAGTCAAACTCCAGCACGCAGGCATCATTGGTGAACGAACCGGCGGCCGCGGTCAAGTCCACGTCACCGGCCGTGCCAAGCATGGCATTGGCAAAGTTGGACGCCGGCCCGGCCAAGGCATCAGCAGATCCGGTGGTGAGCACCAGTCCATCGGTCATGTCCAGCTCGGAGCTGCCCGAGAACTGGCCCATGGCGGCTCCCGGGCAGTTCACCACCACATTCGATATGGACAGGTTCAGGCCCTCCAACAACTGGGCGATGTCGGCGGTGGACAGGCTATCGGTAACGGCGATCTGTGCATGGGCCGGCCGGGCTGCATACAGGAGGCCAACGGCCATGATCCATGCTGCTGGGGTAAAGCGTGTTTTCATCGGCGTGTTGATCGGTTTGGTGTGGTGCGAACGCTGATCGAAGTTACGGCCGGAATGACACGGGATGGACTGTGACGCACCGAATCGTTCCGCGGTCGGCGTGGCGATGGTTTCCTTTGCGGGGGAATGACCCCGGCGATTGACCCGATGAAGACAGGAACATTGATCCTTGCATTGCTCGCCTCGTGCAGTGCCGTACAACCAGTGGCCAGCAATACCCATGACTACTACTCCGCGCAGGAGCTGCGCTACGAGGACCACGTGTACAGCCCGACTGTCCATACCGTGCAGTTCTTCAAGCGGGGCTTTGAGCTTTCGCCGGCCATCCTCAGGTTGGGCGGCGAGGAGTCCTTGGTGCTGCGCTTCGACGACTTCAACGTAGATGCGGAGAACCTCAGCTTCACCGTGGTGCATTGCACTGCCCTTTGGCAGCCCAGCGATCTTTCGCCCAGCCAATACATCCACGGGGTGCCCACGGATTTTGTGCCCTCCCCCCGCCAGAGCTTCAACACGACCCAGCCGTTCCTGGCCTACGAACTGGAGTTCCCCAACGAGATGATGCGGCCCTCCGTGGCCGGCAACTACCTGCTGAAGGTGTTCCGGGGCACCGACCAGGACGACCTGGTCCTCACCCGCCGCTTTCTGGTCTTTGAGGACCGGGTACAGGTCAGTGCAGCCATGGTGCCCACGCGCAACGTGGAACGGCGGGACATGGACCAGCAATTGGACCTTACGTTGCGCTATCCGGGCATCCCTGTGCCCGATCCATTCAGCGACCTCCAAGTGGTGGTCCTGCAGAACAACCGATGGGACGACGCGCGCACCGGTCTCCGCCCCAAGTTCATCCGCGATGCCGAACTGGTCTATGACCACCCCAAAGAAGGATTGTTCCACGGGGGCAATGAATGGCGGGGCGTGGACCTGAAGAACCTGCGGTACACCACCCTGCGGGTGAGCCACTACCTCACTTCCCCGGAAGGACTGACCGAAGCCGTGCTGCTGCCGGACGAGAAGCGCGAATTCAAAGTATACCTGGACCTGCCCGACATCAACGGCAAATACCTGGTGAAGAACGACCTTGTGCCGGACGATCCCTTGAGCGCCGACTACGTGTACGTGGATTTCACCCTGCCGCGCTCCCAGGAGCAGGTGGGCGGCGAGGTGTATGTGTACGGTGCCATCAGCGACTTCCAGTGCAAGAAGGAATTCCGCTGTGCATGGAACGAAGCCCGGAAGGCATACACCGCAAGGATCCCCATTAAGCAAGGCTACTTCGACCATGTGTACGCCTTTCTGCCCAACGGTGGCACGGTACCGGACCTCACCCTGCTGGAAGGATCGCATTACCAAACGGAAAACGAATACGTTGTGCTGGTGTATGTGAAGGACTATCAGCTACGCTGCGACCGGTTGCTGGGCCTGCGCTTCCTGAACAGCCGCAAGGGATGACCGCTCCTGAAAGGCCTCGCACCAATGCTTCGGACAATGGTTACACTTGTGGCACGCCATGCCCACCGCCGTCACCAACGATATACACGTAAGCGTCCATGCGCGCTTCGAGCCGGGGCAAGGCGCACTGGAGGAAGGCCGGTATCTCTTCAGTTACAGGATCACCATCACGAACCACGGCCGGCAAACGGTGCAACTACTTGCCCGCCATTGGGTGATCACCGACAGCATGGCGCCCCGTACCGAAGTGGACGGAGCCGGCGTGGTGGGCGTGCAACCGGTACTGGCCCCCGGAGAAAAGTACACCTACACCAGCTATTGCGAGTTGCACAGCACCATGGGGCGCATGGAAGGCAGCTACCAAATGCTCGACTTGGCGAACAACCAGGCGTTCCGGGTGGCCATACCGGCGTTCACCCTGCACCTGCCCTACGTGGCCAATTGACCGGTCCGCAACGGCGGTATCTTAGCGCCGCCAAAACGGACAACCTATTCATTCATCCATGAGCAACGCCATCTTCGATCCGCCCTCCCCGTTCAATGAACCGGTCAAGAGCTATGCCCCGGGCACGCCCGAGCGCAAAAGCCTGCAGGCTGAATACGACCGACGCCTGAAGACCACCATCGACGCACCGATGTGGATCGGTGGTGAAGCCGTGGAAAGCAAGGACCGCCGGCGGATGACCATGCCGCATGACCACAAGCACCTGCTGGGCCTGAGCCACCATGGCGATGGAAAGCACGTGAAGGCCGCGATCAACGCCGCACTGAAGGCCAAGCGCGATTGGGAACGCATGCCCTGGGAAGAACGTGCGGCCATTTACCTGAAGGCCGCCGACCTGGTGAGCGGACCCTACCGCGACGCCATCAATGCCGCCAGCATGATGGCCCAGAGCAAGAACGCCTTCCAAGCGGAGATCGATGCCGCTTGCGAATTCGCCGACTTCCTGCGGTTCAACGTGGCGTACATGACGCAGATCTACCGCGACCAGCCGCGAAGCGCCGCCGGCATTTGGAACCGGTTGGAGTACCGTGCCCTGGAAGGCTTTGTCTTCGCCCTCACCCCGTTCAACTTCACCAGCATCGCCGGCAACCTGCCCAGCGCCCCGGCCCTGATGGGCAACACCGTGGTATGGAAGTGTGCCAACACGCAGATCTACTCGGCCCAGGTGATCATGGACATCTTCCGCATGGCCGGCCTGCCCGATGGGGTGATCAACCTGATCCACGTGGACGGCCAGGTTGTGGGCGACACCATCTTCCGTCACAAGGATTTCGCCGGCATCCACTTCACCGGCAGCACGGGCGTGTTCCGCAACATTTGGACGGAGATCGGCCGCAACATCGGAGGCTACCGCAGCTATCCCCGCATTGTGGGCGAGACCGGCGGCAAGGACTTCGTGGTGGCCCACCCCAGCGCCGATCCGCTGGCCGTTGCCACAGCCCTTTCACGCGGGGCCTTTGAATTCCAAGGTCAGAAATGCAGCGCGGCCAGCCGGGCCTATGTCCCGGACAACCTGTGGCCGCAGGTGAAGAAAGCCCTCCTGGAAGACCTCGCGGCGATGAAGATGGGCTCTCCACGCGACTTCGGCAACTTCATCAATGCCGTGATCGATGAGAAGAGCTTCAACAAGATCACCGGCTACATCGACCAGGCCAGAAAGGACAAGAACAACATCAAGGTATTGGCCGGTGGCAAGGGAGACAAGAGCAAGGGCTGGTTCATCGAACCCACGGTGCTGGAGACCAAGGACCCCGCCAGCACCACCATGTGCGAGGAGATCTTCGGCCCCGTGCTCACCGTGTACGTGTACAGCGCCAACCGCTGGATGGACACCCTGAAACTGGTGGACGCCACCGGGGAATACGCGCTTACCGGGGCCATCTTCGCCCAGGACCGTGCGGCCATCGTGCAGGCCACCGAGGCGCTGCGCCATTCCGCCGGCAACTTCTACATCAACGACAAGCCCACCGGCGCCGTGGTGGGGCAGCAACCTTTCGGTGGCGCCCGTGGCAGCGGCACCAACGACAAGGCAGGCAGCTACCTCAACCTGGTGCGTTGGGTCAGCGCGCGTACCATCAAGGAGACCTTCGTGCCGCCGGTGGACCACCGCTATCCGTTCCTCGGCTAAGGCCGATCGTACATCCCATGGAAGCAGGCCCTTGCAGGCCTGCTTCCATGTTCACAAGCCCCTCCACCCCGGCCTTTCCACGATCGATCGTTCATCACCGATACCACCCCACGGCCGTTGTCCATCGTTCCCGGTGCATCTTCACCCCGTGAAAGCGAAACTGCTCCGATACGTTCCCCATGCGCTGCGCAACCGGTACGGTGCCGGGCTGCTTGCCATGGTGTTGTGGATATGCCTGTTCGCGGATTATGACCTGTACACCATGCTCAAGCTGCGCCACCAGCTGGGCGAGCTGAAGGAACAACGCGACCGCTATTCCGAGCAGATCGCCGAAACGCGTGAACAACTCCACGAGATCAGCAGCGACCAGGCCCTGCTGGAGAAATTCGCCCGGGAGAAATACCTGATGAAGCGCGACAACGAGGACATCTTCGTGGTGGTGCCCAAGCAACCGTAAGCAGGCACCCGCCACCGGTTTTCCGGTGAATGGCCGGGAGCACAAGGCCGGGCCAGCATGGCGCGGCCCGGCCTTGTCCTTGGTGCGTTAGGATCAGTGGTGATGGCCGCCTTCACCGTGCACGTGGCCGTGGGAAACTTCCTCGGGCGTGGCTTGGCGCACATCCATGACCTCCACTTCAAAGTGCAGGGCCACACCGGCCAGCGGGTGGTTGGCATTGACCAGCACATCCTGGCCGGTCACCTCCTCCACCGTTACCACGCCGTGGTCGCCAGCCTGGAACTGCATGCCCACTTCCACCTTCTGGCCGCCAAACCGGTCCAACGGCACGCGTTGAAGAAGTTCATTGTTCAAGTCGCCATAACCGAGCTCCGGAGGCACCACAGCCTTGAATTTGGCCCCCTTCTCCTTGCCTTCCATCTGGGCCTCCAGGCCCGGCACGATCATCTGGCTGCCTTGCAGGTAGGTGAACGCATCCTGGCCTTCGGAACTATCGAGCAGCTCACCATTCTCGTTGGTGAGCTTGTAGTGGAATGACACCACGGAGTGGTTGGCGATCTTCATGGACGGAACTGGTTTGGCGTGCTTTGGGCGGCAAAGCTACGTCCCGGTGCAGCATTCCGCCTGCAAGCGCTCAAAGCCCGGTGGGGGCCCAATACAGCGTGAAGTAGAAGGCGGCAAACCCCACGAAAGCGATCAGCATGGCCCAGACCCAGGAAGGTATGGCCTTGGGCGTTTCGGAGCCCGTGATCATGAACAGGTCATTGCGTTCGCTGCCGTAGGCATTCACCGTGATCGGGATCCGGCTGTCCACCACTTCACCGGGCTTGAGGCCCAATACGGTGATCGCGGGTCCGTTGCGCACCTCGAAGGGGATGGTGCGGACGCCTTCCACCCCGCTGGTGCTGCGGGCCACAATGCGCAGGGTGTGCGGGCCGTCGGGCAGCTTGGTGGTGTCGAAGAGTAACTTCACGGGCGGGGCAAACTCCGCGAAGGGTGCGGTTTCCCCGTCGAGGAATAGTTTAACGGTGCGTTCAACGGCCATGGTCGTGGAGGGGCGTTTGAAGGATGATCCGCTTGATGTGGTCATGGGCCTTTTCTTTCGGCCACACCAGGAATTTCACGGCAAATACCAAGGTGAACAGCACGATGACCGCCGAGATGACGATAATGGGCATGTCCCATGCGCTCTGGGGCCCTGTGCCGTGCGTGATCCCCCGCAGCACCTTGGGTTGTTGTTTCTCGCAGACCTCGCAAGCCCAAACCGGAACGTGGGCCAACAGGGGCACCAGGATGGCAAATGTTCTTTTCCTCATTTCCCGGCGGTTTCAGGGGCTATCACGGCCCGTTCGGACTTCACGGCCTCGGCCGTGGTAGGCGGCGCATCATTGCCGAAGCTGGAACGCACATGGTTGATCACCGCTGCGATCTGTTCATCGGTGAGGTTGGCCGCTTGCGGGGGCATGGGGCCGAACTCGGGCCGGGCATCATAGCCACCCAGGACAATATCGATCATTTTGGTGGCATTCCCATCATTGACAATGGGGCTTCCGGCCAGGGCCGGAAATGCGCCCGGCAGACCCTTGGCATCGGCCTGGTGGCAGGCGGAGCAGACCTGTGAGAAAATCGCCCCCCCATCGGGCAGGCCTGCTTCGGCCGTGGCGGCAACCGGTTTTCCATCGGCTCCCGGCGACGGCAGGAAGCCTTCCGGCACAACGCCCGTGGGCAGGGGAGCCTGCTTGAGCGACAACAGGTAGGCCACCAGGTCTTTGGCCTTCTGCGTGGCCACCACTTTCCGCCCGCGCCCATCCAGTTTGTCCTCCGGAACCGGCAGCACCACGTCATCCATCTTCACTTGCGCCGAATCCACCACCCGGAACAACCAACCATAACGCGGCATCACCGAACCCTTCACCACCATGCGCGGATCGAACAGGTGCAGCATTTGCCACGCCTCACTGGCCTGCCGCATGCCCACGTTGGTGAGGTCCGGTCCGGTGCGTTCACTGCCCAGCAGCGAAGGGGATTGCTGCCAAATGTTCATGCGCTTCTTGCTATAGTAGTAGTCGCTGGGAATGCTCGGCCGCGAGCCCCAGGTCTTGTCCATCTCAATGTTGCGCACCTGCTGGGTATGGCACCCCATGCATCCTTCGGCCACGTACACCTCCAGGCCGCGCCGTTCCTGGGCGGTCATAGCACGCATGGAAGGCAGCGGGGCGTTGTTGTCCTGCAGGTCCAACGCCGGTGCAACGGCGATGCCGGTGCTCAGCAAGGCGAACACGACCAAAGAAATATTGACCAGGTTCGCGTGGTCCTTGTGCAAATTGAGCATGGTGGTCAGGCCAAATGGGGTTCAACAGCGGATACACTCTCCAACAGGTGGGGTTTGCGCACCATGGAGTAGAAATTCCAGGCGAAGAGCAAGTGGGAGAGGAACATCAAAGAGCCACCGATGGCGCGCCAGGCCCAGTACCCACGTGTGGCGATCACCGTGTCGATGAAGGGCATGCCTTCGATCCAGGCCATGCCTTTCACCGTACCGCCGGCCATCAATGAAACCGTGTAGGCGAAGAGCCCGATGAATGCGAGCCAAAAGTGGGCCCCTACGAGCACTTGCGACGGCTCACGCCCGGTCATCTTGGGCACCAATGCATACATGCACGCCCACATGATGAACGTGATGATGCCATACATGGTCATATGGGAGTGCGCCACGTTGAAATCGGTGAAATGCCAGATGTGGTTGGTGAACCGGAATGCTTGGAAGCTGCCCTGGGAGCTCCCCACGCAGTAGTAGACCACCCCTACGAGGAAAAAAGGCAGCACGTAGCTCTTGCCGATGGCGCTCCAGCTGCCCCGCATGGTCATCAGGAAATTGGTGGTGCCGGCAAACACCGGTATGAACATGCCCACGCTGAAGACGATGGCAACTGTCTGCAACCACCACGGCAACGGTGCGAATATGAAATGATGCGTGCCGATCATGGTATAGAACAGCATCTGGGTCCAGAAGGCCAACACGCCCAAGGAATAGGAGTAGATGGGCTTGTTGAGCGAAGAAGGCAGGTAGTAGTACACCAGCCCGAGGGTGAATGTCATGAACCACATGCCCACGCCCATGTGCATGTAGTAGCCTTGGATCACCGTTTCACCCAAGCCTTCCTGGTACCACGGCAAGTAGCCGATGGTGGAGAGCACGATGGTCCATAGCAGGGCCGCCATGATGTACCAATTGCTCACGTAGATCTCGGCGATCTTCCGGCGTTTCACGGTGGCGTAGTAGTTGCGGAAGGTGATGATCAACCCCAGCGCGAAGAGCAGGGCCACGGGCCAGATGTACTCGCGGTATTCCCCACCGCCGTTGTTGATGCCCGCCATCAGGCACAGGTTGCCGATGATCAGCGAGAGGTTGATCAGGCCGAAGCCCCACCAGGCCATTTTGTAGCTGTGGACCTTGGTCGCGGAGGTGCGCGCGATCACAAAGTAGCCAAGGCCGATCATGGCCAAGGAAGCCCAGCCCCAGAAAACCGTGTTCGTATGTACCGGACGCAAGCGCCCGAACGACAACCAGGCCACTTCATCCAGGTCGGGCCACACGAACTTCAGCCCCAGGTATTGGCCCACCATGGTCCCGAAAACCAGCCAGAATACCGAGGCCCCCAGATACCAGAGCACCAATTGCTGCAATTCGGGAGCCACTTGGAGGCGGGTGCGCGAGTATATCTTCTCGTCCACCAGGGGATTGTCCGGTTCGCTGGTGGCCTTGGCCACAAGTGCCTTGCCGTCAAAGGCACGGGCGGTTCCGCCCAGTTCATCCCCACGCAGCCTGAATTGCCGGGCTGCTTCCATCCGTTCCCGTTCCTCGGAGGGGCGCTCCTGGTGCAATGCATCGGCATCCCGTGTTGTCTTGGCCTCCTTCAGCAGCCGGCCCACTTGCGCCGTGATGATCAACGCGGCCACGAACAGCACCACCGCAAGCAACACGATCGTGCCTACCACACCGGGACTGGAAAGCCAACCGTCCGTCTTGGGGCCTTGCGCATTGGCGCAATGGACCACCAATAGCCCCAGCCCCAGGGCTCCGCTGCGCCATGGCAAGAGTTGTGGACCTTCATGTCCTTTTATGATCATTCTCATCATCGCTTCAAGTAAGTCTCACCTTTGTTCAAGTCATCCACCAGGTCATGCACCTGGGTCCTATCGAGGAGGCTGGCAATGGCCTGCTTTATCCCAATGAAGTCCTTATGCATGGGGCATGGCAGGTCCTTGTTGCAACCACCCAGCCCCATGACACAACTGTTGGTGATGTCCGCTTCACCTACCGCGTCCAACACCTTTCTGAGATTCACCTTTCGCGCATGGAGGGGTGTAAGGTCAAAGCCTCCATTGGGCCCTCGACTGGACGCCATCACCCCTCCACGAACCAGGTCCTGCAACACTTTGGCCGTGAATGCCTTGGGCATGCCCGTTCGTTCAGCAATGCGCTCCAAGGTCAGGCGCTCCCCATTGCGTGATGCGGTGGCGATCACCATGGTGGCCCGAAGGGCATACTCACCGGTCTTGGAAAACATGCGGATCCCTTGTGGCGGCCAAAACTAATCGGATCGTCCATTATTCGGACATGTATATCCGATTTTATCCGCAATCCCGACCTTTGCTCCCTGAACCGGCACAAAGATGCAGCTGCCTGGAAGGCTCCTGTCCATCAATCCAAGTCACGCACGGGGAGCATGGCTTGTGCACATTGCCGAACTTCGCCGCGATGCGCCACGAACCCCTCTTCACCGCCTTCTCCGCGTCCGACCGTTCCGCATGGGAACAATTGATCTTGCGGGAACTCAAGGACAAGGACGCCGCAAGCCTCGATGTGCTGCTGCCCAACGGTGATCGGCTGCGACCCTACGGCATGGCCAATGACCGTGTGGGCCAAGAGCGGAAAGACCAACGGCGAGGGACAACACGCACCGGCGATCCATGGCGCATCACGGCGGTGGTTGCCGCGCCCCAAGCGAAGAAAGCCAACAGTGAGGTCTTGGAGGCATTGCTTGGCGGCGCGGATGCGATCGAGCTGCGAACAGCCCAGTCCACCATGCAGCCCGTGTTGAACGATGTGCTCCTCGCAGCGATCGACCTGCAGCTGCACAAGGGCAATGAACAACAACTCCGGGAGGTGCTCCACATGGCGCAGCACCAGCATGTCGCTCCGAACGTGCTCAGCCTCTGCGCCGACTTCCCGCTGGACACCGACCCGACCGCGCTCCGCGAACGGATCTCCGCCTATCCCCTCCTACGGCTCTTCCAAATCAGTGACCTGCGCAAACCCGGCGACGGCCCCATCGATTGCATGAAACAAGCCCTTGCGCAAGGCCAAGCCCTCTTGGAAAGATTGACCCGTTCCGGTTGGCCGATCGATGATGCCGCCGCACGCATCCAGTTCCGCCTGCACCTCGGCGACGACCTCTTCCTGGAAGCCGCCCGGATCCGCGCCTTCCGCGCTGCTTGGGCACAGGTGGTGCAAGGCTTCTCCCCTGCCCACGCGTGCAGCGTGAACACGTTCATCCAATGCGAGGTGCAGTACGATCCGGAACCAAAGTCACCGTACGATCAGGCCTTGCGTGCCACGCTCCAAGGCATCAGCGCGGTGTTGGGCGGCTGCGACGGCCTTACCATTCCCGACCTGCCGCTGCCGGAAGGCCCGGCACTGGGCCGCCGCATAGCGCGCAACATCAGCCTGCTGCTGCGCGATGAAAGCTTCTTGGGGCGCGTGGCCGATCCGTTGGGAGGTGCCTACATCGTGGAGGAGCTGACGGATTCACTGATCAAGGAAATAGTTGCCGGTTGTCAGTTGGCTGTTGTCAGTGAAGGCGACCAACAATTGACAACGGGCAGCGGGCAACTGACAACAAATCTCCCCAACCGCGAGGAGCTTCCCCTGAAGCCGCGCTACTCCGCCGAGGATGCCGAACACCTGGAACACCTGCGCTTCGGCGCGGGCGCCCCGCCATACCTGCGCGGCCCCTACGCCAGCATGTACACCGTGCGTCCGTGGACCATCCGCCAGTACGCGGGCTTCAGTACCGCCGAAGCGAGCAACGCTTTCTACCGCCGCAACCTCGCCGCCGGGCAGATGGGCTTGAGCGTCGCCTTCGATCTCGCCACCCACCGCGGCTACGACAGCGACCATCCGCGTGTAAAAGGCGATGTGGGCAAGGCCGGCGTGGCCATCAGCAGCGTGGAGGACATGAAGATCCTCTTCGACCAGATCCCACTGGACAAGATGAGTGTGAGCATGACCATGAACGGCGCGGTGCTGCCCATCATGGCGTTCTTCATCGTGGCTGCGGAAGAGCAAGGCGTTGCACCCGAACAATTGCAGGGCACCATCCAGAACGACATCCTCAAGGAGTTCATGGTGCGCAACACCTACATCTACCCGCCGGGGCCCAGCATGCGCATCGTGGGCGACATCTTCAGCTACTGCGCCAGGAAGATGCCCAAGTTCAACAGCATCAGCATCAGCGGCTACCACATGCACGAGGCCGGTGCCCCCGCGGACCTCGAGCTGGCCTACACGCTTGCGGACGGCATCGAATACGTTCGCACGGGCATCGCCCAAGGCATGAACGTGGATGAGTTCGCGCCGCGTCTCAGCTTCTTCTGGGGCATCGGCATGGACCTCTTCATGGAAGTGGCCAAGATGCGCGCGGGCCGCCTGCTTTGGGCCAAGATGCTGCACGAGGTCGGCGCCAAGGACAAGAAGAGCCTCGCCCTGCGCACCCACTGCCAAACCAGCGGCTGGAGCCTTACCGCGCAAGACCCCTTCAACAACATCGCGCGCACCACGGTGGAAGCATTGGCGGCCGTGCTCGGCGGAACGCAATCACTGCACACCAACTCACTGGACGAGGCCATCGCGCTGCCCACGGACTTCAGCGCAAAGATCGCGCGTGACACGCAGCTGTACCTGCAAAAGCAGAGCGGCATCACCAAATGGATCGATCCGCTGGGCGGCAGCTATTACGTGGAAAGCCTCACGCACGAGCTGGTACACAAGGCGTGGGCGCGGATCAAGGAAGTGGAGGAACTGGGCGGCATGGCCAAGGCGATCGAAAGCGGCCTGCCCAAAATGCGCATCGAGGAAGCAGCGGCGAAACGCCAAGCCCGCATCGACACCGGCAAGGACCACATCATCGGTGTGAACGCGTATGTGACCGAGGATGAGACGAAGATGGACCTGCTGGAGGTGGACAACACGGCGGTGCGGGATTCGCAGATCGCGAGGTTGAAGGAGATGAAGGCTAAACGGGACGAGGGGAAAGTGAAGGAGGCGTTGGAAGCGTTGACAAATGCGGCCCGAGTCGTGAGTCCTGAAGTCCTGAGTCGTGAGTCAAGTCCAAGTCGGACTCACGACTCAGGACTGCTAGGCTCACGACTGCACGCGGCTAACCTCTTGGAACTCGCCGTAACCGCAGCCCGCGCCCGCGCCACCCTGGGGGAGATCAGCAACGCCCTGGAGAACGTATTCGGCCGGTACAAAGCCACCACCCGCGCCATCAGCGGCGTGTATGCAGCGGAAGCCATGAACGACCCCGAAATGAAGGAGGCCATGCGCCTCACTGAAGAATTCGCCAAAACGGAAGGCCGTCGCCCACGCATCCTGGTGGCCAAAATGGGCCAGGACGGCCACGACCGCGGCGCCAAGGTGATCGCCACCAGCTTCGCCGACATCGGCTTCGACGTGGACATCGGCCCGCTTTTCCAAACGCCGCAGGAAGTAGCCAAGCAGGCCATCGAGAACGACGTGCATGTGCTGGGCATCAGCAGCCTCGCCGGTGGCCACAAGACGCTCGTGCCCGAAGTGATCAAGGAGCTGCGCGAAACATGGAAACGCCCGGACATCCTGGTGGTGGCGGGCGGCGTGATCCCGCCCAACGACTTCGACTTCCTGAAAAATGCCGGGTGCTTCGATGTATTCGGGCCGGGCACGAAAATCCCCAAGGCGGCGGTGGGGATCATTGAGGCGTTGGGCAAGATACGATGAGAGAACCAAGAACAGTTCTGTTGACTTGGAACCCAAACAAATGGGAGTGGGTGCGCCTTGATGAGATGGTCGAAGAGACAGCACGTCTAGGCTCGTGTCTTGATCAGTGGAGCATTGGACGTTCTCGAGATATTGCGCCAGGCGATCGGTTCTACCTGATCCACCTCGGCTCCGAGCCTCGGGGCATCATGGCATCCGGATGGATCATGAGTGACCCGGAATCACAGCCCCATTGGGATGGTTCCGAACGCTCCACTCTCTACGTGGATATTGAATACGACAGACTGTTCAGGCCAGAGACCCGTGTTCTCTCACTTGCAGAGCTACAACAACTGGCCCCAAGACAACATTGGTCACCTCAGGCCTCTGGGACTTTCGTGAAGGACGAGTACGTTGCCCTGTTGGAAGATGCGTGGAACTCGCTCAGCACATCATCATCGTTTGCTGAACCCTCGGCAGAATTCGGGGAGGGAACGGCCTTTACCGTTCGGATGACACGGTTTGAACGTGATCCAAGGAATCGTGCTGCATGCCTCGCACACCATGGGATGAGATGCGTCGTTTGTGAGTTCGACTTCAAGGAGCGATACGGCAAGCTCGGCGAAGGCTTCATCCATGTTCATCACCTCAATCCGCTTGGCACAATGAAAGGCGCGCATCGCCTCGATCCGGTCAACGACATGAGGCCGGTCTGCCCGAATTGCCATGCGATGCTTCATCGCAAGAAGGATGTACTGGGCATCGATGAATTGAAGGCCCTCGTCTGATAGGCTGCGACCCCTTCAGGGTCGAATCCAGATTCCTGGCGTAGTTCTAATGGTTCCCACGCGTGGTTCGACCCTGAAGGGGTCGCAGGCATCAGGCATAGTGCGCGCAGGCTCATGATCCCGGCAGTGAATATGTGGCTTGGTAGGCTTTCGCATTTCGCGTGACGGATTGGACCGGAAAGCCCGGAGGCCGGTAATCCGGCCGAGGACTTGGAGGGGAAAGCCGGACCCCGTGCCCCGGCTCGTGGGCCGGGAGAGGGGGCACGCCCACCCTTCGACTACTCAGTCGCTTCGCGCCTTGCGCAGTGCCGCTTCGCTTATGCTCAGGGTGACACATGCCAAGGCCCATTATAGCTGCACACATGCACCACTAATGCCAATAATACAAGTTTATGCCGCCAATACCCATCGTTATGTGAAACAAAAGAAACAAAAAATGCGTATACTTGTGGTGTGAAAGCAGCGTTGATAAACAAACTGGACCTTTACGATGCCCATGAGCAGCATTAACTGGAGCGTCTTGACCGATGCCAATGCCGTGGCACGGCTGGGCAAGGAGATCAAGCGCATGCGCCTGGAGCGGAACCTGAGCCAGGCGGACATCGCGCAGCACACCGGCTTGGACCGCAGTACGGTGCAACGGCTGGAGGGGGGGCGCGCAGCTACACTGCTCACCGTGGTGCAGGTGCTGCGCGCGCTGGACCGCTTGGACCTGCTGAATCCGTGGGTGCAGGAGCGCCGGGCCACGCCCATGATGCTGCTGGAACAGGAGGAGGCCTACGAGCGGAATAGGCGCAAGCGTGCGGGGCGGAATCGTCCGCAAATTGTAAAACCAAAACCAAAGAGCACATGGTAACGCGAGCAAGAGTGAGCCTTTGGGGCAAGACCGTAGGCGCCATTGTCTGGAATGAGCAGCTCCATCGGGGTGAGTTCCAGTTCGACCAAGCGTTCACGCACAGCGGGCTGGATGTGGCACCCGTGCTGATGCCGCTTGCGAAGGCGCGTGGCGGGGAGGAAGTGTTCACCTTCGGCAACCTGCGCGACGAGACGTTCAAGGGACTGCCGGGGCTGTTGGCGGATTGCCTGCCGGACCGTTTTGGCGATACGCTGCTGAACGCGTGGCTGCGGGACCAGCAGCGCGTTGACGGCTCGGCGAACCCCGTGGAGAAGCTGTGTTTCCTGGGGCATCGCGGCATGGGGGCGCTGGAGTTCGAGCCGAGCCACGCGGAGTTGGAGGCGAGCAGCGAGGCCTTGCGCGTGGATGAATTGGTGCGTGTTGCGCGCACCGTGATGACCCAGAAGGAGGCGTTCAAGACCAGTCGCAAGAAGGGCGAGCAGGAGGCGCTGAGGAACATTATCCAAGTGGGCACGTCGGCCGGGGGCGCGCGGGCGAAGGCGATCGTGGCATACAATGCAAAAACGGGCGAGGTGCGCAGCGGGCAGATAGAACCTGTCACTGCGAGCGGAGCGAAGCAGGACGGCTTTTCGTACTGCTTGATCAAATTCGATGGCGTGACGAACGCGGCGCTGGGCGACCCGAAAGGCTATGGCCGCATCGAGTATGCGTACCACCTGATGGCGGTGGCGTGCGGGATCAGCATGATGCCGTGTACGCTGCTGGAGGAACACGGCCGCGCGCATTTCCTGACGCAGCGTTTCGATCGCTTGGTGGACGTACCGACCGGGAAGACGCACCGTTTGCACATGGCCACGCTGTGCGGCTTGGGCCACCTGGATTTCAACGACCCGCTCCGCTACCGGTATGAAGACGCATTCGGCATGATGCGCCTCTTGGGCCTTCCCTACCCCGATGCGGCGGAGCTGTTCCGTCGCATGTGCTTCAATGTGATCGCGCGCAACCTGGACGACCACACGAAGAACACGTCGTTCCTGATGGACCCGATGGGCAAATGGCAACTCAGCCCGGCCTACGACATCACCTTCGCGTATGATCCCGGAAACCCGTGGCTGAAGCAGCACCAAATGAGCATCAACGGGAAACGGTTGGACATCACCCGAGCAGACCTGCTGGCGGTGGCGAAGGAGATGAACATCAGGAAGGCCGATGCGATCATCAACGAGGTGGTGGCGGGCGTGAAGAAGTGGAAAACATTTGCGAAAAAAGCGGGAGTGGACGTGAAACAGGTGGAAGCGATCAAGGCACTGCTGTTGGTGAAGATGTGAGTCCCTATCTTGTTGGCATGGAACGCCCTGCCCACTTGCCACAGCCCGGCTTTTTCCACGGACGCCCGCGGCCAACGGCGGAAAAGCCCTTCGTGGTGATGATGAGCGCATGCTTGGGCGGAGTAGGCTGCGGCGTGGACGGCAGCACGAACGGAGATCACCGCGATCTGCGCTCCTGGCTCTTCCGGCCAGCGGTGCGCATCGTGAAATTCTGTCCGGAGGACTTTTCCTTCGGCACGCCGCGCATGACGCCCGACAGCCATGGCGGCAACGGCTTCGATGTACTGGACGGCAAAGCGAGCTCGCTGGCAGAGGACGGCACCGATTGGACCGCTGGAATGGTGAAGGCAGCCTACGCCATGCGCGACCTAGCACTGAAAGAACAGGTGGAACTGGCAATCCTGATGGACATCAGCGGTGCCTGTGGCAGCACGGTGACCTACTTGGGTTCGCGCCTCGCAGAGAATAAAGTCTACCAGCAAGGGCCCGGAGTAGCCGCCGCCGCGCTGATCCGCGCGGGCATACCGGTGACCTCCCAACGCGACGACCGCTCACTGCGGATCCTGCGCGACTGGCTGGATGGCACGCGCATGCTTACGGATGAGCGCGACCACTGGGAAAAGGAGTGGTATCAAGGCTATTTCGGCAGGCGCCCATGAGCAAACACAAACGCGACCTGCAAAACATCTTCAACAAAGGCACCGAGATCGACGGCGCCTTTGCGTAGCCGCTTCGGCAGAGCGCTGCCAGGCGCTCGATGAAGCGATGAACCATTGCGTGGATCGGCGGATCCCCATCCTGGAGATCATTCCAGCCAAGGGCAGCAGACCATTGAAGAATATGGTGCACCGCTACTTGCAGCAACTGGCCGTGCATGGGTTGCACCACCGGATCGACAAGGACAGCCCCACGGAATTTCATCCGGGGTTCGGGGGGTGTTCATCCGCTTCAAGCTCCAAGCCTTTCTGCGGCCCGGATAATACCATTTCGCGATAGAAGGTCGTCCAAAGATGCGCGGCTATTTTTTCGCAGGGCGATTCGAGGGGATGGTTGCGTAGCGGTGCCTACGGGACCATCCCCTCGGAGAAGGCATGCGGAAGAAGAGCAAGTAGACTGGACGACCTTCTATCGCGAGATGGTATAGGGCACCGCCTATGCAAGCTATCTTGGCGCGGAATTGGTCCTCACGCTCTACCGACCCTCTCCTGAAATGAAAACATATTTCACCTGGGCCTCCGCTGCCCTTGCCCTCTCCCTTGCCCTGGCCTCCTGTTCCAATGCGGAAGAACCGGCGTCCTCCACCTCTTCGGCAACGAAACAACCCGCCGCTACCTCAACGGAAGCCACGATTCCTCCTGCGGTTGTTCCTGCAGCAACTGCCCCCGCAACGGCTACAGCTCAACTGAATCCACCCCACGGCGAACCCGGCCACCGCTGTGAAATTCCTGTTGGCGCCCCGTTGGATGGATCTCCAGCTCCCGCGCCAACCTCCGGGGCCATACCGCCAGCAAGCACAACTGCGGCTCCTGTATTGACAGCGCCTCCAACCGCACCGGCCACCGCAGGCACCGGCAAGATCAATCCGCCGCACGGTGAACCGGGCCACGATTGCGCCGTGCCCGTGGGAAGCCCGTTGCCCGGATAAGGCGCCCTGCTAAAGCCGGACTGGACGACATCTGTCCATGCAGGTCAAGAGCCCAATGGCCCCCATCTTGTCCAAGGCGGCAAAAGTTGCGCGCTTCACCTTGCGGATGCTCCGCACGGTTTGCCTTGTACTGGGCGCACTCTTCTTGATCATGCTGGTGCTGGCCTTTACCCGCATCCCCTTTGATGCACACCACTGGCTGGGCACGGCAGGTGGGCTGGCCGGACCGGACGCGGATGCCGTCATCGTGCTTTCGGGCAGCGGAATGCCCAGCGGCCCTGAACTGATGCGCTGCCACGTGGCCGCACGGATTGCCCTGCATGCCCCCAAGTCTGATGTGTGCCTGGTATTGCCGTATGACACCGCCCTTGCACGCGCCATGGTGGAGGAGCTGGACTTGCGTGGTGTACGGCCCGGGCGCATCACCCTGCTGATGCACGGGCGCAACACCCGGGAGCAGGCCCTGGACTTGGCCACCGCATTGCCGCACTGGCGTACCCGCGAAATGGCCGTGGTCACCGCCCCGGAAAACATGTACCGCACGTTGCTCACCTTCCGCAAGCTGGGATTCACACGTATTGCCGGCGCTCCCGCCTTCGACCACGCCCTGTTCAGCAGCTTGGCGTACGACCATGCCGCGATCGGCGGTAAGACCAACGTGCCCAACTTGTCCTCCAGCACCGATCTGCGGTACAACTTCTGGAACGACCTCAAGCTGGAGGTCACCTGCCTGCGCGAGTGCTTCGCCTTGGCCTATTACAAGTGGAACGGTTGGGCCTGATCGAACTTTTACCAACGGTAGGATGTTTGGTTGATCCACGGCCAATTGCTAACTTCGGCCTGTTCCCCGAACGTTGAACTGCAAACACACCCAAAACCTCAGATCATGAAGAAAACGATACTCGCGTGCTCCATGGCATTGATCGGCTGGGCTGCCCAAGGGCAGGTCACCACGTACGTGCTCCAACCTGTAGACCTGGCCGGTCCACTGGTGTTCACCTTTGCCGATGACAGCTGGGGCACCCAGATGCCTGACCTCGCCGATCCCGCCAACCGGGTACAGGAATTCACGGTGATCGGTGAGGACTCATTGGCCTGCGACCCATTGACCAACCCGACCGAAGTGGCCGGCAAGATCGCCATCGTGTACCGTGGTGCTTGCGAGTTCGGCCTTAAAGCCCTCAATGCCCAGAATGCTGGCGCAGTGGCTTGTGTGATAGTCAACAATGGTGGAGCCCCTGTGGGCATGGGCGGCGGTGCCAGCGGCGGTTCCGTTACCATCCCCGTGGTGATGATCAGCACCAGCGATGGCGCCTTGATCCACGATGAAGTAGTGGCCGGCAACGTGGAAATGCTCATCGGCTCCGTGCTCAACATGTTCCCCAACAACCTGTCGATCGCCAACGGCAACATGCTGCTCCCGGTCCAGGCCGCGCGCCCTGCGCTGGTTTCCATGACCGACAGTGAGTTCAGCGTGGAACTGGGCAGCTGGGTACACAACTACGGCAGCGACGCCCAAGCCAATGCCACGCTCATGGCCACCGTTACCAAGGACGGCAGCGTAGTGTATGAAGAAACTTCCACGGCAGCGAGCATTGCTTCCGGCGACAGTATCTTCTTCAACCTGCCCACCTTCTCCCAACCCGGCTACACCGGCCGCTACGAGCTCACTTACACCACCTCCCTGGGTGCAGAAGATGACTTCCCCGGCGACAACACGTACATGACACCGGTGGTCTTTGACACCCTGCTCTCCTTTGCACCCGAAGATGTGAACGGCCTCCCTGAGCAGGTCGCCTTCTTCAAGCCCAGCACAGCCTCCCAAAAGTTCGAGATCTGCGGCTTCTTCAAAGATGCCAATGCCAGCCGCCTGCGGGTGGACGGTATGTATGCAGCCGGAACCTTGAGCGGCAACGGCAACATGACCGGCCAGCAGTTGAGCATCCGCCTCCTGGAATGGAACGATGATTTCACCGGGCTGAGCGATGCCTTCTTCGAGGATATCTCCGAGATCATGGGCGGTGAATTCCAGTATACCGACTCCTTGCAAGGCGGGGAAGTCGTGTACATCCCCTTCTTCGAACCTACCGTGTTGGTGGATGATCAGAAATACCTGTTCTGCGTTTCCACCAGCGACATGGACGTGTTCCTGGGCCACAGCAACACCGTGAACTACGAAGAAACCGGTATTGTGATCGACGCCATCACCACCCTGCTCAACATTGATGACCAGTGGAGCGGCGGCTGGGACACCGGTGAAGTGCCTGCCATGGGCGTGAAAATGGTGAATGCCACCGTGGGCATTGATGAAAACCAGCGGGTGGAACTCACCCCCTACCCCAACCCCACGGCCAACCGGATCAGCATCCCCATGAAGGGGCAAACGGGCAAAGCCAGCGTGCAGGTGTTCGACAGCAAAGGAGCCAAAGTGTCCGACCACCAGATTGCGGTGGGTGGCAACAACATCCTTAGCATGGACCTTACCGGCTTGGACAACGGCCTGTACACCTTCCACGTGGCATTTGAGCGCGGAGCCACCTCCAGCTTCCGCGTGGCAGTGAGCAAGTAATTCGCTGAACAAACCCTTTGGAAAGCCCGCCGGTGCATGCCGGCGGGCTTTCCATTTCCATCCCCTACGGCCAAAAACCCATGTCCGGGAGCTTGCACCTACCAGAGAGGTGCCAAGGACCGCCATGGAAGCATGAAAATAGGCAGCACGCCAAAGTGTCGCACATCTATAGCCAACCGTGCCATTTTGTTAGAACTTCTGAACGCGGGCTACCGCGTACCCGTTTGGCATGGTATTGTGTAACGACTAGGAAAGTATCTACCATGGCACGCCGAAAAAAAGCCGTTATCCTCGCCCAACCTGTTCGCACAGGCCTGAAAGCCATCAAGGTCCGTTTGGACAGCCGTACGGTGATCACCCTTTCCGATTTGAAGAAATTGGCGTTCTGGAAACAACGCTACCCGCAAGCCGAAGTGATCGGATAGGTGGAACTGCGTCTTGGCAGCCTGAGGCCTTCCCAAGGGTTCCACGGTGTGCCTTGGAGGGGTATGGCAGAACGCAAGGTGGGGCGTATTCACGTGCCTGTTGCGGGCCTTGCAGCACATCTTGCTTAAACTTGCCCAATACCCGACGAACGATGCCCAGTTTCGATGTGCTCTCCAAGGTGGATCCACAAATGCTGGACAACACCATCAACACGGTGAAGCGCGAGTTGGAGACCCGCTACGACCTGCGCGGCTCCAACAGCGAAGTGGAATACGACAAGAAAGCACTGACCGTGAAACTCTCCACGGAGGACCACCTCAAGCTCGATTCCATCCTGAACATCTTGCTGGAACGCAGTGCCAAGCAGAAAGTGGACGTGAAGAGCTTCGACCTCTCCGCCGAGCCCGTGCCCAGCGGAAAACTTCTCTACCGCACGATCAAGGTCAAACAGGGCATCGACCGGGATACCGCCAAAAAGATCGTCAAATCGATCAAGGACACCGGCCTGAAGGTGCAACCCCAGATCATGGACGATATGATTCGGGTGACCGGTAAAAAGATCGATGATCTACAAGCCGTGATGAGCCACTTGCGAGGGGCTGAGTTCGACCTGCCCTTGCAGTTCGACAACATGAAGAGTTGAGCTCCAGTACCACCGCCGAATGGCCGAAGGTTCCGCAAACCACGCTCCTGCCGCTGATGGCAAGGAGACGCGTCCGCCTGCGACCATGCCGGTGAAGATCCTGGACACCTCGTTCCTCACGCACAATGTGAAGCTGTTCAAGATCGAGAAACCGAAGGGCTACACCTTTACCCCTGGCCAAGCCGCCATGGTTGCACTGGACCGGGATGGATGGCGCAGTCGCCAGGGCCCCTTCACCTTCACCTCCATGGCTGCTTCCAGGACGCTGGAGCTGATGATCAAGATTTATCCGGAACGCCATGGTTTAACCCACCAACTGGGCTTGGCCCGCAAAGGCGATGACCTCCTCGTGGGAGAACCGTTCGGCGGCATCCGCTACCAAGGCCCTGGTTTCTTCTTCGCCGGTGGTGCGGGCGTAACACCGTTCATCGCCATTCTTCGGGAGCTCCACAAAGAGAAGAAGCTCGGGGGCAACACCTTGGTCTGCTCCAACCAAACCGCCGACGACATCATTCTGGGGGCTGAACTCGGCCGGATGCTGGGCAAGAATTTCCTGAACATCTTCACCCGCCAGCACGTGATCGGATTTTTAGAGCGGCGAATCGACCGCAACATCCTGATCACCCTGGTACAGAACTTCGACCAGCGTTTCTACATCTGCGGCCCACGAAGTTTCGTGGACAACATCGGGCAGCTCTTGAAAGACCTCGGGGCCACCGCGGATTCCATTGTCATCGACCATTGACCAAGGGGGCCAAATGCACGGAACGCGCCTTACGGGGCGCGTTCCGATGGTCCCGGGTTCGTTGCTTACGGGCTTCGAAGGAAGGCGGACCTTCCACGACCGGGTATTGGCCAACTTGACCAGGTACTGAAACGGAGCGGCCCGGAAATGGTTCCAATCGGCCGAAAACACCCAAATCCTCGGCCACAACAGGAGAATGGAATATCAGAGGGTCCGGCCTTCCGGTAGGAACATCACGAAGATGAAGGTCATCAGGAAATGGTGCATGAAGATCAGTAGCGTACCCATGACCAACAAGTGTTGAAACGGCCTCTCCAATGCCGGAAAGAGCTTCTTGTTGTTCACGGCGATGATGGGCAGGGGTACCGTAGCTACCAGGAAGCACACGGCCAAGGCCTTGAACATCCAGGCATCGCCAACCATGCCCAGGAAGAGGTGTGCGTAGTAGAAGCCCAAGCCCACCACTGACACCATTCCAAACCGGAGAAAGACACGGGGGGTGGCTACCATGGTCTAAAGGATGTTGAATGAGCAGGACCAGTTGTACGGCAATCCACCGGTGTGGTTCATGCCTGAGAACCGCGATCGAATTCCTGAAAGTGCGCGGTAAAGAGGGGCCTCTGCGCATGGGCCCTGGACCAAAAATGCGGCAACCACGGGACCACCCTCTTTTGCACTGCGGGAATTGCATTGAATGACCGGACCATGCATCATGTCACAAACATGGCGACCGGATCCACTCGGTCAACACGGCCATAAGGAGTTCACCAACATGGACCCGTTGATCAAAACCCACTTGGCCATACCCTTGTACCGCAGTGCCGATCAGCGCCCTCCGCTCCCCATGCCCGTTGCACTGGGCATGGATGCAGGACATAGCCCGGCCCACTTCCCGAGATGGTCCGAGCCTGGAATAGGGAAGGTATGCTGGTCAGTCACCAACATTCCCGGGCTCACCAGCACGTGGTCCAATGGGAGGAGCGCGAAATCGCCCCAGGCTGGCCATGTAGGCGCCAACACCCCTCCGGCACCTTTCAGTCCTGTTGCTTGGCAGAAATGTCCGAAGGCCCTGTCCCAAGGCACCGTGTTAAGATCACCTATCAGGCATTGCTCGATGGTCCGATCCGAAAGTAGTGCCTCGAGCTTCCGCCATTGCCGGTTGCGTTGTTGCAGCTTCGCGGCACTTTCCGGCGCCCGCAAGTGCACGGCCACCAATCGCACCCGTTCATGCCCAACCCCGATGTCGGCGCGGATGGCCGGCAGACCTTCAAGATCGATCGCTTCCGCACCGGCCACGGGCAATCTGCTGAACAAGGCCATTCCGTAGTTCTTTTCGCCAACGCGGTGCACATGCCATGGGTATTGATCGGCAAGCGCACTCTCCAGTTCCCCATACCACCGGGCATCCACTTCCTGCAGGATCACCAGGTCGGCATCCGCTTGGCGTACTGCATGCACAACCGCGGCAAATTGCCCGTTGTCCTGGTGCACGTTCAGTTGCGCCACGGTTATTCCCCTGCCGTTGTGGTGCATCCCTGATGAAACGGGCCTGTGGTTCCATCCGGCATGCAGTGGCGCACCGAGCGCCATGAGCGTTGCAACCCATGCCACAACGGCTTGCCGTACCCGTTTGGTCCCTAACAGCCAGGCCGTCAGCAGGAGCGAAAAGCCAGCCAGCGCACATAACCATGCCCGTAGGGCGACCACGGGATAACCGTCCGGAAGGACCGTGAGCAGGGTTGATGTTGCGAGCAGCCCCCAGGAAACCACATCCACGACAGGCGTTCCCCATGGCCTGTTGCCGTTCAGGCCCATGGCTCAATGGCCGGTGAGGATGGCCAGGAGGGCGCCCACCAGCACCGCCGCAAAGCGCTTGGCATTGAACCGGTGGTCCGGAGTGGTTTCGAAAATGATGGTTGTGCTGATGTGCAACAGCATGCCGATGGCCACCGCGAGCGCCGCTGTCAGGAATTCCTCGCCCATGTCCATGCCGAAGAAGCTGCCGAACAAGATACCGGCGGGTGCGGCCATGGCGAACGCCGCAAGTGTGGCCCAGGACCTTGTAGCGCTTACCGCCGATTGCTGTAGCACCGTGGCCAGAGCAATGGCCATCGGCAATTTGTGCAGTAGCACTCCGGCCACGAATGCCCTGTCGCCACCTACCCGTGGATCCGCAAACGGCATCCCTTCGGTGAAGGAATGGATGAACAGGCTCACGAAGGTCAGTAATGGTAGCGCATGGCCCTGCTGCTGCCCGTGCGAGTGGTTGTGCACGTGTACATGGCCATGTTCGATGCCCTGGCTGAAGAATTCAAGGACCACCTGCAACATGAAGCCTGCCAATACCCACAGCCCGATGTGGTGGTGGTGCCGGTCATAGAGTTCCGGCAGCATGTGCAGCACGGTAACCCCCAATAGGAAAGCTCCACTGAACGCCAGCAGCAGCTTGATATGTGTGGGATCGGTGGTGCGGAACCGCACCCAGGCGCCCGCGGCCAGGGGCAATACCAAAAAGAGGGTGATTAATAGTGGTAGTCCCATGCTCACTTCCTGGCCCAGGCCACGATCCGATCGGACCGTTCCGAATTAAAAGGTTGCTGGCAAGAACCGTCGGTCACGTCCTCCACCTGGAGGCCCGCCGCCTTGATCATGGCCTCCACGGCCGTTAGGCTCCAGGCATGCACCCGTTCCTCATACGCTTCGCTGAGGCCGTCGTGTTCGACCCTGATCCGTTTAACGATGTCACCGCCCTCATGGCTTCTGGAAATTTGGAACTGCACGCCTTCGATCACCCTGGTTTCGGAGGGCGTCAGGCAACCGGCCACCACCCCTCCGTTCATCAGGTCCAGCACGAAGAGCCCGCCAGGTTTCAACGCCTGTGCCGCCGCAGACACGGCCCGTTGATCATCGCGGCGATCATCGGAATAACCCAAGCTGGTGAACAAACAGACCACTGCATCAAACCGGTTGTTGGCATACGGGACCCGGATGTCATGCACCTCGAAGTACCCTTCAGGTACCGCACGCTTGGCTTCCTGGATGCTCGCCACGGACAGGTCCACCCCGGTCACTCGCAAGCCTTCACGGGCAAACACCGCGGCATGGCGGCCTCGTCCACAAGCCATGTCCAGCACGGCCTGCCCCGGCTTCAACCGGCCCTTGGCGATCAGCGGCAGCACCAAACTGGCCGCGTCGGCTTCATCCCGGTGGCTGTACAGCAGGGCATACCACCGCGTGCCGAACCATCCGTTAAAGTAGCCCATGTTCTCCGGTAAGCGGGCGAATTTAACCTGCCGGCCTTCGATGGCGTGCGTGCAGCACCCTTTCCACGGGCCCAGGTGTACAATTTCGTGGATAACTTGCCCGTGGAGGCTTTCGTTGGACCCGTGCCCCGAGGATTATTTTGCCCAAGCGCAACCACTTCTTCCTTGCATGCCATGATGGACCGCATCTTCGACCTGTATGATGACCTTGAGAAGCAGCGTTTCATGGTTGCCTTCAAGGGGGAGATGTCCCCGGACCTGATCGGTGCCCTGCTCGATCTGGTGGAACAGCGATTGCTCGCCTCGGAACCGGACCTACGCGTTCGCAAGCGGGTATTCAATGTGGTGATGGAATGCCTGCAGAACTTGTACCACCACAACCGCAGTGCCCGGGTCCAGGACCGACCGGCCTTGGAGGACCAGCAAGGCGTGGTACTGATCGCCCATGACAGCGCGGGCTATTCGGTGCTCACCGGCAACGCCATGGCCCAGGACCAGGTGAGTGCACTTAAAAAGCGGTTGGACCAGGTGAATGGCTACGGGCCCAAAGAACTACATGACTTGTACAAGGACACCCTGGGCAACGGCAGCTTCACACGCACCGGTGGTGGCGGCCTTGGGTTGATCGACATCGCCCGGAAAAGCGGGCAAAAACTCGAATACGGCTTCGTGCCCATGGACGAGAAGAACACTTTTTTCAGTCTGAACGTCAACGTAGCTTCCAGAAACGAACCCAAATGACGGATCTCCTCCTGGAGGGAACCTCCAAAACGCCCACAGTGCATTTTGACGCGGCCACCGGCCAATTGCACTTGCGGGGCCGATCGATCCCCGAGAATTCAATCGAATTCTACAAGCCATTGATCGAATGGATCGACCAGTATGCCCGTGCCCCCAAGTCCAGCACCCAGCTCCGGGTACAGCTGGAGTACTTCAACACCAGCAGCAGCAAGTGCATACTCGACCTGTTCAAGAAACTGGAACAGTTGCGCACGGCAGGCATCGACGTGCAGGTCTTGTGGCACTATGAAGTGGATGATGAGGACATGCTGGAGGCCGGAGAGGACTACCAGGCGATCATCAACCTGCCGTTCAAGATGATCGAGGTGGAAGAAGTGGACGGGAACTGAGCGACCTGCCGAACGGCGCTCAGTTCCGCTCAAGGAATCCTGTCCCGCTTCTCCAACCGCCCGATCAGGCCAGGGAAGAAGTTCCATTTCAGCGCCAGGCCTAAGAGGGCGGTCAACCCCCAAAGCAGCAGCACATTGGCCCAGACGGTAGGCACAAGCCGACCGAACAGCCGTTTCACCGGGGCGTAGAATTGGGCGTCGAAGAATCCGCCTTCGGCAGGGCGCAGGTACACGGGGTCCACTTTCTGCACCAACTCCCCGTTGGATTCAGTGATCAGGTCCACATCATTGCGGTTGGTGACGATGTCCGCCAAGCTCTCGTTCCGATAGGTGTCCAACAGGCTGAAATAGGCCTGTTTCCGTTGCGGATCGGACGTCATTTGGGCGATGAGTGACTCCTTGGACCGTTCCGCTTCGCGGTACACATTGCGGTAATGTTGGACCAGCACGTCCAGCGTACGGTCCAATTCGACCAACACTTGCTGGTCCAGCAGCCGGGG
Source organism: Flavobacteriales bacterium (assembly GCA_018057455.1). Lineage (GTDB taxonomy): Bacteria > Bacteroidota > Bacteroidia > Flavobacteriales_F > PHOS-HE28 > PHOS-HE28. The sequence continues at coordinate 13,746 of JAGPDT010000012.1, read as the reverse complement.
CTGGAGCCTATCGACAAGGGGAAACTCCAACCCTTTCAAGGACCGCATTTCCTTGGTGAGCTCACCGTGGATCAAGTCCAGGTCATAACGTGCCCGGTCGTCCAGCGTCCGGCCATCGGCCAGGGTCCGGCGCAAGTTGGCGCTGCGCTCCATGAGGTCGCGCAGCCAGAGGTCCTTCTTCCAACTGGCCGTCTTCATCCGGCGGTCCATGTCGTAGAACTTCTGCTCATAGGCATTCCCGGTGAACTGGGCCACGGCCAAGCCCTCATAAGCCCATCGGCTGGCCATGATATTGCCCACCCACGGCACGCTCTTCTCCGACGCGAACCAGGGGTGCAGCTTGTCGAATCGCACAATGATCCCACTGAACATCAATTGCGGGATGATGAGCACCGGGATCATCATGTAGATCACCTTGGCGCTATTGAAACTGGCGCTCACATTCAACCCCAGCACATTGGCAAAGCAGGCGGTGGAGAACAGCACCAGCCAGTGCTGCAGGCCCATGTCGGCAATGCCCAGCACTGCATTGCCCACCAGGACGAACAACCCCGATTGAAGCGCTGAGACCAGGAACAGCAGGGAGGTCTTCCCGGCCAGGTAGCTGGTGCGGCTCAAGGCCAGGAATTTCTCCCGTTGGAGGATCCTGCGGTCACGGATGATCTCTTCGGCCGCCAAGGACAAGCCAAGGAAAAGCGCAACGATCACGGCGATGAAAAGGTACTGGGGGATGTTGTCGTTGTGGCGGTAGATATAACGGGCATCCGCGCCCAGGTCAATGCTGCGATAACGCAGGAAGAAGGCCATGAAGAAGGCGAGCGCGGGGGCTTCCAGCAAATTGACCAGCACGTACTGCCGATTGGCCATTTTGGCCAGCACGTCCCGTTTGAAGAACACGGCCATTTGGCGCAGCTTGCCCGGGGCCTTGAAGGTGCTTCGGGGGATGCGCGTTTCCTTGGGCACTTGGGCCACGCGCACTTCCATTTGTGCGCGGAACACCTCGTTCCAAGCATCGGGGCTGATCCGCCGCTGGTCCGTTTCCTTGCCGTACTCATCCACGATCCGCGCCTCGAGGATATTGAAGATCTGCTCCGGGTTCACGTTGCCGCAGGTCTCACATTGCCCGGTTTCGCTATCCGCCAACCCGGTGACCTTGCGGAAATAGACCACGGCATCCACGGGATCACCGTAATAGACCGGGTTGCCTTCCTGGTCCATCAGCAGCAGCCTGTCAAAGAGCTTGAAGATGTCCGAGGAGGGTTGATGGATCACCGTGAAGATGATCCGCCCTTTCAAGGCCAGCTCCTTGAGCAGGTCCATGATGTTCTCCGAATCGCGTGAGCTGAGCCCGCTGGTGGGTTCATCCACGAAAAGCACACTGGGTTCGCGGATCAGCTCCAAGGCAATGTTCAACCGTTTGCGCTGACCGCCGCTGATGGTCTTGTCCAGCACACTGCCCACTTTAAGGTCCTTGATCTCGTAGAGGCCCAAGGATTGCAGCACGGACAATACACGCCGCACGATCTCCGGTTTGGAACGGTCGCCGAAGCAGAGTTCGGCATTGATGTGCAGGTTCTGGTATACGGTGAGTTCCTCGATCAACAGGTCATCCTGGCTGATGTAGCCGATCACCCCCCGGATGCGGTCATTCTCGGTATGAACGTCCACACCGTTGATGGTGACTCTCCCCTTGGAGGGTTTCAGGTTGCCATTGAGCACATTGAGCAGCGTGCTTTTGCCGCTGCCGCTGCCCCCCATGATGCCGATCAGCTTGCCACTGGTCTCGGCCAGGTGGAGTTCGTGCAGGCCGATGCGCCCGTTGGCAAACTGGTATTCGATCCCATCGGCCCGGAACACGATCCGCTCAGCCGTGCTATCCTGAAAGAAACGGGCGAGGATCTCGCTGTAATAGATGGGCTGGCCTTGGGAGGTGCGCATGGATGCACCATGGCCGAGCACGTATACCTGGCCAGGCTCCACGGGCTTTCCATTGAGCCTCAATTCACCGGCCCCCAAATAGCGCAAGAGGAAGATATTGGCACCGGTAACGCTCAGTACCCGGGCTTGTCCATTCAACTCATGGGCATGCAAATGCTTGGCCTGGGCTCCCGGGAACATATGGCCCGAGTCAATGTACAGGATGTCCGCGGTGTCTTCCCGGACATCCGCCGTGGCGCACATAAAGGCATTGCAGCGCTGAAAGGCTGAAGGGTGTATGTTGAAGGCATCGGCCACGGTGCCCACGAACTCCTCCTCCTGTACCGTGAGCACGCCCCTGCCATGGACCAGCTCGAGCAAATGGACCAGCACCACCAGCTTTTGCCGTTGGTTCAATTCCTCATTGACCTCATTGCAGATCTTCAGGACCTTCACCGAGTTCATGCTGGTGCGTTTCCGGCTGCGCTCGCTGCGGCCACCGCTGCTGTGGAATGCGCCAACAAACGCCTCGAAGAGGGCCATGTGCTCGCGCACCACAGGGGCGCTGAACTGCCTGGCCAGAAAGCGTTTCACCGCATCATGGCCGCTGAGGTCACCGTCCGGTCGCTCAGTCTTCGCTATGATGGCGAAGAGCTGAAGCAGGGCCTTGAGGATTTTTTCGGTCATCTTTTTCCCCGCTCCGCCTTGGACGGAATTGGAAACACCAACGGCCCGCTTCTACGTGCGGGCCGTTGCAATGTTCCTAGGGGGGCGGACTACTGCCTGAAACCGATCAGCAGCACGGCACAGCCGCTGTTGGCCTTGGCGGGGTCCAGCTCGGCATTGATGACCACGTCCACGGTGTTGGCCACCACGAAATCCCAGTAAGGCTCATTGTTGAACTCCTTGTTGGAGAACAGCAGGTTGCGCTGCTTGTCGTACACGCTGAAGATGAGGTTGCCATTGCCGAGCCCGCTGCAGGCCGCAACCCGGTAGGTCACCCCCCCGAAGAGGGTCAGGTCGAATTCGGCCACTTCATCTTCACGCAGCAGTGCCCGGTAGAATTGACCGTCCGGGATGTATTCCGCGGTGATGTTCTTCTCACAGAGGTTGGCGATGGTGTCGCATTGCGCGCGGGCGCCTGTGGTGTAAAAAAGCCCTGCGCCCAACACGCCGGCAAGAATGATCCTTCTCATGTTCATGCGATGATGGCGGAACGGATGGCACGTACCTGCCGGATGATGGCTTGAACCGCGGCCGGGGCGATCTGCGCCGTTGTCTTGCTGTTGATGTAGGTGGTCTTCCGCGCCTCATCCACGGTCGGTTCCACATAGGTGTAGGTGCTCACCACTTCGGCATACGGCACGGCCAGCTCCTTTAACGAGGCCAATAGTTCCGGTGCCCCGCCATGCAGCTCCACCAAGGCGATCAAGTTGCCCAAGGTGTGCCGTTGCTCGGCCAGTCGCGTGGCCACCCGGGGGTCCATCTGTTCGCCTGCGGCCCCCAAGGTCAGGTGCAGGCTTTCCACCCACCCGCCGACCAGCACCCAAGTGGATACATCTTCCTGCTGGTCATTTTTCAGGTACATGTCGGCGGTGCGGAAGGCCTTCCCGGTGAAGCGTAAGAGGCTATCCCGGTTGCCGATGTGCTGCTTGAATCCACTGACCAGGTCCTGGCCCAAGGCGTTGGAGAGGTTCAACTGGCTGCTCAGGCCTTCAACCGCCTTCAGGATCTTCAGGGACCGCTGGCCGTCCTGAAAAGCTGCCGTGTAGGCCAGGTCCGCGCCGTACATGCCCAAAACCAGCGCCTGCTTCTCCTTGGTGGTCGCTTGGGCCAACCCTTCCGCGGGAAGCAACAAATTGCTTGCATAGGGCGCTTTCAGTTCATTGGCCAACAGGATGGTCTGTACCGGGGAAGGGATGCTGAAGATCCTATTGCCCACTTTCACCACGGCATCCAGATCCGCCGCTGTTGAGAGTGTGTCGGTGGCCACCGGGACTTGCTCCGGCTGGTCACCGCCGCCACAGGCAGCCAAGCTGATGCCCAGGACCATGCTGGCGGTCCAATTGAACGTACTGCGTAAATCCATGGGAATGATCTCGGGTATTTTGAACACGCCGGGCACGAAAGTAGCCTCATGGCCATGCGCCGCCCTGCGGGCAACCCGGAGTTTTCAACAGGATCGATGCAGATCGTTCCGGTCGGCACCCGTAATGAAGACCAAATGATCCGGCAAGACATGGCCTTCGCTTCAACTCCGTGGCCCCTGCTTTTGCTTCTCCACAGGGTCCTATCCCACCGGAACGCGGCTACAGCCCCGTAAACTTGCGCTTTGCTCTTCGTGCTGCCTACCTACGCCGACATCATCCTGCCCTTGGCCGTACCGGGTACGTTCACCTATGAACTCGCCGTGGACGACCCGGACCGGGTGCGGCCCGGAATGCGGGTGGTGGTCGCCTTCGGCAGAAGCCGCAAACTGTACAGCGGATTGGTGTTGCTCACCCATGGCCAAGCGCCAATGGGCCACATACCGCAACCGGTTCAGGAAATACTGGACCAACACCCTGTTGCCACAAGGGAGCAAATGGCCCTCTGGCAAGCGATCAGCGACCATTACCTGTGCACACTCGGCGAAGTGATGACGGCGGCATTGCCCGCAGCCCTGATGCTCAGCAGCAGCACCCGGCTGGTGGCTGCGACTGACGGCCCACCGGCCTGGACGGGCGATAGCCGACAGGACCTCCTGCTCGATGCCTTGGAACAACGGCACGAGCTGAGTTTGGAGGAAGCAGGGAAACTGATCGGGCTGAAGAACCCCATGCCGGTGATCAAGAAGCTGCTGAACGACGGGGCGCTTATCATGGCCGAAGCATTGGAACCGGCATGGAAGCCGCGGATGCAACAATACGTGGTGCTGGCGCCTGCGGCGCAAGGCGAGTCCGCGCTGCAAGGCTGGTTCGATGCATTGGAGCGGGCCCCGAAACAATTGCACCTGCTCATGCGCTACATCGAGCTGAGCCGCTGCTTTTCGAGCGATCCACGGGAAGTAAGGCGCGAGGAGCTGCTGAAGCGGAGCGATGCCACGGCCGCCGAACTCAAACGGCTGTGTGAAAAAGGCGTCTTCGCCATGGAAGAACGCCTGGTCGGTGCGGTTGCGGGCGAGGCAGCCGCCAAGCCCGCGCCTGCCTTGTCCAGCGCCCAGCGCCAAGCCCTCACGGATGTACGCGCTGCGTTCACCACCAAGCCCATTGTCCTGCTCCATGGCGTCACCTCATCCGGAAAGACGGAATTGTACATGGAGCTGGTGCAGGAGGTATGGGCCGGTGGCCAGCAGGCACTGTACCTACTGCCGGAGATCGCGCTGACCACGCAGATCATCGGCCGCCTGCGTGCCCGTTTCGGCGAGCACGTGGCCATCTTCCATTCCCGCCTCTCCCCGCGTGAACGCACCGATCTTTGGATGCAGATGCTGCGCGACCCCGGTGCGCATCCCATCGTGGTGGGAGCACGCTCGGCCCTGTTCCTGCCATTCAAGGACCTGGGGCTGGTGATCGTGGACGAAGAGCATGACCCCAGCTACAAACAACACGACCCTGCCCCACGTTACAACGCCCGCGATATGGCCATGGTGCTGGCCGGCCTGCACGGTGCCCGCACCTTGCTGGGCAGCGCCACCCCTTGCATGGAAAGCCTGTTCAACGCACGCAATGGCAAATTCGGCCATGCCTCGCTTCGCGTGCGGTACGGAGATGCCGCGCTACCGGCCATCGTAAAGGTGGACTTGGCTGAAATGCAGAAGAAACGGAAGATGCGTGGAAGCTTCTCCGAGCCTCTTGTGGCGGCCCTGCAACAAACCCTTGCCCGCAAGGAACAGGCCATCATCTTCCGCAACCGGCGCGGCTACGCGCCCGCGTGGCAGTGCGATACCTGTGGCTGGATCCCCGAATGCGCCCATTGCGACGTAAGCCTCACGTACCACAAACGAGAACATGGCCTTCGGTGCCATTACTGCGGCCGTGGCTACACGCCGCCCGTCTGTTGCTCCTCCTGTGGCAGCAACCGATTACGCATGGTGGGCCTGGGCACTGAAAAAGTGGAAGAGGAACTGGCCTTGCTGCTCCCCGAAGCGCGCGTGGCCCGCATGGACCAGGACACCACACGGGGCAAGCATGGCCTACAAGGCCTGCTGGACCGCTTCGGCCAAGGCGACATCGACATCCTCGTAGGCACCCAAATGGTCACCAAGGGCCTGGATTTCCATCAGGTCACCTTGGTGGGCATCCTCAATGCCGATAGTTTACTGCGGTTCCCCGACCTGCGTGCCCATGAGCGGGCCTTCCAACTGATGGCCCAAGTGGCCGGACGCAGTGGTCGCAGGCGTGACCCCGGCACCGTCTACATCCAAGCCCGCGACATCCACCATCCCATCATTGATCTGGTGGCCCGCCACGATGTGGACGGCATGTATGCCCGGGAACTGCCCCTGCGCCAAGCCCACCACTATCCTCCGTTCAGTCGCATGGTCCGCATCGTGCTCAAGCACCGAGACCAAGACCGGGTGCACGAGAGCGCACTGGTCCTTGCCGATGCATTGAGGTCCGCGCTGGGCGACCGTGTTCTTGGTCCCGAACCACCGACGGTTGCCCGCGTGCGTGACAAGTATTTGCGCGTGTTGCTGCTTAAGTTGGCCCGCAACAACTACCGCGTGGAGAAACAATTCCTGCGGGAAACCATCGACCGGGTCTTTGCAGCCCCCCCTCACCGTTCCGTGCAACTCCATGTGGACGTAGATCCCCTTTGATCACCCACTGCCCCCAAACAGGGAGGGGTACCACCCTACCCAAGGGCATTCATCCACCCACACCTAGCGCACGCCAGATCCCGGCATTGGGTACCGGGGCTTCCAAGCTCACCTCCTTGGCTGAGATGGGATGCCGGAACCGCAGGCGCCAAGCGTGCAAAGCGATGCTCCGGTCCTTCTCACCCCGGCGAGCGCCGTACTTCACATCGCCTTTGATCGGATGCCCGGCTGCGGCCAATTGGGCCCGGATCTGGTGGAATGCTCCCCCTTGCGGCTCCACTTCCAACAAGGAATATCGTTCACCCTGCATTCGGGTCCGGTAGTGGAGTTGCACCGCCCTGCCATCGCCATGGCCTGTGGTCTCTGCTTTTCGGGAACCACCCTTGTGCAACAACCTATGGCACAGCATTCCTTCCTGGCCCGTGGCGCCTTCCACCACGGCCAAATAGCTCTTGGCCACTTGCTGTTCGCGGTACAACCGGTCCATTCCGCGCAAGGCTTCACTATCCAAGGCGAACACAACCAGGCCGCTCACCGGCCTGTCCAGCCGATGGGGGCTGCCAATGGCGCAGTGTGGATGTGCCGCTTGCACAAGCTGCAGCAGGCTGCGATCTCCGTTGCGGTCCGGCTGCACGGACCAGCCGGGGGATTTGTTCACCACCAATAGATGGGCATCCTGGAAAACCACATCCAAGACCGCTTCATCAATATTGCTCATCTGCACTGGGGAAATCCTTGTTCCGCACGTCCTTCACATAGTGCTCCACTGCGCCGGTGATCACGGTATGCAGGTCGGCATACCGGCGCAGGAACCGGGGATTGAACTCCTTGGTGATGCCCAGCATGTCATGCATCACCAGCACTTGCCCGTCCACTCCCGCTCCGGCACCAATGCCAATGACCGGAATGGAGATGCTCTTGGCCACCTCCTCCGCCAGCCGGGCAGGGATTTTCTCCAGTACCAAGGCAAAGCAGCCCGCTTCCTCCAACAACTTGGCATCGTGGCGCAAGCGCTCCGCCTCAGCCTCCTCCTTGGCCCGTACCACATAGGTGCCGAACTTGTAAATGCTCTGTGGCGTGAGGCCCAAGTGCCCCATGACGGGAATGCCCGCGGTGAGAATGCGCTGGATGCTGTCCAAGATCTCCGCCCCCCCTTCCAGCTTCACGGCATGTCCGCCACTTTCCTTCATGATGCGGATCGCTGAATTGAGCGCTCCTTTTGAATTGCCTTGGTAAGTGCCGAACGGCATGTCCACCACCACCAGGGAGCGGGCACAACCGCGCACCACGCTTCCCGCATGATAGATCATTTGGTCCAAGGTGATCGGCAGGGTGGTCTCATGCCCGGCCATCACGTTGCTGGCGCTGTCGCCCACCAGGATCACATCCACTCCGGCGGCGTCCAAAAGGCGCGCCATGGAGAAATCGTACGCTGTGATCATGGCGATGGGCACACCCTTCTGCTTCATCTCATGCAAGGTGTGGGTGGTCACCCGCTTGATGTCCTTGATGGCGCTGCTCATGTTCCGGCGGTTTAGGCATGCAAAGCTAGGTGCAGGGCTCCAGGAGAGACGGTCCTGGAGATCATCGGCGGTGGCAACCATTGGTAGCCTGCACAGGACCGGTCCCTTCCGCAGCGGTTGATTTCCTCAAACGCAAGCCTTGCAATTGGTCCCAGGGCCATTCGGCTTGGCACCGGCGGCTATCTTTGGCCCCCTACACCTCCGCCCATGGCCGTACGTCCGTTCATCTTTGCCGCCCTAGGCGTGGCTGCACTTTCTTCCTGTGACCCCGAACTGGACATTACCGCCCCCTACCAGGAAAACACGATCGTCTATTCCTTTCTGGACAAGGACAGCACCACCCAGTATATAAAGATCAACAAGGCATTCCTGGGGCCCGACAATGGTTTCGTGTATGCCCAAGTGGCCGACTCGTTCGAGTACCGGCCCGACCAATTGCAAGCCGTGGTGAAAGTGGTGAAGAATGGCGTGGTTGTGAACACCTATACCTTGCAGGATACGCTATGGCCGCATGACCAAGGAATTTTTGCGGGCCCCATGCACAAGCTGTACTACTTCCAGGCTTTGCTGGACTCTTCAGCCACCTACCGCTTGGAGGCCACCGCCAAAGGCAACCAAGTCTGGGCTGAAACACCGATCGTGGCCAGGGTGCAGCCCTCCAGCAATATCCTCAGCCAGCCCCTCCGCCTGATCAGCGTCACGGGTGGATATACCAGCCAGACCATCAAGTGGACATCCTCGGTGAACGGCAAGCGCTACGACATCGGCTACCGGTTCAATTGGGATGATGTGGTGGGTGCCGACACGATCCCACGCAGTTTCACCCAAAACCTGGGCACTGTGGTCTCCAACGCCATAGCGGGCGGCGAAAACTTGGAGATTCCCTTTCCTGGGGAAGCCTTCTTTCAAACCGTGGGCCTGCGTACCGGAGACAACCCGCAAGCCACGCGGCGCATCTTCCGGGGAGTTGACATCCTCTTGGCCGTGGCGGGACCGGACCTGTACAACTACCTGCAGATGAACAGCCCCATCTCCGGATTGGTTGAGGAGCGACCCACCTTTACCAATGTGACCAATGGCTTAGGGCTGTTCTCCACCCGCCGCTTCAAGGAGATCAAGGGAAAACCACTGGACGCCAACACCGCACCGGAACTTGTGCAGGGCCAGTACACAGCCGGGCTCAATTTCTGCATTCCCAACAGCGACTTCGCCTGCAATTGAGCTGTGCTGCCCTTTTGACAGGGCACTTTCGGCCATAACTACGCCGGTTCCTGCCATTCGCAACCTGCGGCACCGCGTGGCACAGAGGTTGAAGGGGCGCGCGTGAACAACCGAACAACCTATTGGGAGCGGCATCGGCATGCTCCAAAACGAAGCACAGATGAGCAAGATCATTGGCATTGACCTGGGTACCACCAACAGTTGCGTGGCCGTAATGGAAGGCAGCGAACCGGTGGTGATCACCAACAGCGAAGGAAAGCGTACCACGCCGAGCGTGGTGGCCTTCGTGGACAACGGCGAACGCAAGGTGGGCGATCCGGCCAAGCGCCAAGCCATCACCAACCCGCGGAACACCATCTACTCCATCAAACGCTTCATGGGGAACACCTATGAAGAAGACGCCGTGGAGATCGCCCGTGTACCTTACCAAGTGGTACGTGGGGATAACGGCTTGCCCCGAGTGAAGGTGGGGGATCGCCAATACACCCCACAGGAGATCAGTGCCATGATCCTGCAGAAGATGAAGAAAACGGCTGAAGACTACCTGGGCACCACCGTAACGGAAGCGGTAATCACCGTGCCGGCCTACTTCAACGATGCACAGCGCCAAGCCACCAAGGAAGCTGGCGAGATCGCCGGTTTGAAGGTGCGCCGCATCATCAACGAACCAACGGCTGCCGCACTGGCATACGGCCTGGACAAGAAACACAAGGACCAAAAGGTGGTGGTGTTCGATTGCGGTGGTGGCACCCACGACGTAAGCGTGCTTGAATTGGGTGATGGCGTATTTGAAGTAAAGAGCACCGACGGGGACACCCACCTGGGCGGCGACGACTTTGACCAAGTGTTGATCGACTGGCTGGCCGAGGAGTTCAAAAAGGACGAGAACATCGACCTGCGCAAGGACCCCATGGCGCTGCAGCGCTTGAAGGACGCCGCCGAGAAGGCCAAGATCGAGCTCAGCAGCACCACCAGCTCGGAGATCAACCTTCCGTACATCATGCCGGTGGACGGCATTCCCAAGCACCTGGTGCGCACATTGACCCGCGCCAAGTTCGAGCAGTTGGTGGACCCCTTGGTGAAACGCACCATCGCCCCGTGCGAAAGTGCATTGAAGAATGCCGGCTTCAAGCCCAGCGACATCGATGAGATCATCCTGGTAGGCGGGAGCACCCGTATTCCGGCGATCCAGGAAGCGGTGAAGAAATTCTTCGGGAAGGAGCCCAGCAAGGGCGTGAACCCCGACGAGGTGGTAGCCGTAGGGGCCGCCATCCAAGGCGGTGTGCTCACCGGCGAGGTGAAGGACGTACTACTGCTGGACGTGACACCGTTGAGCCTCGGTATTGAGACCATGGGCGGCGTGATGACCAAACTGATCGAGGCCAACACCACGATCCCCACCAAGAAGAGCGAGACCTTCAGCACGGCCAGCGACAACCAGCCCAGCGTGGAGATCCACGTGCTGCAGGGCGAACGTCCCATGGCCGCCGGCAACCGCACCATCGGCCGCTTCCACTTGGATGGCATCCCGCCGGCGCGCCGCGGCACCCCGCAGATCGAAGTGACCTTTGACATCGATGCCAACGGCATCTTGCACGTGGGCGCCAAAGACAAAGCCACCGGCAAGGAGCAAAGCATCCGCATCGAGGCCAGCAGCGGGTTGAGCAAGGACGACATCGAAAAGATGAAGAAAGAGGCCGAGGCCAATGCCGATGCCGATAAGTCCGCCCGTGAGCAGGCCGACAAGCTGAACCAGGCCGACAGCCTCATCTTCCAAACGGAGAAGCAGCTGGCCGAATTCGGGGACAAGCTCCCCGCCGACAAGAAGCAACCCATTGAGGATGCCGTGGCCAAGCTCAAAAAGGCCCACGAGGCGCAGGACATCACGGCCATCGACACGGCCATGGGCGAACTGAACACCATTTTCGCCAGCGCCAGCGAAGAAATGTACAAAGCCGCCCAGCAAGGCCAGGCCAATGGCACGCCCCATGGGGATGCCGGCACCCACGGCCAAACCGCCGATCAGGAAGTCACTGATGTGGATTTCGAGGAGGTGAAGGACGACAAGAAATAAAACGGTCGGAGAGGCCGAGAAAGCTCAAGGGCTGCTCCCCAAGGGGCAGCCCTTGCTGCATATGAGGCCATTCGATCAACCTGGATCCATTCACCTCCGTGGCCACCGGAAGGACAATCCGGCCATGCCTGAACAGGTGGCTCCCTTGGAACATGAAGCCGAAAAAGGAAATGACCGGATTTGTTGTCAAGGAAGCAACTGCCGGAGAACGCCACCCAGTTCCTTGGCGGTGGCCGGCTTGGCCACGATCCTCATTCTTTGGTCCAACAGGAAGATCATCGGAGTGCCTTTCACCTGGAAGGCCCGGGCGGCCGTTGACCCCCATCCGTTGAATTCACTATAGCACCTCCAGGGGATTGCATTGTCCTTGATGCCGGCCAAGAACTCCGCGCTGTCCACATCCAAGGCCACACCGAGCACATCAAACCCTTTTGCCCTGAAGGTTTCGTATGCGTTCTTCAACTCCGGCATCTGCGCATGGCAATGCTCACAGGTGCTGGAATAAAAGAACAATGCGGTGTAGCGCCTACTGGCCACCAAAGCGGCGAGCGGCTGAACGGCCCCGTGATCGTTCAGGTCCACCCCCGGTGCCGTTCGGCCAACGGACACAAGCATCATTTTCTCCACCACCGTGCGGAGTTCCGGTGATACCTGCAAACTGTCCTGGGCGATGACCACATATCGGTCCAACAAGTGTTGCACAGCTCGTTCGGGCCCGTATGTGGCAAACAGGTCGATCAGATGCTCCAGCATATAGCCCCTGCAATCGGGATCCCGGCCGGCCAGGGACATCAAGGTATCCGAGGCAAGGAGGAACTGGTCTTCACTGACCGCGTTGATGTTCTGCAGGAAAACCATGACGGCCTTATCAAACAGGGAAGAGCGTAACAAGCTCGCGTCGCTGAAGTTGAAGACCGCGGGCACCGCCATGGGACTCTTCCGTTGCACTGCATCAAGTGCACGGTCCACCACTACGGTGCGGGCGAGGAAACTGCTGGCGGTATCCGCATCCAACCCGGCCAAGAACTGTTCCTGGGCTGATTCCGCCCGGGCCCATACTTGGTCCAAGGCATGCAAAGCCAGGGTATCACCGGGGGCCAGGTCCTCTTTGCTCCGCTGCACGGCCTCCCGTATGGCGTTGGTTTCTGCCCTGATCTGCACCAACTTCTGCAACTGAAGATTCTCGTTGGAACGCTCAATGGACAAGTGCGTTGCCAGTGGCAGGGCTGAAAAATGAAGGAATACCTCTGGTTCCCGGCCGTCAAGCAGCAGATCCACCCGGTCGGAATCGTTGATGGCCAATTGATAAAAGCCGGTGCCGCCGTACCGGGTGCTGAACAGGAAGGATCCATCGGCCGCCACCGATGTGGAATCCAACAACTTGAATGCGCCACCCCTGGCCTGGAAGAGGAAGATCTCAAGGCCTTGGACATGGTTTGGCTCGAACCGGCCTTGCAGGACCTGGGCCACCAGGGCCGTTGGGGTGAAGGCCCCCGCCACAAAAAAAATGCAAACACCACGGAACGATGCCATTGGAGATGAACAAAGGAAAGGACTGTGCCAGGGATGGGGGTGAAAAAAAAAGAACCCCGCCTTTTGAGGGGCGGGGTTCAGATCGGCGACGACATACTCTCCCAAGGCTACTGCCTTAGTACCATCTGCGCTGGTGAGCTTAACTTCTCTGTTCGGAATGGGAAGAGGTGGACCTCACCGCAATAGTCACCTGAAATCGTGGGTACGATTAAGTGAAATACTGTTAGACTGGACCAAAACAGACGATCGATCGATGCCACCGTGAAGACCTTTACAGGTCAAAGTCTACGGGTAATTAGTACTACTCGGCTTTGCCATTGCTGACTTTACACCTGTAGCCTATCAACGTGGTAATCTTCCACGACCCTTAAAAGAAGTCTCATCTTGAGGTGGGCTTCGTGCTTAGATGCTTTCAGCGCTTATCCCGTCCGAACATAGCTACCCAGCTGTGCCACTGGCGTGACAACTGGTACACTAGCGGTTCGTCCACCACGGTCCTCTCGTACTAATGGTAGCACCCCTCAAACTTCTAACGCCCGCAACAGATAGGGACCGAACTGTCTCACGACGTTCTGAACCCAGTTCACGTGCCACTTTAATCGGCGAACAGCCGAACCCTTGGGACCTTCTCCAGCCCCAGGATGTGACGAACCGACATCGAGGTGCCAAACCATTCC
>JAGPDT010000064.1:1566-18828 GCA_018057455.1 Flavobacteriales bacterium | reverse complement strand
AAAAGAGTGCCTATGCCAAAGTCTATTCCCTCCTGGACGACGCAGTGCAGGAGGTGCGCAACATTTCCCACGACATGATCAGCGGGGCCTTGGAGGAATTCGGCCTGGCGGCGGCTTTGCAAGGCCTGCGCAAGAATGTGATGGTGGAAGGCCGCCTGGACGTGGAACTGAACCTCTACGGCCTGGAACGGCGCTTGGACCGACGCCTGGAGATCGCCGCGTACCACATGGTGCAAGAGCTGGTGGCCAACGCCCTCAAACACGCGCGGCCCACCGAACTGAGCATGGCCCTCACCCGTACCCCGGAACGCCTCAGCATCATCGTCAGCGACAATGGCAAAGGCTTCGACCCCGAACAACCCACCTCCGGCATGGGCTTGGGCAATGTGCGCGCACGGGCCGACGCCTTCGGGGGCAAGCTCCTGATCGATTCATCCCTCCGCAACGGCACCACCGTGAGCATAGAGATTCCGTTGGATTGATGCCCCTCCGGGCCTCGTGGCCCGGAGCCCCGCTGCAACACGGCCTCAGACAAGACCTGCTCCATGAAGAAGGGCCGCCTCGCAGGTGAGACGGCCCTTCAACGATTCAGATCCCGTGTCAGAGCTTGAGGATCACCCCCAAGCCGATGGTTTCCTTGAACTGGGTGCCCTTGCCCACGTAAAGCAGGTCGGTGTTCTCCCAGGTCTTCATGATCTGCGTGTCGTGGTCATAGATGAGCATGGTGCTCAAGGTGGCGGCGAACCAGGAGTTCACTTTGAAGGTGAACAACGTTTCCCAGTTCACGTCGACATTCTGGGGATCGCGCAGGTAATTGCTGAAGAAGTCGGCCCGCGTGAGGAAATTGATGTTCGTGGCCAAGTCCCGGGTGTACATCATCTTCACATATCCCCCGAACTCGAAGAGGCTGTTGGCGCCGCTGGTGAGTTTGGCGCCTTGCGCGTCGTAGGTGGCGGGGTCTACGCCAAATGCACCGGCATCGGCCAGGTTCTGGTCGCCCACGAAGGTGAACTTGGCCGTGGCCGGCGACAGGAACGCGGAGAAGTTTGCGCTGGGCTTGTAATCGGCACCCAGACCAACGATGAGGTAGCCCGGGGCCATGAGGTCGGAGATCTTGGCACCACTGGCGGCGTCCTTGCCTTCGGTGAATTGGGTCTTGAACTGGGCCAACGTGGCCATGTACCAAGCCTTGTTGAGTTCGTAGCCATATTTGGTATTGAGCTCGATGCGGTCGTCGGTCTTCACCGCGTCCTGCTTGTCCTGTGCCAGCAGTCCGTATGCCAAGGCCACGGAGTTGTCCCAGGCGTGGCGGCCTTTCTTGCGGTTGGCGAAACCGTTGAACTGGGCGATGCCGCTCACCGAGCTGAATCCACCGGCGGACCAGTTGGTGAGGCTCACCTGGCTCATGTTCAACTGGAAAGTGCCCCCGCTGGTCCATAGCTTCCCGGTGGTGTCCGAAGCCGTCTTGGCCTGCATGGCGGCAGCCGCGGCATCCCGCTCGGCCTTGTCTTCCTGGGCCTGCGCCGTGGTGGCCGCAAGCAGCAACACGGCCAGCAGCAAAGTGTTCTTGATCACGTTCATGTTGGTTCTGGGTTGATGGACCGGCCCGCTTACAAAGCCTATGCCGAAAACTACGGAACCGCAAACATTTCCTGCGGTGCGCCGTGCAGGGGGATGAATGTGGGCGTTACTGGATTCGAACCAGTGACCCCTACCCTGTCAAGGTAGTGCTCTGAACCAACTGAGCTAAACGCCCCGGATGTCAATTCCCCGGCCAGGGGCCGCAAATGTAATCGGGGGCGCTCCACTGCGGCCTAGCTCGGCCAAAACCGCAGGGCCAAGGGTCCGGACCGTGCGCATGGCGCACCCCTTCATGGGCCGGCACCACGGATGCACCCGGGGCGTGCATTCAGAAAAAAGACGTTCGCCTATGGCCCCGATGAACGACCCGACCGTGTGAAACCACGTGGATCCGTGATTGGAACCTGAACGGATGCCGCGCCCACAGGGCACTTGGGTACCGAAAGCCCCGGCCTGCCCCATCCCTTGTCCATCCACTTCGAATCAGGGCCCCTGCACGGGTTCCGCGGTGATCGGTGTGCCCGGGCACCAGCGTTGAATGCCTATCTTCGCACGTGCCATGGCACTGCAAACCAAACCACAACCCGGCGCCGGACGCATCTTCAAGAATCCGGTGCTGGAAGCCTTGACCAAGACACACATTTCCATCCCATTGACCTTATTCTGGTCGGTAGGGGCCATCACCCTTTGGTATTCCATGGCCCGGCTCGGTATTTCCTGGCGCACGTCGGTCACCTACTTTCTGGGCGGCATGGTGCTGTTCACGCTGGTGGAATACCTGATGCACCGTTTCTTGTACCACATCCCTGCCGCGACGCCGGGGCGTCGGCGGTTCCAATATGTGATCCACGGCATCCACCACGAGCACCCGCGCGACAAACAGCGCTTGGCGATGCCACCGGTGGTAAGCCTGGTGCTGGCCACACTCTTCATCGCCCTGTTCCGCCTCACCATCGGTCCCCATGGCTATGCCTTTGGCGGTGGCTTCCTCTTCGGGTACAGCACGTACCTGCTGGCACACTATGCGGTGCACATCTTCAAACAACCGAAGAACTTCCTGGGCGCCATCTGGAAACACCACAACCTGCACCACTACGTGGGCGATGACGGCGCATTCGGCGTGAGCAGCCCCTTCTGGGACTACATCTTCGGCACCATGCCCACGGATCCCCGTCGCCGCGCGGCCGAGCAGGTGGACCGGCTCTGATCCCCGGTTTCGGGTCCGGGACCAGGGGCCTGGGCGGAAACGCGTTCCCGCGCCCGATGGCCTGAAGCAGCGGAACCGCGGTCATCAAGTATTTTTCACGGTACGGACGACGGATGGACGTGGGTGTAACGTCAATACCCCGTTCCGCATCAAACAACCAAACCCATTCCATGCGCCGAACCCTACCCTTGCTCGCTCTGCTCGCCCTTGCTTGGGCGGCAAAAGCCCAAACCACCCACGAGCTCACCAATGTGGGAACCACTTTCAGCCCGAACCTGATCACCATGGACGCCGGTGACAACATCCATTTGGTGTTGACCGGTAACCACACCTGCACGCAGGTGGACGAATCCACGTGGAATGCCAATGGCAATACCTCCAACGGCGGATTCAATTTCGGCGCCGGGGAGAATACCTTCAGCCTCGACGTGCCCGGCACCTACTATTATGTGTGCATCCCCCATGCCGGGCTTGGCATGAAAGGCCGGCTCATCGTGCTGCCCACCACCGGTGTGGAGGAATCGGCCCATGCGGCATCCCTGGCGGTCTTCCCGAACCCGGCCGTGCACGAAGTGCACATCACCGGCATTGGACAGGGCCGCACCGTGCAGGTGTTGGACGCCACCGGCCGTATCGTGCTGGACATGGGACCAGCTGCTGACGGCCTCTTTGACATTTCCGATCTGACGGTGGGCCGGTACAGCGTGGCTGTCCGGGACGCCGCCGGCCATACGATGGCCGTGAAGCCCTTGGTAGTGCTTCGTTAGGTTTGTTGTTTGGTACGGCAAAGCCTCCGGGAACGGGGGCTTTGTTGTGCACACCGGTGGCCTGCCGGGGCCTCAGTCCAACCCGGCCCACCAGGTCTCCGAACTGCGCGGGTCCGCGTTGGCCACAATGGCCCCGATCCGTGGGGTGAGCAGCGGCATGTCCAGCTCCTGTGCTTTGGCTGAGAGACGTTCAACCGGTTCCTTCCACGGGTGCATGGCCAAGCTGAACTTGCCCCAGTGGATGGGCATCAGCACGCGCGCCTGTATGTCCACCGCAGCCTGTACCGCCTCTTCGGGCATCATGTGGATGCCGTGCCATAGTTCGTGGTAGGCCCCGCACTCCAACAGGGCCAGGTCGAACGGCCCGAACCGGTCGCCGATTTCCTTGAACGTGGGCGAATAGCCCGAATCAGCACCGAAGAAGATCTTCCGTCCACCGGCCTGCATCACCCACGACCCCCAGAGCGTACTGGCGCGGTTGTTCAGTCCGCGGCCCGAGAAATGGCGCGCCGGAGCCAGGGTCAACAAGACAGGGCCGGCCTGCACCCCCTCCCACCAATCCTTCTCGGTGATGGCCGATGCGGCAACACCCCAAGCCTCCAAATGTGCACCCACGCCGAGCGGCGCAATGAAGCGCTTGTCCTTCAACAACAGGATCGTTTCCCGGTCCAGGTGGTCATAGTGGTCGTGCGAGAGCAGCACCACGTCCACCGTTGGCAGCAGGTCCACGCGCATGTGCTGCCGGTAGTTGAAGCGTTTGGGCCCCGCGAAGGAGAAGGTGGAGGCCCGTTCGCCGAAGACGGGATCGATCAGAAAAGTGGTACCGCCCAGTTTGACCAACAGCGAGGAATGGCCGAACCAGGCCACGGCGTAGGCGCTGTCAGGCACGGCCTCCCATGCCGCCCGGTCGAAGTCCGCCGTGGGCAGCGTGTCCTTGGGCTCACGCCCTTCTCCACCTTTGATGAACTGCCACATCACCCCGAGCATCTTCCCCGGCGGGAGGTCCATGCTGGTCTCCACTACATTCTGGAATTTGCCATCCCTGTAGTTGGGCGATGCCTGGACACGCTTGAGGCGTTCGCCCTTGGGATTGCTGCCGATGCGCGGTGCAAAGGCGAAATAGGCCACGATGGCTGCGATCAACAGGGCGATGAGGCCCAAGGGCCACAGCAGGAGCATGCGCAGGAACAGCATGGGCTAAGGGGGCAAAGATCGCGTCCATGATACGCCCCCCAACACCATTCCCACGGCCGTTCCACCTTCCATGGATAGGCTAGCCGCCCCCGGCAACGGCTGCAAACTGGCCTCAAAGGACGGGCGGGCGTACCCCGGTCGTTCCCGTCCGTGCACGCCCGCCCCTGCACCGGCCGCCCTATTTCCCGGCGGTGGCACCTTGCGCCACCAAGGCTTCAATGTCGTTGTTCACGCTGAGGATGAGCAAGGCCGTGGCCGTGCAGAACACCGGGCTGGTGATGCAGTGGTGGCCGTTCCAGCTGCCATCGCTGTTCTGGATGCCCACCAAGCGCGCGGTGGTGGCGCCGTACCAGTTGCGCCAGCTTTGGTCCTTGTTGATGATGAGCGATTCGCCCGTTTGAAGGAAGCTGAGGAACTCCTCGCCTCCGTTGTTTCCGAATCCGCTGACCACTTCATTGGATTGCGCACGGACCTTGGCGGCGCTGTACACTTGGTAGGCGGTGCTGGTGCGTTCGGCCTCCTCGCGGC
The DNA here is from genome assembly GCA_018057455.1 of Flavobacteriales bacterium. GTDB lineage: Bacteria > Bacteroidota > Bacteroidia > Flavobacteriales_F > PHOS-HE28 > PHOS-HE28. The sequence goes on along the minus strand of JAGPDT010000064.1, from coordinate 13,551 downwards.
TCATGCCCGCTTCCTGCAACGCCGCCGGGCTCACCGGGGCATCGCTTTCCACACGGCCTTCACGCTTGGCCCGGGCCATCACCTCCTCTGCGCGGCGCGCCTCCTTGGCGCTGCTGCGGGTGCTGCCGCTCACGGCATAGAGGGTGATGCCGGCGGCAGCGTCGGTGGCCACCGTGCCGGTGTTCGCATCGAAGTTGTCCTTCTGGAAATGCCTTGCCTTTGCCAAGGCCGCGGTGTCCACTTGGGCACCCACGTGCTCGGCACTCTCCAGGGCATTGGCGGCAAAGCTGGATTGCAGCACGCCCGCCCAGCCGCTGCCCTGCACGCTGCCATTGGCGGTTTGTGCGCGTTGGATCCTGGCCGTGCAGGCATTCAGGGCGTTCATCCAGCGGGTGTGGCGCGGGTCGTTGCAGGGAAGGCGCCCCAGGAGGTTGCTGAGGTACTGCGCGGTGAGCGCCACATCGATGTTCTGCCCGAGCTTCACTTGGATCTGCGTGCCGGTGAGCGGGGTGATGTTCAGGGCTTGCAGCGGTGCGGTTTCCACGGCCTTCAGCAAGAACTCCGTGGTCCGCGCCAGCACGTTGGCGAAGCGCCCCGCATCGGGGGTGCTCCCGGCGCGCAGCATGGCCATGCCCACCATGGCGGTAGTGGCCGGATCACTGGGCGAGGCGTGCGGGTCCATCACTTCCTGCCGCGCATGGTTGCCGGCGGCAAAGCCGCCATCGTTGTTCTGTGCCCGCAACAGCCAGGCATAGGCACGATCCTCCGAGGCCTGCACTTCGGCCGGTGTTTTCAGCAGGAAGGTCGAATCGAGCCCTTCGGCCTCATACACGGTCTTGAACACACAGCCGGTGGTTTCGCCCGGCTGGCCTTGGCCAGGACCGATCAATGCGGAAAGCCCAAGGGTACCGGCCACTGTAGCGGCCATGGCGCTGAACAGGAATGTTTTCATGGTGAGGTGCAAATAGGGTTCGTTGCAGCCGTACACCGGTGGGCGATCCAGGTTCAATTGCACCGGTGGAGCAAGCCGGCCGTTGCCCGTGCATGCGTCCGGCCCGCTTTGAACGGACCTTGCGCCCGGCAGGGCGACCTTTGCGCCCATGTTGATCGAGCGGCACCTGAGCACCCGCCGGCTACTGGCCTTGTTCTTCCCCATCCTATGGCCGTCGGTGCTGCACGCGCAAACGCAAGCCGGCCGCAACGGCTTCGATACCGCGTTTGTCCGGGACTATTCACGGTTGCTCACCACGCGCTTCTACATCAGCACCAAGTACAATCTGTTGGAGCTGAACGGCCCGGGAGCGGTGAAGGACCTGGTGTACCGGCCCAACAGCAAGATCAACTTCGGGCTGGGCGCCAGCTACCGGGCGCTCACGCTCAACATCGGCGTCGGCATCCCCGGATTGAACCAGGACGAGGACAAACGCGGAGAGACGCGCTACCTGGACGCCCAGGCCAACATCCACACCAAGCACTGGGCCACCAACTTCTTCCTGCAGCGATTCCAAGGGTACTACCTCAGCTCCCACACCTTGCCGGAACTGGGCTGGGTGCAGGCCACGGCCTATCCCACCCGGCCGGACCTTGTGCAGTTCAACCTCGGCGCCAGCACGGTGTACATCCACAACAACGACCGCTTCAGCTACCGTGCGGCCTTCAACCAGGACGCATGGCAACGGCGCAGCCAGGGATCCTTGCTGGTGGGCGGCTATTTCACCTACTTCCGCATGAACGCGGATTCCTCCATTGTGCCCGACCGCCTGACGCCCTTGTACAGCGATGGCCTGCAACTGCGCCGCGGCGGCTTCGTGGACCTGGGCCCCACGGTAGGCTATGCCTACACGTTGGTGCTGCGCGAGCACTTCTTCCTCACCGGTTCGGGGGTGATGGGCGGTGGCATCAGCCTGCAACGTGCCACCACGGAATCATCCGATGGAGCCCAGCTCCTGAAGAGTGGCGGCGGTCTGGGCTGGCATGGCCAATTCCGCGCCGGGGCCGGGTACAACAGCGCACGCTACTTCGTGGGCCTCTCCTTCAACCAGGAGAACATAGGCTACCTGCTGGATGAGCGCAGCAGCTTCTCCTGGAGCGTGGGCAACATCCGGCTCAACCTGGCCAAACGCTTCGACCTGCGGCTGAAGCCCCTGCGCGGCACCTTGGGGCTGATGGGCCTTTAACGGTGCCCTGGAAGCCTCAGGCTTCCTGCAGCTTCTTGGAGGCCTTCTTCCGCTCGTTCTCGTCCAGGAGCACCTTGCGGATGCGCAGGCTCTTGGGCGTCACCTCCAGGTACTCGTCGCCCGCGATGTACTCCATGCACTCCTCCAGGCTGAACTTCACCGCCGGGGCGATGTTGGTCTTGTCGTCGCTGCCGCTGGCGCGCATGTTGGTGAGCTTCTTCACACGGATCACGTTCACCGCCAGCTCCTCGCCGGGTTTGGGGCTTTCGCCGATCACCTGGCCGGCATAGACCTCCTCGCCGGGTTCGATGAAGAACTTGCCGCGGTCCTGCAGCTTATCGATGGCGTAGGCGATGACAGTGCCGGTCTCGGCGCTGACGATGCAACCCGGGCGCGGTGCCTGGATGGCACCCTTGAACGGCTCGTAACCCTTGAAGCGGTGTGCGATGATGGCCTCGCCCTCGGTGGCGGTGAGCAGCGTGTTGCGCAGGCCGATGATTCCGCGCGCCGGGATGTTGAACTCCAGCACGGTACGGTCGCTCTTCTGTTCGATGTTGGCGATCTCGCCCTTGCGGCGCGTCACGTGGTCGATCACGCGGCTGCTGAACGGCTCGGGCACTTGCACGGTGAGGTGCTCGATCGGCTCGTGGCGCTGTCCGTCGACCTCCTTGTACAGCACCTGGGGCTGGCCCAACTGGAACTCGTAGCCTTCGCGGCGCATGGTCTCCACCAGGATGCTCAAGTGAAGGATGCCGCGGCCGAAGACCAGCAGGCGGTCCGGGCTGTCGGTTTCCTGCAGGCGCATGGCCAGGTTCTTTTCAATTTCCTTGAAGAGGCGGTCGCGTACGTGGCGGCTGGTGACGAACTGGCCCTCGCGGCCGAAGAAGGGCGAATTGTTGATGGTGAAGAGCATGCTCATGGTGGGCTCGTCCACCTTGAACTTGGGCAGGCCCTCGGGATTCTCCGCATCGGCCACGGTGTCGCCGATGTCAAAGCTCTCAAGGCCCATGATGGCCACGATCTCGCCGCAGCCCACCGGGTCCTTCACCTTCATCTTGCCCAGGCCCTCGAAGACCATCAGTTCCTTCACCTGGCCTTTGGCCATGTTGCCGTCGTTCTTCACCAGGGCCACTTGTTGGCCGGGCTTGACGGTGCCGCGCGATATGCGCCCCACGGCTATACGCCCCTGGAAGCTGCTGTAGTCCAAGCTGGTGATGCGCATCTGCAAGGTACCGTCCACTTGTTTGGGGGCGGGGATCTTGTCGAGGATCACGTCCAGCAGGTAGCTGATATCGGTGGTGGGGGTCTTCCAATCGGCTCCCATCCATCCCCCTTTGCCACTGCCGTACACCACGGGGAAATCCAGCTGGTCCTCGGTGGCGCCCAAGGCGAACATGAGGTCGAACACGGCCTCGTGCACCTCTTCGGGCGTGCAGTTGGGCTTGTCCACCTTGTTGATCACCACCACGGGCTTGAGGCCCATTTCAATGGCCTTGCCCAGTACAAAGCGCGTTTGGGGCATCGGTCCTTCAAAGGCGTCCACCAGCAGGATCACGCCGTCGGCCATGTTCAGCACGCGTTCCACCTCCCCGCCGAAGTCGCTGTGGCCGGGGGTGTCGATCACGTTGATCTTCACGTCCTTGTACCGCACGCTCACGTTCTTGCTCAGGATGGTGATGCCGCGTTCGCGCTCCAGGTCGTTGTTGTCCAGCAGCAGGTCCTTCACCTCCTCGTTCACCCGGAACAGCTGGCACTGGTGCAGGATCTTGTCCACCAGCGTGGTCTTTCCGTGGTCCACGTGGGCGATGATGGCGATGTTGCGCAGTTCCGTCATGGGGTTGGGCTTGGGGGCTTTTGGAAAAAGCGGGCAAAGGTACGGCGGATAGTGCAATGGTGGAGAACGCCGTTGCACAAACGGAACATGCGCGGGAGACCCCGGACCGGGAACAGCCGGCCTGCCTGGACGTTCAAGCTGGCCTCCACCTTCCCTTCGGCCTTGGCTGCTCCACAACATCAGGCATCGCTGCCGCTGCTGTATCTTCGCGCCCCCGTTCCGGCGGGCTCCCTTGGAGATGGCCCCGTAGTTCAATTGGATAGAATGACAGATTCCGGTTCTGTTGGTTGGAGGTTCGAATCCTCCCGGGGTCACTGAGGAAGGGAGGTCGAAAGACCTCCTTTTTCTTTTTTGAACCACGGATGGTCACCGAAGGTGCGTGATCGTACGGGCGTGGAACGTGGTTGATCCGTACCTGGGGATTGCGGTAAGTGCCCCGATGTGCAACTTCGTGCCATGCGCCTCGACAAACTCCTCTGGTGCGTGCGCCTGTGCAAGACGCGCTCAGCGGCGGTTGACGCATGCAAGCGCGGCCATGTGTACCTCAATGGCCGCGACGCGAAAGCCAGCGCTGAAGTAAAGGAAGGCGATCACATTGCCGTTCGCCAAGCACCGATCTGGCGGCGCTATGAAGTGCTGCAACTCCCCGCCTCCCGCGTAGGCGCCAAGCTGGTGCCCGAGTTGATCAAGGACGTTACACCATGGGAAGACTTGGAGAAACAGGAGATCGCAAGAAAGGTGAGCGCCGAAGGCCGCGAGCACGGTGCAGGCCGCCCCACCAAGCGCGAGCGCCGCGAAATGGACAAGTTCCGGGACGCGTGAGGCTTCAGGCTTGTGTCTTGATCCTTGTGTCTTCACCTCCGCCTCCTCCGTACTTTCACGCCCCGCATGAAGCTCCTCATCCGCATCCTGCTCTCCACCATCGCAGTGCTGGTTGCCGACCTGCTGCTCTCGGGCGTTCACGCGCCGGATTTCAAGACCGGCCTGTTGGTGGCCATTGTGCTGGGCGTGCTGAACGCGGTGTTGCGGCCGATCCTGCTGCTGCTCACCCTGCCGGTCACCATTCTCACGTTAGGCCTCTTCGTGCTGGTGATCAACGCGGCCATGGTAATGCTGGCAGCCGAGATCGTGCCCGGCTTTACGGTGGCAGGCTTCTGGTGGGCGCTGGCCTTCAGCGTGGTGATGTGGGCGGTGCAGAGTTTTCTTCTTGCGCTGGATGGCGGCGAGAAGCGTGAGGGGTGAGCCTTTCCTCCTTCACTTCCCTTTCCTCCTTCACTTCCTTATCCTCCTTCACGCATCCCACACCGGCTGCAGGTAATGAGTTGGCAGGTTACGGGTTGCTGCAGTCCCCACAAACTACCGCCCGTCGATCATCCGGCCGATGCCGCCCAAAATGCTGCCCTCACCTTGGCTCTTGCCGCCGTGGGCCGGTGCCGAAGCAAGGATGTTGTCCGCCAGGCGGCTGAAAGGCAGCGATTGGATCCACACATGGCCTGGGCCGCGCAGCGTGGCGAAGAACAGGCCTTCGCCGCCGAACAAGGTGTTCTTGATCCCGCCCACGAACTGGATGTCGTAGTCCACGCCGGCGGTCATGCCCATGAGGCAGCCGGTGTCCACGCGCAGCACTTCGCCGGGCTGCAGGTCGCGCTGGATCAACGTTCCGCCGGCGTTCACGTACACCATGCCATCGCCCTCCAAGCTTTGCATGATGAAGCCTTCACCGCCGAAGAGGCCCGTGCCGATGCGCTTGTTGAAGGCGATGCCGATGTTCACGCCCTTGGCCGCGCAGAGGAACGAGTTCTTCTGCACAATGAGCTTGCCGTTGTATTCACGCAAGTCCAGCGCCAGGATCTTCCCCGGCATGTTGGAGGCGAACCACGCCGTACGCCGCCCGGTGGTGCGGTTGGTATAGGTGGTCATGAACAGGCTTTCGCCCGTGAGCACGCGCTTGCCCGCACTGAACATCTTGTCCATGAAGCCCTGCGACTGCCCCCGCCCGTCGCCGAAGATGGTCTCCATCACAATGCCGTCGTCCAGCATCATCATGGCACCAGCCTCGGCCACTACGGTTTCCTGCGGGTCCAAGGCGATCTCCACGCATTGGATGTCGTCTCCCATGATGCGGTGGTCCAGTTCGTGTGCGTTGCGCGTCATTTCAGTTGCGGTTCGTCCGGATGCAAAGTTGCGATGCCCCGGTGGATCGACGTCAGCCGCTCCGCCCCTTCGTCCGTAATTTGGTCCGCTCCCACAGCAACACATGCCAGCCACCTCCACCCGTACGAACATCCCGGCCACAGGCCTCAACCAGGAAACGCTTCTGAAAGCCTGGGAGCTGATGTGTACCGCCAAGGCGATGACGGACCTCTATGAGGAAAACTTCAAGTTCACCAGCAAGTACGTACACGCCACCAGCCGCGGCCACGAGGCGATCCAACTCGCCTTGGGCCTTCAATTGAAGCCGCAGGATTTCGTTTCGCCCTATTACCGCGACGACAGCATCCTGTTGGGCATAGGCCTCCGGCCCTATGAGCTGATGCTGCAACTGATGGCCAAGCGCGAAGACCCTTTCAGCGGCGGGCGCTCCTACTACTGCCACCCCAGCCTGCGGCGCGATGACCTGCCGAAGATCCCGCACCAGAGCAGCGCCACCGGCATGCAGGCCATCCCCACCACGGGCGTGGCGCTGGGCGTGCAGTACAAGGAGATCATGGGCATAGCGGAAGATCACGGTGCGGACAAGTCCGTGGTGGTCTGCTCCATCGGCGATGCCGCCATGACCGAGGGCGAGGTGAGTGAAGCGCTGCACATGGCCGCCCTGAAACAACTGCCCATCATCTTTTTGGTGCAGGACAACGAGTGGGACATCAGCGCCACGGCGGACGAGATCCGTGCCAACGATGCCACGCACTACGCCCGCGGCTTCAAGGGGCTCGACGTGCGCACCATCGACGGCACGGACTTCCCCCTCTGCTACAACACCTTGCACGAGGTGATCGCCACCGTGCGCAAGGAACGCCGCCCTTTCCTCGTCCACGCCAAGGTGCCCTTGCTGAACCACCATACCAGCGGTGTGCGCATGGATTTCTACCGCAGCGCGGAAAACCTGGCCGAGCACCGCAAGCGCGATCCACAGCCACGCTTCTTCCAACAGCTGCTGGACTTCGGCATCCAGCACCAAGGCTTGAAGGAGCTGGAGAAAAAGGCCATCGCCTTGGTGAAAGCCGACTTCGAGGAAGCCCGCCAAGCCGAGGACCCGCGGCCGGAAGACCTGTACACACACGCCTTCGCACCTACTCCTGTAACGGAGGAACAAGGCGAGCGCGCCCCCAAGGACAAAGAGCAAACGCTTATGGTGGACTGTGCCCTCTTCGCCATACGCGAGCTGATGCAGGAAGATCCAAAGTGCCTGCTGTACGGACAGGACGTGGGCGCGCGGCTCGGCGGCGTGTTCCGCGAGGCCGCCACCCTGGGCCGCGATTTCGGCGACCACCGCGTGTTCAACACGCCCATCCAAGAGGCGTTCATCATCGGCAGCACCGTGGGCATGAGCGCCGCAGGCCTAAAGCCCATCGTGGAAGTGCAATTCGCCGACTACATCTGGCCGGGCCTCAACCAGCTGTTCACCGAGGTGGCGCGCAGCTGCTACCTCAGCAACGGCAAATGGCCGGTGAGCGCCGTGGTGCGCGTGCCCATCGGTGCGTACGGCAGCGGCGGCCCCTACCACAGCAGCAGCGTGGAAAGCGTGCTCTGCAACATCAAGGGCATCAAGGTGGCCTACCCCAGCAACGGTGCCGACCTCAAGGGCCTGATGAAGGCCGCCTACCACGACCCGAACCCCGTGGTGATGCTGGAGCACAAGGGCCTCTACTGGAGCAAGACCCCCGGCACGGAGGAAGCCCGCACCATTGAACCGGCCGCGGACTACATCATCCCCTTCGGCAAAGCGCGAACGGTGTTGCATGCCGATCCGAAGCAGGTGGAACACGGCGCCGCAGCGGTGATCGTGACCTACGGCATGGGCGTGTACTGGTCGAAGACCGCCGCCAAACAATTCCCCGGCCGCGTCACCATCATCGACCTGCGCACGCTGGTGCCTTGGGATGAAGAGGCCGTGATGGAGGCCGTGCGCAGCCACGGGCGCTGCCTTGTGGTCACCGAGGAAAGCATCACGAACTCCTTCGCACAGGCCGTGGCCGGGCGGGTGAACGCCGAGTGCTTTGAGCAGTTGGATGCGCCGGTGCGCTTCATCGGCTCGGCGGACATGCCCGCCATCCCGCTGAACAGCACGCTGGAGGCCGAGATGATCCCGAATGCGGACAAGGTGGGTGTGAAGTTGAGCGAGTTGCTGGCCTATTGAACAAGCCAGCGCATGAGGAATGAAATGAAGAGTAGCCGGGCTATCTCCGCCTCAATTCCTCCCGCAGAAACGCCACCTCATCTTCCAAATGCGCGATGCGCGCCCGGAGTTCTTGGACCAGTTCCCCTTTGGTCCCGGTCCCGGGTTCCTCCGTGCCGTGCCCATGGAGGGCCACCTCTTTATCAAAGTTCAACAACTCGACCAGGGTCATATCGAAGATTTGTGCCACGTGGTCCATCAGGTCGATGGTCAAGCGCTTCTCCCCTTGCTCGATCCGTCCATACTCCCGTACATCGTGGAACCCCAGCTTATTGGCCATCTCCTGCTGGGTGAGCTGGCTCAGCTTGCGCAACGCCTTGATCTTCTCTGTGTATTTGCTCATCCCAAAATGGCCGCTCGGGCGACGATGATGGTCGGGAAATGTCCTTTGATGGACGAAGATAGCATCGGATGTTCGTCCTATAGTTTGAAACCTGCTGTTGCCAACACCTCGCAGGCTCTTCGTGAGAAGACCGAACAAGGGGGCGGGTATGAGTTGTTGACACCAAACCGTGGTCGGTGGCCGAAAAGCTCAGAGAGAGTAAGTGAACATAAATCCTGATCTGATGAGACAACCTGAACCATATAGGCACCAATGCATGGCGTTTCGGTGGACCCCGATCATTTGTCTTCCATTGCTCTTTGTCATCACATCCTGCACCAAGGAAACCTCCGCATTGGCCAATGGAATTGCAGCGGATCCCAATGGTGGGCCAACGTATGGCCTACAAGCCATTGGCACACATCAACTGGTACTCAGCCCATCAACGGATTCAACCAGTGCCATCGTCATCCTTGACTGGGTGGATATGCAAGCACCGGAGGTCAACTTTCAGAGACCGATAGATCGTTACGAACTGCAGAACGATGGCCGCGACTTGGTGCTGATCGGCGGGGGTGTACCCCTTGCCCGGTTCTCCACCCGGAACGACCCCACCGGCATGAAAGGAGAGGCCCTTTACCATGTGAATGGGATTTCCAGGCTCACCGATCCAGTTGGATTCAATATGGGCCTATTGAAAAATTCATCCGAGGATGATGCCTTTCGTGCGATAAACAGTGCCCGGTTGAGCCGACCCGGCAGTGAACGGACCGATGGAGGTGGAGGTCCAGGAAAGACTCCCAGTAGGGACTGTCATTCCGGAGGCCCCGGATCCACCAGTTGTTCCACGCATGGACAGACCTATTCTTGCACGGTCACCTGCGGCTCTGGCTATTATGCCTGCTGTGACATGAGCGGAATTGAATGTACATGCATCAAGGAGTGAAATGATGGGCGGATCTAATTCTTGACCCCATTCTTTGCAGCTATCATTATCAACGCGCTTCTGGTCAGCGCTGGAGTGTCATACTGATTGCGGCTTCCGGAAAGCAATTGGAACCGGAAACGGGTGCCATTGCAGGTGAATGGAAGATCATGCACAAGGTTCCGTAGTTCCCGCATTTCCAAAAAGACACGGTCGGGCTTGACGCAACGGCGCTTCTGGCCATGGCGGGCACAGGCGACAGCCTGATACCGGGCAGGGCCTTGATCAACGACCGTAGTATGGTGTTGAGGTCGGCCGCGAAGGACCTGGATACGGTGAGCTATGTGATGAGCGGGAAGGATGGGGAAGCCCACCGGTTGAAGGCCCCCTACAAGTGATCTCACCATGGAACTCGGCCCCGACGCTGATGCCACGCTGAGGACCGAAGGAGTCACGTACCAATTGAAGCGTGCCGACCGGAAGGATTGAGGTCTGCTGAAATTCCAACTGCAGGAACCTGTATGGACCAGTAAATTACCGGCCCATACAGTTTCTACTTGGAAGAACACCACATCAACGTTCCCCGCACCGCCCGCTACCACACGGTGGGGGATGGCGGTACGGCCCGTGCCATCTGGATCGTGCTGCACGGCTACGGCCAGCTAGCCCGCTATTTCCTGCGCAAGTTCGAGGGCTTGGATGCGGGACTGCTGATCGTTGCGCCGGAAGGACTTTCACGTTTCTATACTGACGAGGCACACAGCCGTGTGGGGGCCGCCTGGATGACGCGCGAGGACCGCGATCATGAGATTGCGGACCAGATCAGCTATTTGGACTCGTTGGTGGAGGAGCTGCGCCGCATCACTGGCCCTGTGCCCTTGCATGTGCTGGGCTTTTCGCAAGGCGTGGCCACGGCATGCCGGTGGAGCCTGCAGGGCCGTACCACCATCAACCGGATGGTGCTCTGGGCGGGTGCCTTGCCGCCTGAACCCGCGCCCGAGGACTTGCAGCCATGGAACAACATGGACCTTCATCTGGTGTTGGGCACCCACGATCAATATGCCAGCGACCAGGAATTGCAACAGCAGATCGCACGGCTGAACATGGTCAAGGTCCGGCATCAAGCACACCGCTTCCACGGCGGACATGAACTGAACAAAAGGCTGCTTGCCTCATTGCTGGCATCCGGCCCTCCATAGGTCCGCAGCCATCAATCACCTGTGAACTGTTGCGCTTAACCAATGCGAATGCCTATACTTGAGAGTTCAGAAAGCAAATCCGATGAAAAGACTGATACCCGGACTCCTGTTCCTGTGCGCTGCGCACTTGGCATCGGGACAGGCCAGCAACTACCCCAATGGCAGCACCGTGGCGGACTTCACCGTCACCGATACGCAAGGCCAGACCCACAACCTGTACACCTACACGGCCCAGGGCAAGTACGTGCTGCTCGACTTTTTCTTCACCACCTGTCCGCCATGCCAAGCCACGCAGCCCTACTTCAGCGAGCTGCACGAAACCTATGGATGCAACGGAGGGGACCTTGTGGTGCTCTCCATCAACCAAGGCATGGACGATGATGCCGATGTGATCGCCTATGAGATCGCCTATGGCGGCTCCTTCGCACACGCACCTGCCGCCAGCATGGAGGGTGGTGGAGGTGCGGTCACCAGCGACTTCGGCGTAGGGGCCTTCCCCACCTACTGCCTGATCGGGCCGGACAACAAGATGAAACAGAACGACATCTGGCCCGTCAGCAGCATGCAGAGCTATGTGAACGCGTTCCCGGCCAACAGCGGAATCAGTGCCATGGCCTGCGCCACGGCCATCAGCGAAGTGGCCGCTGCCCACTCCTTCTCCGTGGTCCCCACGGTGACCGACCGCTATGTGACGGTGGAAGCCAACGGTACCAGGGAAGCGAACTTGGACCTGCACATCTTCGACCTCACCGGCCGCGACGTGCTGAGCACAAAACTGGACGCAGGGGCAAGCCACACGCTCGACCTCGGCCACCTGCCCAACGGCCAGTATTTCATCAAACTGATCTCCAACGGAATGCTCGACGATACCCGGCGCATCGCCATTGCCCGTTGATAGCAGTTCAACCGCCAAACCGAAGCCCTCCGCCATTGCGGGGGGCTTCGTCATTCATGGCATCAAAATGAAACCGGCGGCTTCCCGACCTTCCAGGCCAGCATCTGGTCCACCGTGCGTACCGCTACCGAATGGTAGTTGGGCCGGGCCTTGGCATAGATCTTCTCCGCCAACAGCTTGCCTTTGGGAGTGGCGGCCAGCTCTTGGTACAGCGGCATCAGGAATTTCCTCCGGCCT
>JAGPDT010000064.1:0-1466 GCA_018057455.1 Flavobacteriales bacterium | reverse complement strand
ACCGCTACCGAATGGTAGTTGGGCCGGGCCTTGGCATAGATCTTCTCCGCCAACAGCTTGCCTTTGGGAGTGGCGGCCAGCTCTTGGTACAGCGGCATCAGGAATTTCCTCCGGCCTACCGTGGTGAGGAATTCCGCCAGCTTGGGATAGGCCTTCTCGTGATCGTTCTTCACGCATTGCTCCAGCCACGCGGCAAGGATCTCCGAGTTGCCCGATGCGGTGAAGTGGAAAGCCGCATCCAACGCATCCATCTGCTTCTCCGTTTGGCCAGTTGGCAGGTGGCGCAGGAAGTGCATCCACTCGAAGGTGCTCCAACCCGCAGTGGCCAAGTCCATCGCAGGGGTACCTTGGTTCCACCGCGCAATTTCCGCATCCACCAGATTGAACTTGTTGGAGACGGGAATGACCACGTTGGCCGGCAGGCCCGGCTTATCGATCCAGTCATCCAGGTTCATCGCGATTTTTTCCGGCACCAGCAATTCCTTGTTGATGTACACCTTGAACGTGTCTGTTGAAATGCTATGGAAGGCGAAGTGGTCGAAGTAGCGGCGCAGAAAGGCATCGAACTTCGGCCGCCCCACCTTGCTTTCGATCACGCGCAGCATGGCGTAGCCTTTTTCGTAGGGCACGTCCGTCATGCCATCATCGGGGTTCCGGCCTTCCAAGTGCAGGCGCAGCGCCGTATCATGAGGATGTGCACCGCTGTCGATCTCGGCCATGTTCGCCAGCAGGTCCTGATAGCCCAGCAGGCTGGTCATGTCGTTGTAGTCCTTGCCGTAAAGCTTTTCGGTGATGCGGTGCTCGAAATAGACGGTGAAGCCCTCGTTCAGCCAGAAATCGTCCCAGGTGGCGTTGGTCACCAGGTTGCCGCTCCAGCTGTGCGCGAGCTCGTGTGCGATCAATGCGGTGAGCGAGCGGTCGCCGGCGATGATGGTGGGTGTGGCGAAGGTGAGGCAAGGGTTTTCCATGCCACCGAACGGGAAACTGGGCGGCAGGATGATCACATCATAGCGGCCCCAGCGGTACGGGCCGTACAAGGCCTCTGCCGCCTCCACCATCTTCTCCATGTCGGCCAGTTCCCATGCGGCGGTATCCACCATGCTCCGTTCGGCATACACACCGGTGCGTGGGCCCGTGGGCTTGAAGCTGATGTCGCCCACCGCCAACGCGATCAGATAGGGCGGGATGGGCTGGTCCATCCTGAAGCTGTACGATCCGTCGCTGCTGCGCTCCTGCGGATTGGTGGCGCTCATCACGGCCATCAGCTCCTTGGGCACCGCAACGCGTGCGTTGTAGGTGATGCGGATGCCGGGGCTGTCCTGGATGGGAATCCACGTGCGGGTGAGGATGGCTTCGCCCTGGGTGAACAGGAACGGGAACTTCCTATCTGCCGTTTGTTCCGGAGAAAGCCATTGCAGGGCTTTGGCTTCCGAACCGGCGCCATAGGTGATGGACACCTTGTCCAC
>JAGPDT010000011.1:14596-66151 GCA_018057455.1 Flavobacteriales bacterium | reverse complement strand
CCCTCTTCAAGAAAGCCGCGGCCGACGGCCAGCCCGCCGTGGCCATCACCGACCACGGCAACATGTTCGGCGCCTTCAAGTTCGTGGCCGAGGCCGGCAAGCACAAGAACGACGACGGCTCGCCGAAGGTGAAGCCCATCGTGGGCTGCGAATTCTATGTGGTGGCCGACCGGACGCGCAAACAATTCACCCGCGAGGAAAAAGACAAGCGCTTCCACCAGCTGATGCTGGCCAAGAACGCCGAAGGCTACAAGAACCTCAGCAAGCTCTGCAGCCTGGGCTTCATCGACGGCTACTACAGCAAGTACCCGCGCATCGACAAGGAACTGATCCAACAACACCACCATGGCCTGATCGCCACCACCTGCTGCCTGGGCGCCAGCGTACCGCAGGCCATCCTACAAGCGGGCACCGACCTGGCCAAGGCCGAAGCGGAATTCAAATGGTGGCTGGACCTCTTCGGCGAGGACTACTATGTGGAACTACAGCGCCACGGCCTGCCCGAACAGGACCAAGTGAACGCCGTACTGGTGCAATGGGCCAGCAAGTACAACGTGCCCATCATCGCCAGCAACGACAGCCATTACACCGACCAGGACGACAGCAACGCCCACGACATCCTGCTGTGCATCAACACCGGCGAGAAGCAGGCCACGCCCATCGCCACCGACGAGGACCTCTCCACCAAGGGCAAACGTTTCGGCTTCCCCAACGACCAGTTCTTCTTCAAGACCAAAGCCCAGATGGCCAGGGCCTTCCACGACCTGCCCGAAGCCCTGGACAACACGGGCCTGATCGTGGACAAGGTGGAAACGCTCAAGCTCAAAAAGGACATCCTGCTGCCCAACTACCAGCTGCCCGAGGGCTTCACCGACCAGGATCAATACCTCCGCCACCTCACCTACCAAGGCGCCGTGAAGCGCTGGCTGGCCGGGGATGGCGGGATCGATTCACTGGACCCCAAGGTGAAGGAACGGCTGGACTTCGAGCTCTTCACCATCCGGACGATGGGCTTCGCCGGCTACTTCCTCATCGTGCAGGACTTCATCAACGCCGGCCGCCAGATGGGCGTGCTCATCGGCCCCGGAAGGGGCAGCGCCGCCGGCAGCGCCGTGGCCTACTGCATCGGCATCACCAACATCGACCCCGTGAAGTACGACCTGCTCTTCGAACGGTTCCTCAACCCGGACCGCAAGAGCATGCCCGATATCGACACGGACTTCGACGATGAAGGGCGCCAACGCGTGATCGACTACGTGGTGGAGAAGTACGGCAAGAACCAAGTGGCCCAGATCGTCACCTACGGCAGCATGGCCGCCAAAAGCAGCATCCGCGACGTGGCCCGGGTGATGGACCTCCCCTTGGCCGAGGCCGACCGCTTGGCCAAGCTGGTGCCCGAGCGCCCCGGCATCCACTTGGGCCGCCTGCTGCGCGCCCCCCTGGACGGCGACGGCGGGGTGAAGGACCAGGAAGGCCTGAGCAGTGAGGAACTGGCCGCCGTGAAGGAACTGCGCGAAATCCTCGAAAGCGGCGAACCCACCGCCGACATCCTGCGCGATGCCGAAAAGCTCGAAGGCTCCGTGCGCGGTACGGGCGTGCATGCCGCCGGCATCATCATTGCCCCCACCGACCTCACCGGAATCATCCCCGTGTGCACCAGCAAGGATTCAGACCTGCTGCTCACCCAGTTCGACGGGCGCGTGATCGAAGATGCAGGCGTGATCAAGATGGACTTCCTGGGCCTGAAGACCCTGACCATCATCCGCGATGCCCTGCGCATGATCAAGGCCAACCACGGGGTGGACATCGACATTGACGACATCCCCTTGGACGACCCCAAGACCCTGGCCCTGTACCAGCGCGCCGAGACCAACGGCACCTTCCAGTTCGAAAGCACGGGCATGCAGAAATACCTGCGCGAGCTCAAGCCCGACCAATTCGCCGACCTCATCGCCATGAACGCCCTCTACCGCCCGGGGCCGCTGGAGTACATACCCACCTTCATCAAGCGCAAGCATGGCCTGGAGCCCATCGTATACGACCTGCCGGAGATGGAGGAACTGCTCCAGGAAACCTATGGCGTTACCGTATACCAGGAGCAGGTGATGCTCCTGAGCCAAAAGCTCGCCGGCTTCACCAAGGGCGATGCCGACGTGCTGCGCAAGGCCATGGGGAAAAAGGACCGCGCCACCTTGGACAAGATGAAAGGCAAGTTCCTCGCCGGCACCGGCGAGCGCGGCTTCGATGCCAAGGTGTGCGAGAAAGTATGGACCGATTGGGAGGCCTTTGCCCAGTACGCCTTCAATAAATCGCACAGCACCTGTTACGCCTTCGTGGCCTACCAGACCGCCTGGCTCAAGGCCAACTACCCGGCCGAGTACATGGCCAGCGTGCTCACGCACGCACAAGGCACCATTGACAAGATCACCTTCTTCATGGAGGAGTGCCGCCGCATGGGCATCCCCGTGCTGGGCCCCGATGTAAATGAGAGCAGCCTGCAGTTCTCCGTGAACAAGCAGGGCCAGGTGCGCTTCGGACTCGGTGCGGTGAAAGGCGTCGGCGGGGCGGCCGTGGAGGCCATCACCCAGGAACGCGGCGAAGCCGGGCCATTCTCGGACGTCTTCGACCTGGTGCGCCGCGTGAACCTGCGGGCCGCCAACCGCAAAGCCCTGGAAAGCCTGGCCTTGGCCGGTGCATTGGACGGGCTGCCCCGCTCCCACCGCGCCCACTTCTTCCACAGCCCGGGTGAGGGCAAGCCCACCTTCATGGAAACCCTGGTGCGCTACGGCCAACAAAGCCAGGACAGCGCCGACAGCGCCCAGGTGAACATGTTCGGCGATGCCGATTCCGGCGCCATAATCCCCGAACCCCCGCTGCCCGCGACCGAAGCGTGGAGCGCCCTGGAGAAGCTCCACCATGAAAAGGACGTGATCGGCTTCTACCTCAGTGGCCACCCTTTGGACGACCACCGCCTGGTGATCAAACACCTTTGCAACGCCCAACTTCCCCAATTGCAGGACCTGAAATCCGTGGTAGGGCGTGAACTCTGCATGGCCGGCATCGTCACCAAGGCCGAACACCGCATCGCCCGCAGCGGCAAGGCCTTCGGCAGCTTTTCCTTGGAAGACCACCATGGCAAGCACGACTTCATGCTCTTCAGCGAGGATTACATGAAGTTCAAGATCTTCCTGGAAGCGGGCACCCTGCTGCTGGTGAAGGGCCGCGCCATGGAGCGCACCTGGGGCCGCGACGAAGGGCAGATCGAGTTCAAGATCTCCAGCATCAACCTGCTTTCCGATGCCCGTGAGAAATACATCACCAAGCTGGTGCTGCAAATGGATGCCGCTCGGGTGGACGACGCACTGAACCATGAGCTCACCAACATACTGGCCGACCACAAAGGCAATTGCCAGGTGCTCATTTCCTTGGTGGACAACCAGGAACATTTCAAGGTGGATGTCCTCAGCAAGGCCCGACAAGTCAACATCACCACCGAACTGGCTGACAGATTAGATGCCGTGGCGGGGATACATTGGACCCTTAGCTGACCAATTGACAGTGGAAAAGAGTTCGGTAGGGTAATTGACAAGAGCGGATTACTTCGGAAATTGCACCTTCAAACCAGCAAACAACGGCAAACCAACGCGCAACCAAGCGCTCAAAACTCAACGACCATGGCATTGGAACTGACCGACAGCAACTTTGAGGAACTGGCCCTGAAAAGTGACAAACCCGTAATGGTGGACTTTTGGGCGGAATGGTGCGGTCCCTGCCGCATGGTGGGCCCTGTGGTAGAAGAATTGGCCAAGGACTATGAAGGCAAGGCCGTGGTGGGCAAGGTGAACGTGGACAACAACCCGCAGACCGCCATGAAATATGGTATCCGCAGCATTCCAACCATCCTCTTCCTGAAGAACGGTGAAGTGGTGGACCGCAGCGTGGGCGCCGTGCCCAAGACCACCTTGGCAGGCAAACTGGAGGGCCAGCTGAACTGAACTCCCCGGGCCAGGCCCGTTTCATATGACCAAAAGGCCCGGGGCAATCCGGGCCTTTTGCTTGTTGCCCGTGCCGCTATTCCGTGTACTTTCACGGGGTCCACCACGCACATCCATGGGCACGAAACCCGGTAGGCTGGCCGCCCTGCTCCTTGGGGCCATCCCCAGCCTTACGCTATGTGGGCAAAATGCGGACCTGGCGCCGCAGATCCGCCAAGAACTGGCCGCCGCCACCAACGACACCGCACGGGCCGACGCATTGGCCCGCTTGTGCTTCAACCTGAGCCGCACCGCGCCCGATTCGGCCCTGCAGGCTGGTGAGGCGGCCATGGCGATCGCCACGCGGATCAAGCAGCCCAAGGCCCTGGGCGATGCGTACAACAACCTGGGCTGGCTGGCCGTGGAACAAGGCCAGTTCCGGCGGGCCGATTCGTTGCTCGCCCAGGCCCTGGTGATCTTCAACGCAACGGGCAAGCCGCAGTACACCGCCGTGGTGCTCTCCAACTTGGGTTGGCTGGCAGAAAAAAAGGGGGACGAAACCATGGCCCTGCGCCGCTTCCAGGAAGCCTACCAGGCAAGCGAGCTCGCCAAGGACAGTGCCAGCATGGCCGCCGAACTGTACGCCCTGGGCGTTACCAGCCGGAAACTGAAGGACCATGCCAAGGCCATGGAGTACCTGGGCAACTCCCTGGCCATGGAATTTGCCCTACAACGGCCGTTCAACCAGGCCAACTGCCTGTTGGCCATGGCCAACACGGCACGCGAACAAGGCGATACGGCCCGTGTAATGCTGCTCTATGAACAGGCCGCGGTGCTGTACCGGCGCATCGGCGACCATGCCGGGGCCGGCCTTGTGGAGGAGAACATCGGCGACTTCCGCATGGAGAGGTCCCCGGCTGAGGCTTTGGCCCACTACCGGACCGCGCTGGTGCAATATGATTCCATCGGCAGCGATGTGGACCGCGCCTACGTGCTCAAGAACATCGGCACTGCGGAGACGATCCTGGGGCAATTGGCCTCCGCGCAAGCGAGCCTCGGCCGGGGCTTTGCACTGGCCCGGGGCATGGGGGCTGCACAACTCGTGATGGAATATGAACTGGCCTTGGCGCGCCTGGCCGCCGCACTGGGCAATGCCAGCGCTACCCGGGCCCACTATGAACGTTACGGGGCGCTCAAGGACAGCCTTCAAGGAGCGGACACCCAACGGGAGCTTGCCCGCCTGCGCACCACTTTTGATACCGAGCGCAAAGAGAGCGACAATGCACTGCTGAGGCTGGAGAACAGCGCACAAGAAGAACGGCTGCACAACCGGGGCAGGTTGCTCCTGGGGAGCGTGGTCCTGGCCCTGTTGGCCATCATCTCGGCCTTGCTGTTCCGCCGCAACTACCGCCAAAAACGCAAGCATGCCAACGTGCTGGAGCAATTCAACGCACAGCTGGAAAGCAGCAATGCCGAGATCAAGGAGATCAATGGCCTGCTGGAAATGCGGCTCTTGCGCAGCCAGATGAACCCGCACTTCATATACAATGGCCTGAACAGAGCCGCACGCATGACCCAGGAGGGCCGTGCGGCCGAAGCCCTCGCCTACTTGCAGGGGTTTGCGCGCCTGCTGCGCATGGTCCTGGAATACAGCGTGAAGGACCAAGTGGACATCCAGGAGGAAATGGATTTCCTGCGCCAATACCTCAAGCTGGAAGCCCGGCGCCTGCCCGGCCTGAACTATTCGGTGGAAGCGGACCGGAGCCTGATCGATGGGGACAACGCCTTGCCGGCCCTGCTCGTGCAGCCCTTTGTGGAGAATGCCGTGTGGCATGGCCTCTCCGGCAAACAAGGCGAACGTTCCGTGCTCGTCCGGTTCAGCCAGGACCTGCACGGCATCCGCTGCGTGATCACCGACAATGGCGTGGGCCGGAAAGCCGCCGGTACCAACCACAACGGCCAGGCTTCCTTGGGCATGCAGCTCACCGGCGAACGCCTCAAACTCCTCACCCGGCGGCTGGGCCACGAACGCTCCATGCAGGTGGAAGACCTCACCGATGCCGGCGGGGCACCCGTTGGCACACGCATCACCCTGCACTTGTCGCGCCCTCCGGAGAAACCCCTGGACAGGGCTATATTGCCGACATGATCAGGACTTTGGTGGTTGACGACGAGGACGACTGCCGTGCCTACGTCAAAGACCTGCTCCACGACCATCCGGACATGGAGGAGGTGTATGAGGCCCCGGACATCGACCAGGCGGAACGGCTGCTGCGGTCTACCCAGGTGGACCTGCTGATCCTGGACGTGGAGATGCCCGGTGGAACCGGCTTCGAGCTGTTGCAGCGCCTGGGCACCTGGCCCTTCGAGGTGATCTTCGCCACCGGATTCCAGCGTTACGCCGTACAGGCCATCCGCTTCAGTGCATTGGACTACTTGGTGAAGCCGGTACAACCGGATGAACTGGATGAGGCGCTCCAGCGTTTCCGCAAACGCCATCCCGATCGGGACCGCAGCAGCGAACAGCGCCAGTTCCTGAGCAACTTGGCACAACCCGATGAACGGACCATGAAGCTCACCCTCACCACGGGTGACCGCACCTGGTTCATCCCCCCCGCGGAGATCACCCACTGCACGGCCGACGACAACTACACCGAGCTGCACGTAAGCGACGGGCGGCGTTTCGTCTCGGCCCGTACCCTCAAGGACTACGAGGAAATGCTCCTGCCGTTGGGGTTCCTGCGCGTGCACCGCTCCGCACTGGTCAACCGGGCCATGATCACCCACCTCGATGGCATGCACGTGGTGCTCAGCAACCGGGAGCGCATTGAGGTGAGCCGTCGCAAACGCGATGAGGTGCTGAAGGTGCTGGGCAGCTGACCCCTTCCTCCGCAATTGGGCCTACTCCTCGGTTTTGGCCAGGACACCTCCAATCATCAGGGTCCGGTAGTTGCCACCCCTGCACCAAGCGGGACCGCGATGAATGCCGTTTGGCTGCCGCCCTCGACCATCCACGTCACAAGGGCCGCCCGCGGTCATGAAGTACCAAGATCGGGCTTGGGCGGCTCGTCGACAGCCTGACCGTGTTGGACCCCACAAAGCAAAGCGGTCAAATATGAAATGGCTCCTATTGTCGAAATTGTTACCGTTGAGAACCAAGGAATTATAGCTTCGGGTCCAGATTCATCCACCGTTCAGCCCAATACATCCCTATCCATGCGTCCTGCAAAACCCAATACAGGCACCACTTTCCCAGGCTTGGTAGCGCGCAGGCGCTCCATGGGCCAGGCCTTTCCACTGGTGCTGGGCCTGGTGCTGGCCATTTTGGGGAACCCCGCCTCCGCCGCTTCCTCCGAGGACGTGCTGGAATCCGCCGAATTCATCATCGAAAGGTACGCGGGATGGCTGCAGAACGTAGGGATCCCGGGCGTTGAGAACGGTGTTTCGGTGTACAAGCTCACCTATTGGACGCCGGACGTCCAAGGCGGGCTTTCATTGGCCACGGCCGCATTTGTCATGCCGATGCTGGAATGTGAGGTACCGCTGGTGGCCTTCATCCACGGCACCCTGTACCTGAAAGCGGATGCGCCGTCGGCATGGAATGAAGACGCCGGTGCGGACTTGCAGGGATACACCTTCGGAGCGTACGGGTTTGCCTGTGTGCTGCCCGACCTGCTCGGCCTGGGCGATTCCCCTGGCCACCACCCCTACCTGAACGCAGCGATCAATGCCCGCACCACCTTGGATGCCATCCGGGCTGCCCGGGAATTCCAGTTGCAGCTGGGCACCCCTCTGCACCAGCAGTTGTTCCTCATGGGCAGCTCGGCCGGTGCGCACACCGCCTTGGCCACCAACCGGATGATCCAGGAAGAGTACCCGGACGAATTCGATGTGGCGGCCATCGGCGGGATCAGCGGACCCTATGCCATCCATCCGGTGCTGCGGGACATCATGGTGGAGGAAGAACCCAACAATGGCGGCGCGGACCTGGTGTACATGCTCATCGGCTACCACGCCACCTACCCTGGTCTCTTCGCATCCCCTGCCAGCTTCCTGGCTCCTCCGTACAGCACCATCCTCCCGCCGTTGTACAACGGAGAGTATGACGTGGTCGACATCTTTCCGCTGTTGCCCGCCGTACCTGCCGACATGTTCCCGTTGGCCTTGCGGCAACAGCTGTTGAACCAGCCCAATGCTCCGCTGAACCAGAAGATGCGCGAGAACAACGTGTTCAATTGGACGCCCCAGTCGCCTATGCGCCTGTGCTACTGCAGCAGCGACCCCATGGTGCCGCCGGAAAATTCGCTCATTGCCTACGACTCGCTCACGGCCAACGGTGGTGCACCCGTGGAATTGTTGAACCTGTCCTCCAATGCCAGCCATGCCCAATGCGGCCGCCTCGGGCGTATCAACATCACCGCTTGGTTCCGTACGCTGAAGACCGATTGCTCCGGCACCGTGGGCATCGTTGGTCCCGCGGCAGCGGCACCTGACCTGGTGGTCAGCCCCAACCCTGCGGCCACGGGTGATATCCACGTGCACCTCACCGGCCTGCTTGCCGCGGATGCCGGCGAGGCGCACATCCAGTTGCTCGACGGGCAAGGCCGCGAGGTGATGGAGCAGGCCGGACCCTTGTTCCGGGGCGAAATGCATGACATCCTGGAATTGGAAGAGGACCTTGCACCCGGCGTGTATTCACTGGTGGTCACCCTGCCCCATGGGCGCATGGTGGAACAACTCGTGATCACCCTGTGAACGTCCTGCTGTCCAGTCCACATCCTGATCGCCGCCACCGCACCAGGTAGCGTGCTAGCCGTATCCCGATCGGTCCCATCGCCATCCCCCAGATGCTGCGGCACTCACCCCGTACATGCTGCTTCCGGCCGCAGGCACCGTGCCGGGCAACCTTGCACAACAAGCACTTGGGCACAACGGTTAAAAGCCGCAAACAGACCTGGCCCCACCGGTGCCCATGGTCCAGTATTTGCGGTTCCAGTCCCCACTTACAGGTTGTGCCATGCGGTGGAACGACACCTTCGGAACAAAGCGTAGCAGGCGTTGGGCAGTTCAACGGCACATTGCGCTGGTCCTAGCGGGGTGTGGACTGTGGCTGGCCTCACCACTGCCCGCCCAGGTGCTGCAATCGGCGGAGCCCATTGTGCAGCACGACGTCAATTGGTTGCGCAACAACGGGGTGCCCAATGCCCTTTTCGGCGTACGGGTGTGGAAGATCACCTACCATACCCCGGCCGTGGACGGTGCCCCGTCCTTGGCCACGGCCGCATTCGTGGAACCGATCAATGATTGCGTCACTCCCTTGCTTTGCTACATCCACGGCACTGCTTTCCTCAAGTCCGATGTGCCTTCCCTCTGGCAAGACGGCAACGGCGGCATACGCGAAGGATATGCCTATGGCAGCCAGGGCATCGCCTGCATCATGCCAGACCTGTTGGGCCTTGGGGATTCACCGGGGCTGCATCCCTACCTGCATGCCGCCAGTGAGGCCAGCGCCTGCATGGATGCCGTGCGGGCAGCACGCGAGTACCGTGAGCAGGAAGGGGACACCTTGGGCGACCAGCTCTTTCTCCTGGGCGTATCGGCGGGGGCGCATGCCTGCCTGGCCACGGCCCAGGCCATGCAAACCGGCCACCCCGAAGAGTTCCACATCACCGCTACCGCCGGCATCGACGGGCCCTACGCGGTATTCCCGGTGATCAAGGACGAAATGACCGACGACCAACCCGACCAGGGTGCAGCCAACCTGGTGTACATCCTGCTCGCCTATCAGGAAGCCTACCCCGGTCTCTTCGCTGCCACATCGGATTTCCTGGTACCCCCGTACGATACCGGGATCCCACCGTTGTACGACGGATACCACACCAAGGAGCAGATCGAACCCTTGCTGCCGGACACCTTCTCGGCACTGATCCCGCCGGCCTTGGAGCAGGAGGTGGCCACCGATCCCGGATCGCCCCTGAACCTGCGTTTCAAGGAAAACACGGTGTTTGATTGGAAGCCGGAATTTCCCATGAAGCTCTTCTACTGTTCCAGCGATCAGTTCGTGCTGCCCCAGAACACGCTGTTGGCCATCAACGGTTTCCATGCACATGGCGCCACCGATGTCTCGGCCATCATGCCTTCGGGTGATGTGGACCACGGCGATTGCGCACAGCTCTCGCAGCCATTGGTGCTGGAATGGATCCTTTCCATGCAGGCCGGATGTGACGGCACCTTCATCGATGTCAACGGGGACCAAGGCCACTTCGCGCTGGTGCCCAACCCGTCGACCATCGGGAGCTGCACATTGCAGTTCGGCCCGGGAAATGAAGGAGACAAGGTGGTGATCTCCATTTCCAATGTGCTGGGCCAGACCGTGCAGACCCAAAAGGCCTTGTGCGACGGATACAACACGGTCGCCGTGGACACGCACGAATTGCAGGCAGGCACGTATTACGTGCGAACGGCCACTGGCCAGGGCAGCCATGTGGAGAAATTGGTGCTGGTCCACTGAACGCGGGGTGCTGCGAACGGAGGAGCGGTGGATGGCAGCCCGTTGCCCGGCCGGTTGCAGGGATCGACGACCAAAGGGGGAGAAACGCGTTGCGCGCCGTTCCCTGCCCGGTTTGTACCGATGCCTGTTCCTAGCGCTGGGAAAGCAAGCATTTTGAAGCCACGCACTTCCCGACGAGCGTTCGCCCAACGGCGGTATCGCATTCCATGCAGAAGTGGGCTGGCACGCACCAGCTGGTTGGCACCGCGTGTCCCCAAACCGCTGGACCATCTTCATTTTCAGGGCAGAAACACCATCTGCAATCACAGGTCAGCGGTGGCCCTGGATCTCTTCAAAGTTGGTCGGACCCTGAAACAGGCTTCTGGAACCCGCTTTTTCCTTGGTGGTCGAAAACTGGATTCCAGCCTATAAGCCGCCGGTAGCTTTGCAACCACTTCCCACACCCGATTGATTGAACCCCCTGCTTGAATGTTGAAGACGACCTGCCCCCCAGCTGCCCGAAGTGCAAGGAGAACCAAGGCCATGCACAAGCGATATTCCGGGCTGGCACTTGCCTTGGCGGCAGGATCCATGCTCAGCATGCCCCAGTGGGCCATTGCTGATGGTGACGTGCTGGAGTCGGCCGAATTGATCATTGAACGCAGTGCGTCCTGGTTGGAGAGCACCGGGATCGATGCTGCCGAACATAGCGTGGCCGTGTACAAACTGACCTACCGGACGCCCAACTTGCAAGGCGTGAATTCCTTGGCCACGGCTGCATTCGTGATGCCGGAAACCAGCTGTGAGTTGCCCTTGGTGGCCTTCATCCACGGCACCATGTTCCTGAAGGCCGACGCCCCATCGGCGTGGGACGACCAGGCCGGCTCCAAGCCACAAGGTTACACCTTCGGAGCCTACGGCTTTGCCTGTGTGATGCCCGACCTGCTCGGCCTGGGGGGATCCGCCGGCCGCCACCCGTACCTCAACGCCCGGGTGAATGCACGCACCACCCTCGACGCAATCCGCGCCGCCCGTGAATTCCAGGAACAACAAGGCGCCCCCTTGAACAGCCAGCTCTTTCTCATGGGCAGCTCCGCCGGTTCGCACACCAGCCTGGCCACCGCGCGGATGATCCAGGAAGAACAGGCCGACGAATTCCAACTGGCGGCCACTGCGGGCATCAATGGCCCCTACGTCGTGAGCCCGATCCTGCGGGACGTGATGCTGGAAGACCAAGTGAACAACGGCGGCGCCAACCTGGTGTACATGCTCCTGGGCTACCAAGCAGCCTATCCGGGCTTGTTCAACTCGGTGGCGAGCTTCCTGGTAAACCCCTACAGGAGCACCTTGCCTCCGTTGTACAACGGCCTGCACACGGTCTTCGACATCATTCCGCAACTTCCTTCGGTACCGGCCGACCTCTTTCCGGCGGCATTGCGGCAGGAACTGGCCAACCAGCCCAATTCACCGCTGAACCAGAAGCTGCGGGAGAACAACGTGTTCAACTGGACGCCCCAAACCCCCGTCCGGCTGTGCTACTGCAGCAGCGACTACATGGTACCACCGGAAAACTCGCTGATGGCCTATGATTCCCTCACCGCCAATGGCGGAGCACCGGTGGAGCTGCTGGAGATGTCTTCCTCGGCCAGCCATGGCGTGTGCGGCGACATGGGCCGGGCGAATGTCACCGCCTGGTTCAGGACCTTGAAGGTGGCCTGCAACGGCGTTACCGTGGGCATGTCGCCTTCAGAGGGTGCCGTTCCCGCGTTGCGGGTCAGCCCCAATCCGCTGTCGTCAGGCCTGCTCCATGTGGACCTCACGGGTGTGCAGGCCCCGGCTGGCGGCGAAGTGGCCATCGCCCTGATCGATGCCCGAGGCCGCACCGTGCAGCAACAGGTTGGTCGGCTGGCCGGAGGATCCTTTCATGGAGCGCTGGAGGTACTGCAGGAACTGGGGCCCGGACTGTACTCGGTGGTGGTGGACCTGCCCGGCCACCGCATGGTGCAGCGCCTGGTGGTGGCTCGCTGATCAGCGGGCTTCCATGGCGAACTGCAGGTCGTACAACTTGCGGTAGGCCCCGTTGAAGGCGAGGAGTTCCTGGTGCGAACCCTGCTCAATGATGTGCCCCGCCTCCACCACCAGGATCTTGTCGGCTTTCTGGACGGTGCTGAGCCGGTGGGCGATGATGATGCTGGTGCGGCCTTGGGTGATCCGATCGGTGGCGGCTTGGATCAGTTGCTCGCTGTGGCTGTCCACGCTGCTGGTGGCCTCGTCCAGCACCAGCACCTTGGGGGCGTTCACATAGGCGCGGATGAAAGCCAGCAGCTGGCGCTGGCCGGTGCTGAGGATGGCGCCGCGCTCGCGCACGCTGGTGTCGTACCCTTGGGGCAATTGCATGATGAAGGCATGCGCGCCCACGGCCTTGGCGGCGGCCACCACCTGATCACGGCTGATGCGCTCATCGTTCAGCGTGATGTTGTTGTGCACCGTGTCGCTGAACAGGAACACGTCCTGCAACACCACGGAGATGCTCTTGCGCAGTTCGTCCAAGCGGTAGGAACGGATGTCGTGCCCGTCCAGCAGCACCTGTCCTTGCTGGAAGTCATAGGCCCGGCTGAGCACGTTCACTATGCTGCTCTTACCGCTGCCGGTGGCCCCCACCAGGGCGATTTTCTCTCCGGCCTTGGCCTTGAAGGAGATCCCTTTCAGCACATGGTCATCATCGATGTAGGCGAACCAAAGGTCCTTGAACTCAATGTCGCCCTTCACTTCTTCGGTGCCCATGGTGCCGTGGTCATCCATGCGCTCCGCGGTATCCAGCAGGGTGAAGACGCGTTGGCTGCCCACCATGCCCATCTGCAGTACGTTGAACCGGTCAGCCAGTTGGCGCATCGGCCGGTAGAGCATGTTGATGAACTGGATGTAGGCGATGAGCTCGCCGAAGGTGGCCACTCCTTGGAGCACATCGCCCACGCCCCACCAGAGCAGGAAGGCCAGGGACACGGCGCTGAGCACGTCCACCACGGGAAAGAACACCGAATAGGCCAGTACCGAACGGATGTGCGCGCCGCGGTGCTGGCGGTTGATCTGCCTGAACTTTTCATGTTCCTGGCGTTCGCGCCCGAACAGCTGCACGATGGACATGCCCTGGATGTGTTCCTGCACGAAGGCGTTGAGGCGGGCCACCTGGTTGCGCACCTCCACGAAGCTGCGCTGGATGGCGTTCTTGAAGATGCGGGTGGCCCAGAGCAGCAAGGGAATCGGCACCATGCTCCACAGGGCCAGCTCCCAATTGTAGGCGAACATCACCACCACCACCACCACCAGCTTCAGCAGGTCGCCCATGATGCTGAGCAGTCCTTGGGAGAAGATCTCCTCGATGGTCTCGATGTCGCTCACCACGCGGGTCACCAACGTACCGATGGGCGTGCGGTCGAAGAAGCGCATGCGGAAGCGCACGAGCTTGGCAAAGAGCGCCTGCCGCAAGTCGATGGTGACGGTCTGCCCCAGCCAACTGGTCCAATAAGCCTGGTGGAACTGCACCACGGCTTCCAGCGCCAACAAGGCCACCAGCGCGGCCATGAGCAGGTAGAGCCCGTGGAGGTCGCCCTTGGCGGCATGGTCGTCCACCATGACCGCCATCAGCACCGGCCGCACCACGCTGAGCAACGAGAGCAGGATGGTGAGGGCGAAGGTGGTCCAGAACAGCCTTTTGTACGGGCGCACGAAGCCCATGACCCGCCGGAACAGGCCCACGTCGAATGCCTTGCCTTGCGGGGTGCTCATGGGTTTTCCGGCGGGATGAACGGGTACACGATACGGGAAAGGTAGAGGCCGCAGGCAGGGGCACTCTTGCCGGCCCTGGCGCGGTTGCCCGAAGCCATCACATCGGCCATGCTGGTGGCCGGCCAATGCCCTATGCCGATGCGGATGCAGGTGCCCACGATGGCGCGCACCATGTTGCGCAGGTAGCGGTCTGCGGTGATGGTGAAGCGGTAACCCGCACCGGTGGCGGCCCATTCGGCCTGCCGCACCTCACAGATGCTGGTGCGGTTGTCGCTCCCGGTGCGTTGGAAACAGCTGAAGTCGTGCCGGCCCAGCATTTGCCCGCAGGCCATGTTCATGGCGTCCAGGTCCAGCGCAGGGTGCAGCAAGTAGGAACGGTCGTGCAGGAACGGGTCTTTGTGGCGATGGATCAAGTAGGTGTACTCCCGTTCGCGTGCGCTGAAGCGGGCGTGGGCATCGTCCGCCACGGGGACCATGCGCTTCACCGCGATGCTGGGGGGCAGCACGGCGTTCATGCCCTGCGCGAACCGGTGGCCGTCGGCAATGGGCCCCTCGGCATCGAAATGCAGGAAATAGGAAGAGGCATGCACGCCGGTATCGGTACGGCCGCAGCCAACGGCATTCACCTGGGCGCGGCGCAGGCGCAACTGCAGGGCCCGCTCCACCTCCTGCTGCACCGAGGCCGCCGCCGCCTGCCGCTGCCATCCCCGGAAAGGGGTGCCATCGTAGGCCAGTTCCAGGAAGTAGCGCGGCATCAATGAAAGAGGGGGATCATTGCGGGGGGCGCAAAATTAGGGTTCGCCGGGGCCGAACTTTGGCCCGCCACCCTTCACACCGGCAACACGCATGAAACGCATCGGGCTGCTGAGCGATACCCATGGCTGGTTGGACCCGCGGCTGCAAGCGCACTTCGCCGGCTGTGACGAGATCTGGCATGCAGGCGATATAGGCACCATGGCGGTGGCCGACGGGCTGAAGAACTGGAAACCCTTGCGCGCGGTACACGGCAACATCGACGGCGGCGCGCTCCGGCAGGAATTCCCCGCGGACCTGCGCTTCACCGTGGAGGGCGTGCGCGTGTGGATCACTCACATCGGCGGCAGGCCGCCCCGCTACGATCCCGCGGTACGCGAGGAACTCAAACGGGACCCGCCCACGCTCTTCATCTGTGGCCATTCACACCTCTGCCTGGTGAAGTTCGACCCCGCGCTGAACATGCTCCACATGAACCCCGGCGCCACGGGCAGGCAAGGTTGGCACAAAATGCGCACGGCGCTGCGCTTCACCGTGGACGGTGGCAAACTGAAGGACCTGGAAGTGATCGAACTGGGATGGAGGGGAAGTGGGCAGGTGTAGCGGGCCATAGGCAGTGGGCAATGCTCGCTCCTGCACCTGTCCACGCCGCCCCCCTCTACCGCAGCCGGTCCATGCTCTTCACCAGTTGCTCATCCTTGCGGATGCCGCGTATGGCCAGGAGCACGAACACCACCATCACCAGGGGCAACACGGCCGAGGGACCAAAGCGGTTCTCCACCTCGCCGCCCAGTTCCAGGAAGGCGCGCACCGAATTATCGGTGATGAACAGGAACACCTCCACGGCGATGACCAGCAGGTTGAGGATGCGTGCCAGGCGCAGCTGGCGCGTGCGGTTGCCGTAAAGGAAGATGATCGCCAGCAAGAAAGCGGAGAGCAGGCCGATGACCGGTGCGAAGGGCACCTTCAGCGAGGCATCCACCACCTCGGTGCCATCACCCATGAACAAGCCGGTGGTGCGGAACACGAAGGTCTGCCCGCCACGTGTGAAGGTATCCACCGGAAAGAGGAAGGTGAGCCCCCCGCAGAGCGCGGCCAGCAGAAGGAAGAGGGTCTGTTTTCGTTGAAGCATGGGCAATGGAAGTGCGGCGCGAAGATCGGCCGCCGGACCCGACAGGTGAAACGCCAAGAGCGCACGGACGAAAAACTTCCCATGAAAGGCGCTGCGCAGTATTATTGCACCGTCATTCGCGTGCTGCCCATTTCCTGTTGCCGGCACCTTCCTCCCAAACCGAACGATTTTCCTGTAGCCCTTGTGGCATGATGCAGCCAACGGCAGCATCCCGCATCGAACCCTTTCCACATGTCCGAGAAAACTGCCCTGGAGGCCTTGAAGCTGGCCGAATTGCGCGATATCGCCAAGCACCTCAAGCTCCAGAAATTCGAGACCCTGAAGAAACAGGACCTCATCGCCAAGATCCTGGAGGCCGGCAAAGCCTCCAGCAACCGCGATACCGATGCCATTGCGGCCTTGGCCGTGGAAGATGAAGCACCCGATCCCGAACCGGACCCCCTGCCCCAGGGAGTTGCCGACAACGGCAATGAGGAGGAGGAGGAGGATGGTGATGACGATGACGACGACGAGGAGGACGACGAGAACGACGAGAACGATGAGGAGGACAATGATGAGGACAGCGAAGAGGATGACGACGATCGTGGTGCGCCCGGGAACCCAGCTCCGGATGGAAAGCTGAAGGAAACCCACGCCGCCAAGGCAGCGGACAAAGCAGCGGGCCTGCCGGCAACCCGAGAAGCGCATGCGGGCGCACCCCGGCAGGACCAACCGGCAACCACGGCCGGCCAGCGGAACGAACGCCCCGATGGGCTGAACGACCGTTTCGATCCGCGCGACCGCAACCAGCGGCGCGGCCGGCGGCCCCGTATTGAGGCGGGCCAACAGGGCGATGTTCCTCCTTCGGACAACCCCGCTCCCAACGCAGCTTCCTTCCAACAACCGGATGTCACTGATGCGGCCAGCGGTCCATCCAGCACACAGGAAGCCCCCCCGGCAATGGCCCAGGGCCAGCGGCCGGACCAACACCGGGACCAGCGGGACCGGAACCGCCAGCAACCCCACCGCGACCAGCAACCGCAGCGCGATCCGCAACAACAGCGCGATCCGCAACAACAGCGCGACCAGCAACCGCGCCAACAGGACCGGCCACCACATCAACAGCAGCAGCAGGTCTCCTTCGATGCCTTCATTGAAGCCGCCGGCGTGGTGGAGATGATGCCCGAAGGACACGGATTCCTGCGCAGCAGCGACTACAACTACCTGCCCTCTCCGGATGACGTGTTCATTCCCCAGCAGATGGTCAAGCAAACCGGGTTGAAGACCGGCGACACCGTGCACGGCTATGTGCGCCCCCCGCGCGACCAGGACAAGTACTTCGTGCTGGTGAAAGTGGAAAGCATCAACGGCCGCAGCCCCGAATGGTCGCGCGACCGGGTGCCGTTCAAGTTCCTCACCCCGCTCTTCCCCGATGAGAAGTTCGACCTCACCACCAAGGGCGGGAACCTGAGCACCCGGGTGCTGGACCTCTTCGCCCCCATCGGCAAAGGGCAGCGCGGCCTCATTGTGGCCCAGCCCAAGACCGGCAAGACCATCCTGCTCAAGGACGTGGCCAACGCCATCGCCGCCAACCACCCCGAGGTGTACCTGATCGTACTGCTGATCGATGAACGCCCCGAGGAGGTGACCGACATGCAGCGCAGCGTGAAGGCCGAGGTGATCGCCAGCACCTTTGATGAGCCGGCCACCCGCCATGTGGCCGTGGCCTCCATGGTGCTGGAAAAAGCCAAGTGCCTCACCGAGTGCGGGCATGACGTGGTGATCCTGCTGGACTCCATCACGCGCTTGGCCCGGGCCTACAACACGGTGCAACCCGCCAGCGGCAAGATCCTCTCCGGCGGTGTGGACGCCAACGCCCTGCAGAAACCCAAGCGCTTCTTCGGCGCGGCGCGCAAGATCGAGAACGGCGGTTCGCTCACCATCCTGGCCACCGCCCTCACCGAGACCGGCAGCAAGATGGACGAGGTGATCTTCGAGGAATTCAAGGGCACGGGCAACATGGAACTGCAGTTGGACCGCAAGATCAGCAACCGCCGCATCTTCCCGGCCATCGACATCCTCACCAGCGGCACCCGCCGCGATGACCTGCTGCACCACAAGGACGTGCTGCAGCGCACCTGGATCCTGCGCAAACACCTGGCCGACATGACGCCGTTGGAAGCCATGGAATTCATCAAGACGCGCATGGAAGGCACCCGCAGCAACGAGGAGTTCCTCGTCTCCATGAACGGTTGACCGCGGGCGCATGTCCGGCATCAAGACCACCCTGCTCCTGACCCTCACGGCCATGGCCCTGCGCATGGGCCTGTTCTATGCCGGGGTGCCCGTGGCGCCCTTCCAATTCATCCCCGTGCACCTGCTGCTGATCGTGTTGGCCATGTTCTTCAGCGGCCACCTGCTGCTCAAGCACGATGCCTCGCGCGGATTCGGGGAGCTGCTGCGGGCGGCGTTCCAGGGCGTTTTCGCCTATGCCTCGCTCATCGCGCTCTTCAGCTGGTTCTTCTACACCGTGGTGGACACCACCGCGTTCAGCAGCTACAACCAGCGGCTGGTGGAAGGCTTCGTGGCGCAAGGCCATCCGGAAGACCAGGCCCTGGAGAAGGTGAGCGCGCTTTACAACCCGGTGAGCTACGCCACCCTCACCTTCTTCGGCAGTTTCCTGGCCGGTGCCGCCAACGCCTTCGCTTTTGCACTGCTGCACCACAAGCTGCTGCGCAAGGTGCGGCGCTGAAGCCCAGGGCAGGTGGGCCGCGCCGGTCAGGCCATGAACGCTTCGGCCAAAGCCTCCAGGTCCAGGCCGCCGAAGTTGCCGCTGCTCATCATCAGCAGCACCGCCCCGGCTTCTTCCTTGGCGCTTTCCCGCACGGCGCCCATCAGCTTCACCGGATCGGTGACCACGCGCAGGTCGTCGCGCCCGAAGGCTTGGTGGATGCGCTCCGCCAGAACGGGTGGCAGGCGTTTGAGCTGCACGGCATGGGGGTCGTAGAACACCACGGCGCGGTCGGCGCCATCGAGGCTGCCGGCATACTGGTCCAGGAAGTTCTCGCTCAGGCTGCTGAAGGTGTGCAGCTCCATGCAGGCCACGAGCCTGCGGCCGGGGAACTGCTCGCGCACGGCGTCCACCGTGGCTTTGAGCTTGCTGGGAGAATGGGCGAAATCCTTGAAGACCACGCGCTGGCCGTGCTCGGCCAACTTCTCCAACCGCTTGGCCGCACCGGTGAACGAGCCGATGGCCGCATGGAACGCGCGGTCGCCGATGCCCAGTTGGTGGCACACATGGCGCGCGCCTTCCAGGTTCATCAGGTTATGGCGGCCGAAGACCTGCAGCGGCACTTCTCCCTGTTCCGTGGCCAAATAGGTGATGCCCCCGCGGATCACATGCGGCGGCACGCCGTACGGCACTTGCCGCACATCACTGCGCCCCAGGCGCTCCTGCGCCAAGCGCCGCACCTCCGGGTCCTCGGCGCAGTAGATCAGCTTGCCGCCCGGCTCGATCAGGTCCATGAAGCGGGCGAACTGCTCCACGTAGCTGGCGTAGGTCTTGAACACGTTGATGTGGTCCCACGCAATGCCGCTCACCAGCGCTATGTCCGGCCGGTACAGGTGGAACTTGGGCACGGGCTCCAAGGTGGAGGCCAGGTACTCGTCGCCCTCGATCACGGCCACGGTGCTCCGGGGATCCAGCTTCACCATGCAATCAAATCCCTCCAACTGGGCGCCCACCAGGTAGTCGAACGCGGTACCTGCGGACCGCAGCACATGGATGATCATGGAGGTGATGGTGGTCTTGCCATGGCTGCCGCCGATCACCACGCGGGTCTTGTTGCGCGTTTGCTCATGGAAGTAGGCCGGGTAGCTGAACAAGGGGATGCCCAGTTCCTTGGCGCGCTGCAACTCGGGGTTGTCGGCACGGGCGTGCATGCCCAGGATCACGGCGTCCAGCTGCGGGGTGATGTCTTCCGCATGCCAACCCAGGCGGGCGGGCAGCAGGCCGAGGTGGTCCAGGCGGCTGCGGCTGGGCTCGAAGATCTCGTCGTCGCTGCCGCTCACCTCCAGGCCTTGGCGGTGCAG
Source organism: Flavobacteriales bacterium (assembly GCA_018057455.1). Lineage (GTDB taxonomy): Bacteria > Bacteroidota > Bacteroidia > Flavobacteriales_F > PHOS-HE28 > PHOS-HE28. The sequence goes on along the minus strand of JAGPDT010000011.1, from coordinate 45,945 downwards.
GGCGATGGCCAGGTTGTGCATGGCGCTGCCGCCGATGGCGATGAAGTGGACACGTTTCATGATGGCCCAAAAATGCCGGTGGCCAAGGTTTGTCCGTGTGCCCATGCCCGCGAAATTTCCACGCCGGGCTGTGCGTGGGCAACAAGGCGGTCACCGGGGAAGCCCATGCCGCAAGGCGGGTCTACCTTTGCGCGCCATGCGCACCTTCAACATTCCGGCCCACTACCGCTCCGAGCTGATCGGCCGGATCAAGGCCTTCCGCAAAACGCAGGACCCGCGCAAACAGGACTTCAGCCCCACCCTGCTGGAACTGGGGCCGGTACGCTTCATCCTGGCGCGCCATTTCGGCTTTTGCTACGGCGTGCAGAACGCCATAGAGATCAGTTACAGGGCCTTGGAGGACCACCCCGGCAAGCGGATCTTCCTGCTCAGCCAAATGATCCACAACCCCGAGGTGAACGAGGACCTGGAAGGCCGCGGCATCCGCTTCATCCAGGACACCCACGGCAACAAGCTCATGGACTGGGACGAGCTGCGCAGCGACGACATCGTCATCATCCCCGCCTTCGGCACCACGCTGGAAACCGCTGAGCGCCTAAGGAACCTGGGCATCGACCCGCTGAAGCACAACACCACCTGCCCCTTTGTGGAGAAGGTGTGGAAGCGCAGCGAGCAGCTGGGCCGGCAGCAGCATACGGTGGTGATCCACGGCAAGGCCGCCCATGAGGAAACGCGCGCCACCTTCAGCCACACGGCCAAGGATGCCCCAGCGGTGATCGTGAAGGACATGCAGGAGGCCGGGGAGCTGGGCCGGATCATTCTGGGGGAGCTGCCCCCGGAACGGTTCCATGCGCTCTTCGGCACACGCTGCACGCCCGGCTTCGATCCCGCCACGGACTTGCAGCGCATCGGCGTGGTGAACCAGACCACCATGCTGGCCACCGAGACCCAGGCCATAGCGGACCACCTCAAGGAGGTGATGCAGCGCAGGTACGGCGCAGCCTCCGTGAAGGACCACTTTGCCGACACGCGCGACACCCTGTGCTACGCCACCAACGACAACCAGGACGCCACGGCGGAACTGCTCAAGGAAGAAGCCGACCTGGCCTTGGTGGTGGGCGGCTACAACAGCAGCAACACCAGCCACATCGTGGAAATGCTGGAGACCAAGTTCCCCACCTACTTCATCAACGGCGACAAGGAGATCGGCGAGGGGAACGCCATTGAGCACTTCAACTACCCCGCGCAGAGGCTGGAGCGCACCACAGGCTGGCTGCCCGCCACGCGCCCGGTGACCATTGTGCTCACCAGCGGGGCCAGCTGCCCCGACACCCTGCTGGACCGCGTGATGCTGAAGGTACTGGGCCTGGTGGAAGGTGCGCGCGACCCGCAGGCGTTGGTAAGCAAGCTGGTGCAGTAGGTGCAGCGCCCTACACCTCCGCCCCTTCACCGATCGCCTTGGCAACGTGCCCGAGGGCAAGCTCGAACTGCTCTGTTGCCGAAAGCCCGCTGTTGTCGATCTCAATGGCATCGGGGGCCTTGGTCAACGGGTCGGCCTTGCGGCGGGTATCATCCTCATCACGCTGGCGGATGTTGTCCAGCACGCTGGCGAAATCCACCTCGGCGCCACGGCCCGTGAGCTCCAGGAAGCGGCGGCGGGCGCGCACCTCCATGCTGGCGGTCATGTAGAACTTGACCTCGGCATCGGGGAACACCACCGTTCCGATGTCGCGGCCGTCCATCACCACGCCGCCGTGCTTGCCCAGTTCCTTTTGCAGGTGCACCAGCTTGGCCCTCACTTCGGGGATGGGGCTCACCAAGGTGACATGGCGGCTCACGTCCATCCCGCGGATCTCATGCTCCACATTGCGGCCGTTGAGCCAAGTGGTGCTGCGCTGCACTTGGTCATCGTACCTGAAGCTGATGGCCAGGCTGTGCAAGGCACGCAACAGGCCACCCCGGTCCAATTGGCCGCTGTGCACCAGCCCGTTCTCCATGGCATAGAGGGCCACGGCACGGTACATGGCGCCGCTGTCGATGTAGGTATAGCCCAAGTGGTGCGCCAGCTCCTTGGCCAGGGTGCTCTTGCCGCAGCTGCTGAAACCGTCGATGGCTATGTTGATGCGGCGCATGGGGAGGTGATGGAGGGCTAAAATACGGGTTGGGGAGCCAGCTGCCCTTGCCTGGTTGGCCGCGGCGGCACGGAGCTCTCCAGAAGGTCCGCGGGGGTACCGGGGCACGGAGGCCCGCAAAGATCACACGTTCCCTGGAAGAGCCCCCCGTGCCTGCACCGTGCCGAGGGTATGCTACAGCTACCCGGCGGTATTGCGCTTGAGGTCGGCGAAGCGCAGGGCCAAGGTGAAGGTGTTGCTGGCGCCGGCGGGGTTGAACTGGGCATAGCTGTAGCTCACATGCAGCTTGCTCACACGGAGGCCCACGCCCAAGCTTACCCCCGAGAGGCCGGGTTTGGCGTCCATGGCCAGTTCCTTGCGCTTGCGGAAGTTGTAGCCCAGGCGCACCATGAAGTTCTCGCTCAGCAGGATCTCCGCACTGGGCACCACATGCAGCAGGGTCTTCTCGGCCTGGGTCACCTTCTTCACGATGGCTTCACCGGTGGTGGGGTCGATCTGCTGCAGCACGTTGGGGTCGTCATAGGTGAGGTCCCACCGCTGCAGGTTGTCCACCGAGAGGCCGAGCCGGAAGGGTGCATGGCGGAATTTGTAGGTGGTGGCCAACTGTGCTTGGAATGGCAGCTTCTCCTTGGCCTCGGTGTAGCGGCTGCTCACCATGCCGATGTTGCGCAAGGTGGCGGCCACGGTGAGGCCCAGGGCTTTCTTCACGTACACCCCGCCAATGTCCGCGGCCCAGCCGGTGGCGGTGTAGGTATCCAGGTGGGAGGTGATGAACTTGAGGTTCACCCCCATGCTGAACACACTGTCGATGGCGCGGCCTGCACCCACCTGCACCACATATTCGCCGGCCCTGAATTCGCCTTGGTCCAAGCCGGTCTCATCGCGGCGGGTGAAGTTGCCGTAGTCCACATACTGCACGCTCCCGCTGAGGGTGATGCCGCAGCTGTCCAAGTGGTGGCCATAGGCCGCATAGCCGATGTTGATGCCGTCCACATAGGGCAGGTAGCTCAATGCGGCCTGCTTGGCCATGGTGGCGTTGAGCAGCGCCGGGTTGAAGAGGCCCAGGTTGAGGTCGTTGTCATACACCGCCACCGGTGAGCCGCCCAGGGCGGAGACCCGTGCGGAACCAGGGATGTCCAACACGCGGAACACGGTGGATCCGCCCAGTTGGGCATGGGCCGCGCCCAAGGTGGACAAGGATAGCGTTGCGAGGGGAATGCGTAGGGAATGGAACATGTGTCGGGGGCCGGCCGCGAAAGGAACGCAAGATAGGCGCAGGTAGTATCCGTTGGGTCATTCCTTCCACAGCAAGGACCCGTCACCATAACTGAGGAAGCGGTAGCCCTGGGCCAGGGCGTGGGCATACACCTCGCGCCAGCGCGGTCCGATGAAGGCCGCCACCAGCAGCAGCAATGTGCTGTGCGGCTGGTGGAAGTTGGTGATCAGCGCATCGGCCATACGGAAGCGGTAGCCGGGAGCGATCAACAAGGTGGTGGTGCCGGGAACGGCATCGAGCCCGCGGTGGTCCAGCCATTGCAGCACGGCGGTCAGGGCCTGCCCAACGGGCACCTCGGGGCGTACCTCATAGGGCCGCCACTGGCCCACGCGCAAGTGTTCCTGGCGAACGCCCAAGGCAAGGTCCGCACCGAACCAGTAGAGGCTTTCCACGGTGCGCATGGCCGTGGTGCCCACGGGCACCACCGGCCCCCGTCCTTGCTGTTCCAGCAACTGTTGCACCGCCGTGCGCGGTATGTGCAATTGCTCGCTGTGCATGCGGTGGTCCTGCATGGTGGCGCTCTTCACCGGCAGAAAGGTGCCCGCCCCCACATGCAAGGTGACCTGGGCGCGGCCGATGCCCTTGCCGTTGATGGTCTCCAGCAGCTGCGGGGTGAAATGCAGGCTGGCCGTGGGCGCCGCCACCGAACCCGGATGTTGTGCGAAAACCGTGTTGTAGCGGGCATCATCCTCCGCCTCGGCGGGGCGGTGCATGTACGGTGGCAGGGGCACCACCCCGAAACGGTCCAGTTGTTCCAGGAAGGTGGCTTCACCCCCCCAGATGAATTCAATCAGGTACTCGCCCTGTTCCTGCGCCACCTTGCGCATGCCGAAGCGGTGGCCTTCGCGCTCCAGCACCAGCTCCTCGCCTTTCCAGCGCTTGGCATTGCCCAGCATGCACCACCAGCGCGTGCCCGTGCCATCCATCAGGGCTTGTTCCATGGTGCGGCCTACTCCGGGCGAGAGCACCATGCATTCGATCAGCGCGCCGGTGGCCCTGCGGAACGGGATGCGCGCATGGATCACCCGGGTATCGTTGAGCACCAGCAGCGATCCTTGGGGCAGCTCCTCAGCCAGGTCCGCGAACGAACGGTCGTGCAGCTGGCCGGCTTGCCACACCAGCAACTTGGCGTGGTCGCGTTGCTGCAACGGGCGTAAGGCAATGCGCTCCGCGGGCAATTCGTACGTGTGGTCGGTGATCCGTTGGAACCGGGGATCCATGGGGGCGCAAAGGTCGCTGCCCCGTTGCATATCCGTGTAGCCGGGCGCGCGCTCCCGGGCGCAGGTTTGCCTAGGCCACCCGGCTCCGGCGGGCCCGGGGGCTACCTTTGGCCCCTTCCCCTGCCATGATCCGCGCCGTTGTCCTGCTTGTTGCCATCCTTGCGTTCAACCTGGCCCAAGCCCAGGAGGATCGGGCGGGCGGTGCCGCACCGGCGGAGATGGCGCCCACCAAGCAGTGGTATGACAGCTTCAAGATACGCGGCTACGCCCAAGTGCGCTACAACGGCCTGTTGGCCACCAATGACAGCCTGGGGTGTGATCAATGCGACCGCAGTTGGGGCGGGGACAACGGCTTCTTCATCCGCCGCCTGCGCATCTCGCTCAGCGGCTATGTGCATCCGCGCGTGTATGTGTACGTGCAACCCGACTTCGTCAGTTGGGTGGGCAGCACGGGCTACGTGGCCCAGTTGCGCGATTGCTTCATGGACCTGGGCCTGGATGCGCACAATGAACTGCGCTTGCGCCTGGGCCAGAGCAAGGTGCCCTTCGGCTATGAGAACATGCAGAGCAGCCAGCAGCGTGTGCCGCTGGACCGCGCCGACCCGGTGAACAGCGCGCACAAGGATGAGCGCGACATCGGTGCGTTCCTCTACTGGTCGCCCACGGCCGTGCGCGAGTTGGCCAAGCTGTTCGTGGACAGCGGGCTCAAGGGCAGCGGCGATTTCGGGGTGCTGGCCTTGGGCGTCTTCAACGGGCAGGGCACCAACCGCATGGACCAGAACAAGCAGATGCATGTGGCGGCCCGCGCCGCCTGGCCGTTCAAGGTGCGCGAACACTACGTGGAAGCCGCCGTGGCAGGCTACGCGGGCACCTATGTGCTGGGCAGCAGCCAACTGAGCCCGGGCATAGGGGTCCGCAGCGACCGCAGCTATGATGACCGGCGCGCGGTGGCCTCGCTATCGCTGTTCCCTGCACCCTTCGGCATCCTGGCGGAATACAACGTGGGGCGTGGGCCGGAGTTCGACGTGGCCACGGACAGCATTGTGGTCCGCGGCCTGCATGGGGGCTACATCACGGCCATGTACCGCATCCGTGCAGGAAGGCACCAGCTGATGCCCTTCGTACGCTACCAGCGCTACACCGGCGGCAAGAAGTTTGAGCAGGATGCCCGCAGCTATGAGGTGGCCGACCTGGAGTTCGGCGTGGAATGGCAGCCGAACAAGCACTTCGAACTGGTGTGCGAATACTACATCGCCGACCGCAGCTACACGGACCTGGAACTACCGGTGAACCACCAGCAGGGCAACCTGCTGCGGCTGCAGGCCCAGGTGAATTTCTGAGCCATTGGGCGTGGGCACGGTCGTGGACGCTCGCACCAGGTGGGGAACAGCCTACCTGTACGACTTCCCATCGATCACGAACCGGTACCGCACATCGCTTTTCACCATGCGATCGTAGGCCTCGTTGATCTTGTGCACCGGGATCAGTTCGATGTCGGCGAGTACGCCGTGCTTGGCGCAGAACTCCAGCATTTCCTGTGTTTCCCGGATGCCACCGATGAGTGAACCCGCGAGCTGACGGCGGCGGTGGACCAGCGCGCCGGCCTTCAGCGGCGCAGGGTCGGGCAAACCCACCAGTACCATGGTGCCACCGCGCGCGAGCATATTCAGGTAGTTGTTGTAGTCATGCGGGGCCGAGATCGTGTCCAGGATGAGGTCGAAGCGCTTGGCGTTCTGCTTGAACACGGCCTCGTTCCGCGTGAGCAGGAAATCATCCGCGCCCAACAACTCCGCATCCCCGCGCTTGCTTTCCGAATGGCTGATCATGGTGACATGCGCACCCATGGCCTTGGCGATCTTCACCGCTACGTGGCCCAAGCCGCCCAGGCCCACGATGCCCACCATGGAACCGGGCTTCACCCCAAAACGGTGCAAGGGGGAATAGGTGGTGATGCCTGCGCACAGCAGCGGCGCGGTGCGGTCCAGCGGCATGCCTGCCGGGATGCGCAGCACGAAATCCTCGTTTACCACGATCTGCGTGGCGTAACCGCCCTTGGTCACCGAACCGTCGCCGAATTTGTCCACCGAGTTGTACGTGGCCGTCATCCCCTGGTCGCAAAACTGCTCTTCATGCTCCAGGCAGGCGCTGCACGTGCGGCAGCTGTTCACCATGCAGCCCACGCCCACGGCATCGCCCACTTGCCAGTTCAGCACAGCCGGGCCCACGGCCGTTACGTGGCCCGTGATCTCGTGCCCGGGCACGATGGGGAAGCGCGTACCGCCCCACTCATCCCGTGCGGCATGCACATCGGAATGGCATACGCCGCAGAAGGCGATGCCGATCACCACATCATGCGGGCCGGGGTCGCGGCGTTCAATGGTATCGGGCGATAGCGGAGAAGTGGCGCTCCGGGCGGAATAAGCTTTCGCAATGGGCATAGTGGTGCAAAGGTCGGTGATCGGTGACCGGTGGCCGGTGGCAACGGGCAACTACCGCCGAGCAACCGGCAACCGAAGCAGTCACCCCGCACCTGGCGAACCCCAATACCTTTGCCCCATGACCGCAAAAAAAGGGGCCCTCTTGGACAAGGCCTTCGCCGCGTTGCTCAGCGATGATGATGCACAAGCCTTGGAAGCCTTGGCCCTGATCCATGAGAAGGGCGATGCCGGCTCCATCCTGCCCCTGCTGCATGCCTTGGCCCACACGGACGATCTGGCGCGCCAGCGCCGCATGGAAGGCCTGCTCTTTGAAGTGAAGGTGAAGGATGCCGCCGCTGAACTGGCCAAGGCACTGGACATGCCCGAACTGTTGGACGTGCGCAAGACCGCCATTGCCGCCTTCTGGAACGCGGACTTGGATGCCGGGCCCTACGTGGAACGCTTGGCCCAGATCGCCGTGGAGGGTGATGCCGGAGAAACGTTCGAGGTGCTTACGGTGATCGAGAACCAGGAGCTGCTGCCCGAGAAGGCCGCGCGCCTCGCCTTGGCCCGCTTGAAAAAGGCCGTGGGCAAGGAAAAAGACCCCTACAAACAAGCGCTGCTGGAAGACCTGAAGCGGCACTTGGCAGACCGGTTGGGCGTTGAATAAGCCGTGGGTACCATGGCGATCGATCCGTCGGTGAAGCAGATGTCGCCCAAGCAACGGGAGCGTTGGGCCTGGGGCTTCGTGGTTATGCTGGGCTTGTTGCTGCTGGCTTGGGGGGCATACCAGTACTGGTATCGTCCGCTCCAAGTGGAACGAAAGACCCGGACCGGCCGCACCTTCCCCATGGCGCCAATCCCCGGCTCCCAGGTAGGATCCTTGGCGTTGCTAAGCCGCCACAGGCAATAGCGTGGGGGCCCTCCTGGCAACGGACCTTGAAAACGCCCGTAGGAGCTCGCCGAGAAGAACTGCCGGCTCATAGTGGCCCTTCGATGGAGCACTTCCATCCCTCAAGCCGCTGGGTCCCGAGCAGCCTGCGCGAAACGCCACACCCATTTTTTGGATTACTCCGAGTTCGTCCTTGATCCGCTTATTGAGTCGGCACTGAATGGTTGACGTTCCGGACGTGCGGATCAGGCGATTGATCAAGCGGTTAAGCATTGGGAACATGGCCAACTTATACGTGCCGCATCAATAATCGGGTGAGCACTTTGCGAATTCCGACCCCGGAAGGGTCGTATGGCGCAGAGGAAAATCAGGCGGTCCCCCGACCCTGAAAGGGTCGCAGAATGGCGCATTGAAAGGCCCTCGTATCTGTGTGACCCTTTCCAGGGTCATGGCCTTTTGCCTATCCAATTGCTACGTTTTGCGACCCTTTCAGGGTCAATCACCACAGATGGAATTGAGGGTGCCCTACTCATTGGACAAGTCGGGAAGTGCGGCGCCCCTGCCATGGATCAATGGGATGCGCTGGACAGGTTGCTGAAGAAGTACCCCAAGCACGGATCGGGCTGAACGCAGCGGGCTATCGAGGGTTTCCGTGCAACCACAGACCCAAGTTCCGCTGCACGCGCCCATTGATGTCCACGGTGTCCGCAGGTACGAAGCGCTGCCCCGTGATCTTCTCGAACAGCTCCACGTACCGCGTGGTAACGCTTTCCACAAAGGCATCATCCATGGTAGGCACCTGCTGCCCTTGCTTGCCCATGAAGTGGTTCGCGATCAGCCATTCGCGCACGAACTCCTTGCTGAGCTGCTTCTGGCGTTCGCCTTTCACCTGGCGCTCGGCATAACCTTCGAGGTGGAAGTAGCGCGAGCTGTCGGGCGTATGCACCTCATCGATCAGCAGGATGCGGCCATCCGTGCTGCGGCCGAACTCGTACTTGGTGTCCACCAGGATCAGGCCGCGCTCCTTGGCGATGCGGCTGCCTTCGGCGAAGAGCGCCAGCGCGTAGCGGCTCATGGTGGCCCATTCCTCCGGTGTGCAGAGGCCGCGCTGCAGGATTTCCTCCGGTGCAATGTCCTCATCATGGCCCACGTCCGCCTTGGTGCTGGGGGTGATCAATGGCGTGGGGAAGGGGTCATTCTCCTTCATCCCTTCGGGCATCGTGGCACCGCAGAGCACACGCTTGCCTTCGCTGTACGTGCGCCACGCGTGGCCCGCCAAATAGCCACGCACCACCATCTCCACCTTCACGGTTTCACAACGGTGGCCGATCACCACATTGGGGTCCGGCGAGGCAATGGCCCAGTTGGGTGCGATGTGCGCGGTGTCCTGCAGCATCTTCCAGCTGAGCTGGCTGAGCACCTGGCCCTTGTGGGGGATTCCGCGCGGCAGCACCACATCGAAGGCGCTGATGCGGTCGGTGGCCACAAGCATGGTGCGGCCATCGGTGAGGTGGTACACGTCACGTACTTTTCCGTGGTAGACTTGGGCAACGCCCGGCAGTTGCAGGTCCGAGCGCATCAAGGTATTCGGCAGGCTCATGGCTTTTCGCCTTTGTGGTCTGTTGGTTTCCTAGGGCCGCTCGCCGGGGCACGCCCTTCTTCAATGTCCTTGAACGCCGCGATGACCCGCACCACCAGTTCATGCCGGATCACGTCCTTCTCATCGAGGTCGATCACGGCCACGCCCTTCACGCCGCGCAGGTGGTCCACGGCGGGCACCAGGCCGGATCGCACGTGGTCCGGCAGGTCCACTTGGCTGGCATCGCCGGTGATGATGAACTTGGCATCGCGGCCCATGCGCGTGAGGAACATCTTGAGCTGGGGCAGGCTGGCGTTCTGGGCTTCGTCGAGGATCACGAAGGCATGGTCCAGCGTGCGGCCGCGCATAAAGGCCAACGGGGCGATCTGGATCACGCCGCCCTCGAGGTATTCCACCAGCTTCTGCGGTTGCACCATGTCTTTCAGCGCATCGTAGAGCGGCTGCAGGTAGGGATCCAGTTTTTCGCGCAGGTCGCCGGGCAGGAAGCCCAGGTTCTCCCCTGCTTCCACGGCGGGCCGGGTGAGCACGATGCGCCGTACCTGGCGGTTCTTCAAGGCCTGCACCGCCAAGGCCACGGCGGTGTACGTCTTGCCGGTACCCGCCGGCCCGATGGCGAAGACCATGTCGTTGTCCTTCACCGCCTCCACCATGCGTTGCTGGTTGGGCGTGCGGGCCTTGATGCGCAGGCCGAAGTTGCCATGCACGATCACCCCGTTTCCGTCAGGGCCTTCGCCGGCCTCGCCATCTCCGCTGCGCATGATCTCCTCCAGCACTTTTTCCGGCAGCTCGTTGTACTTCACCACGTGGCGCTGCAGCTGGTCAAAGCGCTCCAGGAACGTTTCCACCAGCTCGCCCGGGCCCACCACGCGCAGCTCGTCGCCACGTGCCATGATGCTCAGCTTGGGGAAGATGGCCCGGATGGTCCGCAGGTTGCGGTCCTGGGGCCCCAGTACGGCCACGGGATCGGCCGCCGTGATGTGTATGGTGCGTTCGCTCAAGGGGTGCGGCTTGGCCCCGGCCGTGGGTGTTGCGGGCGGGGCGGTTACTTTTGACCGGTCGAAGGTAACGGCGCAAGCGCTTTCCCGCATTCCATGGCCATCATCACGCTCACGTCGGACATGGGCACCAGCGACCATTATGTCGCCGCGGTGAAGGGCGCCATCCTGTCGCAGTTGAAGGATGCCGTGATCGCGGACATCAGCCACCACATCGCCCCGTTCAACAACCGGCACGCCGCCTTTGTGCTGGCCAATGCCTGGCCCGAATTTCCCGCGGGCACCATCCACATCATCGGGGTGAACCCGGAAGCGGACGGCGAGACCCCGCACCTGGCCGTGCGGCACAAGGGGCACTACTTCATCGGTGCCGACAGCGGCATCTTCCACCTGCTCTTCGAAGCACAGCCCGAGGCCGTGGTGGAGCTCACCATCAAGCTGGACACCGACCACCTGACCTTCCCCACCAAGAACATCTTCGTGAAAGCCGCCTGCCACCTGGCCCGCGGTGGCACCATGGAATTGCTGGGCCGCCCGCTGCAGGCCGTACGTGAACAGATCAACGTGCGCCCGGTGGTGAGCGACGGTGCCATCAAGGGAGAGGTGATCCACGTGGACCACTATGGCAACGTGATCACCAACATCCACCAGGACCTGTTCTCCGGCTTGGTGAAGCACCAGGCATTCAAGCTCACCTTCGGCCCCTCGCGCCACAATATCACCGCCTTGCACAAGACCTATTCCGATGTGCCTCCCGGAGAACGCGTGGCCTTCTTCGGCGATGCGGGCCTGTTGGAGATCGCCGTGAACAAAGGCGTGGTGGGCAATGGCGGCGGTGCTTCCCAGTTGTTGGGGCTGCGCGTTACCGACCCGGTACGGCTGGAGGTGGTGGCCGTGAACGAGAAGGCCATAGCCCGGACATGATCGTACGCATCGTGAAAATGACGTTCCGGCCCCAGGAGGCCGAACGCTTCCAGCTGCTCTTCGAGGGCTGGCGCCACCGCATACTGGCCACACCCGGGTGCCGAACGCTGGAATTGCTGCACGACCTGAAAGACCCGCGCGTGTTCTTCACCCGCAGCGTGTGGGAGGCCGAGCACCACTTGGAGGCCTACCGGCGATCAGCGACCTTTGCCGACGTTTGGCCCGTGGTGAAGAAGCTCTTCGCCGCACCCGCCGAAGCATGGACCGTGCAAGTGGAGCACCACATGCACCGTTCCATGGCTGAAGACCCGACCCGACCCAACGCATGAAGCACTTCCTCCTTTCCGCCTCGTTCACCCTGCTGGCGTTCCACGCCACTGCACAGCCCGCCACCGGCCGGTTGCTGGCCACGGCCGAAGCGGCCTATGAAGCCGACCAGCTGGACAGCGCCTTGGTGCAAGTGCAGCGCATCATCCTAGTGGACCCGTCCTCGGCCCAGGCCTTCAAGCTGCGCGGCGATATCCACCAGCGCCAGCACCGGCTGGATGATGCCATGGCGGATTACCGCACCTCGGAAGACCTGGACGACGGCAACGCCCGGCTGTATGTGAGCCGCAGTGCCCTGCACATCACCAAGGGCAATGCCCAAGGCGGCCTGCGCGATGCCAACAAAGCCCTGGACCTGGACCCGGGCGACGCCGACGCCTGGTACAACCGGGCTTGGGCACTCTACCAAGGCAATGACCTGGACGCCGCCCTGAAAAGCGTGCGCAAGGCATTGGAAGTGGCCCCGCGGTTCCCCGAAGCCCTGTACCTCTCCGGGGTGATCAAAGGGGCCCAGTACAATGAAGCGGAAGGCGTGGAAGAGATCAACCAGGCCCTCCACCTCAACCCCGCCATCCCGGGCGGGCTGATGAGCATGGCCGTGCTGCTCTACGAAGGCAAGCGCTACCAGGAGGCCATCCCGAAATTCACCGAAGTGATCGCCACGGACACCACCGAACTGGCCGACGCCTACTACTACCGCGCCGATTGCCACTACAACCTGGGCAACAAGGAACAGGCCTGCCAAGACTGGAACCGGAGCATGCGCCTGGGCGACAAGGACGCGGCCTTCATCCAGCGCAACTACTGCGACACGGACGCCGACAAGATCCCCAAGAAGCCCAAGCGGCAGCGCCGCAGGTCCACCATTGAGTTCTGAAGGTGCACCACCGGGATGCCAACTTATTCAACGCCGCCCACCGTTGCCTGGCAAGGCCCGGTGGCCCGGCAACCCGTGCACTTACCTTCGCCCCCCGCATGCCCCCAGGGGCCTGAACAGTGTTGCTGAAACGAGATGGGTGCCCTGATCCGCAAGGAGGTCCAAGTGTTTTTCGGTTCGTTGATCGGCCATTTGGTCATCGTGGTGTTCCTGCTGCTCACCGGTTTGTTCCTGTGGGTGTTCCCGGACAACCTCCTGGATGCAGGCTACGCCGACCTGGGCCTGCTTTTCCAAGTGGCGCCCTGGGTGCTGCTCTTCCTGGTACCGGCCATCACCATGCGCAGCTTCAGCGAGGAGCGCCGCACCGGCACCATGGAACTGCTGCTCACCAAGCCCATCAGCGAACTGCGCCTGGTATTGGCCAAATACACCGCCGCCGTGGTGCTCGTGCTGCTGGCCTTGCTGCCCACCTTGATCTACTGGTACAGCATAGGCCGCTTGGGGCTGCCCGCATGGAGCTTGGACAACGGCGGCATCCGCGGAAGCTACATCGGCCTGCTCTTCCTGGCTTCCGCCTTCGCCGCCATCGGCGTGTTCGCCAGCTCCCTCACCGATAGCCAGATCGTGGCGTTCCTCATCGCGGTGTTCCTCTGCTTCATCATCCACCTGGGCTTCGACCTCATGGCCGACTTCAGCTCGCTCGGTGCCCTGGAAGGCCCCATCAAGGCCATGGGCATCCAACAGCACTACGCCAGCATGCAACGCGGGGTGATCGACCTGCGCGATGTGCTCTACTTCCTCGGCGTGGATTCCATCTTCCTGCTGGCCACCCGCGCCGTGCTCCAAAGCCGAACCTGGTGATGAACGTGGGCAAACGCACCTCACGCAGGGCCGCGGGGCTGTTGGAGCTGGCCGTGGGCATCGCCTGCGTGCTGCTCGTGCTCTTCATCGGTTCCTTCTCCCGTGTGCGCGCCGACCTCACCTCGGAAAAGCGCTACACCCTCACCGAGGCCACCCAACACCTGGTGGACAGCCTCCAGGACGTGGTCTTCGTCAAGGTCTACCTCAGCGGCGATCTCCCCGCCGACCTGCAACAGCTCAGCAACGGCATGCGCGACCTGCTGGATGAGATGCGCGTGCGCAACCCCGACCTGCTCCAGTACGAATTCACCGACCCCAGCGCCAGCCTGGACGAGGAAACGCGCAACAAAGTTTACCAGCAACTCCAGGAAGACGGGCTCCAGTACACCAGCATCCGTACCCGTGCCAAAGGCGCGCAGAGCGAAGTGATCGTATGGCCCGGCGCCATCATCACCTACCAAGGCAAGAAGCTCAGCGTGCAGCTGCTCAAATCCCAATTGAGGGCCACCGATGCCGAAGCGGCCAACCGATCCCTCAACAACCTGGAATACGAGGTGGCCAGCGCCATCCGCAAGCTCACCACCCCCTTCCGGGCGCGCGTGGCATTCATCACCGGCCATGGTGAACTGGACGAGTTCGCCGTGAAAGACCTCACCGAGGCCCTCAGCGAACAGTACGATGTGACCCGCATCCGGTTGGACGGCAAGATCGACGCCCTCAGCAGCAAGACCGACGGCGTCACCTACCGGATCAACAACTACGAGGCCGCCATCATCGCCAAGCCCGACAGTGCCTTCTCCGAAAAAGACCTCTTCATCCTGGACCAGTTCGTGATGAACGGCGGACGCGTGCTTTGGGCCGTGGATGCCATGGACCCCCACTTGGACAGCCTGCGCACCCACCAGTTCTCCATGGCCACCCCCTTGGAACTCGGCCTGGACAACCTGTTCTTCGCCTACGGCGTGCGCTTCAACAAGAACCTGCTGCTGGACAAGCTCTGCTCGCCCATCCAAGTGTATACCCGGCCCTACGGCGACCAGCCCCGGCTGGAAACCCTGCCCTTCCCCTTCCAGCCCTTGGTGGTGGATTCCAACAACCACCCCATCACCGCCAACATCGATCCGGTCCAATTGAAGATGGTGGGCAACATCGACACCATCGGGTTGGACAGCGCCCGCAGCACCATCCTGCTGGCCACATCACGCTACACCCGCATCATGCGCAACCCGGTGCGCGTGAGCTTGGCCGTGGTGGACATGGACCTGGGGCTGGACCGCAACAACAGCCCGTACCAACCGGTCTCGGTGCTCACCCAAGGCGTATTCCGCTCGGCCTTTGCCGGCCGCATGGGCATGGCCGACAGCGTGCTGGAGGCCATCGGCTACCGCGCATGGAGCCGCCCCACGGCGCAAGTGTTCATCAGCGACGGCGATGCCATCGCCAACACGGTGAACCGCCAGACCGGCACCTACTACCCCCTGGGCTATGAGCGCATGGCCCAGGCCAAAGTGTACGGCAACCGCGAGTTCTTCGTCAACGCCATGAACTTCCTGCTGGACGACAAGAGCCTGATCAGCATCCGTTCGCGCGCCATCCGCCTGCACCAGCTGGACCCCCACCGCATCGAAGCCGAACGTACCGCGATCCAAGTGGCCAACGTGGTGCTGCCCATCGTCATCGGCCTGCTGGGCGGTGCGGCCATTTACCTGCTGCGCAAGCGGCGCTATGCCCACAACCGATGATGAAACGCGGGTTCCTGCTCCTGGTGCTGGCCGTGCTGGCCCTGGTGGCCTGGTGGCTCTGGCGGCAAAACACCGGCAGCACCCTCTCCGGCGCCCTCACCGATTTTGCCGTGGCCGACACGGCCTCGGTGGACCGCATCTTCATCGCCGAAAAAACCGGCGGTACCGCCGACCTGCGCCGCACCCCCAACGGATGGGCCGTGAACGGCATGCCTGCCAAGGACTTCCAGGTGGCCTTGTTGCTGAAGACCTTCAAGCTGGTGGAACTGCGGGCGCCCGTGCCCAAGAGCATGGAAGCCTCCGTGCTGCGCGTCATGGCCGGCACCGCCCGCAAAGTGGAGATCTACCAAGGTGGCCACAAGCCCAGCAAGATCTGGTGGATCGGCGGTTCCAGTGCCGACCACTATGGCACCTACATGGTGTTGGAGATCCCCGGCAAAGGGCGCAGCGAAGTCCCTTTCGAAATGGGCATGGCCGCGTTCACCGGCGTGCTCAACACGCGCTTCCACACCGTGATCGACGACTGGCGCAGCAGCCGCGTGACCTACTACCCCACCCTCACCGACGTCGCCCGGGTGGACCTGGAAATTCCCGCCGACCCCGCGCAGGGATACAGCGTTACGTACAAAGGCGGCGACAGCCTGACGCTGCACGACCACCTGGGCAAGGCGGTGCCCATGGACACCCTGCGCGTGCAGGACATGATGCTGGCCCTGCGCAACGGCAGCTTCGAAGGGTTTGAACGCACCCTCTCACCCGCCGCGCGCGATTCCGTGCTGAAATCCACGCCATGGTACGTGTTGCGGATCTCCGGCAAGCACGGTGAACAACGCATCCCTTTCTGGCCCAGGAAGCCCATGGCCGGCGAAAAGGACCTGGAATTCAAGCCGGTCACCGAGGATGTGAACCGCATGTATGCGCTGGTGAATGACACGGCCCTGGTGGTGGTACAGCGGTTCTGGTGGGACCGGGTGGCCCGGCCGATCTTCACCCTGGAGGCGGGACACCCCGGTCCCCGGTGATCCGCACCCCGCGTGCACTGTGGAAAACGCCGCCCCGGTGTTGATAACCCGCGCCCCGTACCCAAGCCCCCCCGGATATCTTTGCCACCCACGCCATGCCAGCGCATGGTGCGGCCACCAACCACGCATCCCAAGACACGGTCCTCCATGAAATTCATTGTTTCCAGCAACGCCTTGCTCAAGCAACTGCAAAGCCTCCAAGGTGTGCTCGCCAGCAATAACACCTTGGCCATCCTGGACAACTTCCTGTTCGAGATCGATAGCAAGAAGCTCACCATCACCGCCAGCGACCTGGAAACCACCATCACCGCCGAAATGGCCGTGGAAGCCAAGGAGAAAGGCAGTGTGGCCATGCCCGCACGCTTGCTCCTGGACACCCTGAAGGCCTTTCCCGAGCAGCCCCTCACCTTCAGCGTGGACGCCAAGCATTTCGGCGTGGAGATCAGCAGCGACCAAGGCAAGTACAAAATGACCGGCTTCTCCGGGGCCGAGTTCCCCAAGAGCCCCGTGCTGGAAGATCCCGCCCGCATCGCCATTCCCGCCGGCACCTTGGCCACGGCCATCAACAAAACCCTCTTCGCCACCGGCAACGATGACCTTCGCCCGGTGATGAGCGGCCTCTTCTTCGAACTCTCCGAAGAGAGCATGCGCTTCGTGGCCACCGATGCCCACAAGCTTGTGCGCTACACCCGCAGCGACATCAGCTCGCCCAAGGCCATCAGCTTCATCGTGCCCAAAAAGCCCCTGAACTTGCTGAAGAACTCCCTCTCCGCCACCAATGCCGAAGTGGACGTGGAGTTCAACGAGAACAACGCCTCCTTCACCTTCGACAACACCCGCGTGATCTGCCGCCTGATCGATGGCAAGTACCCCAACTACGAGGCCGTGATCCCCAAGCAGAATCCCAACAAGCTCACCATCGACCGGCAGAGCTTCCTGAACTCCATCCGCCGCGTGGCCCTCTTCAGCAACAAGACCACCCACCAGGTGCGCCTGAACATCACCGGCAGCCAATTGGCCATCAGCGCCGAAGACCTTGATTTCGCCAATGAGGCCAACGAAGTCCTCACCTGCTCCTATGAAGGGGAGGACATGGTCATCGGCTTCAACTCCCGCTTCCTCATGGACATGCTGATCAACCTGGACAGCGAGCATGTGGTGATGGAAATGAGCGCCCCCAACCGCGCGGGCATCCTCTTGCCGGGCGAAGGCACCGAACACGGTGAGGACGTCCTCATGCTGGTGATGCCGGTGATGTTGAACAACTGATCCGGACCATGAAACTCCATCTTCCATTGGCAGCCTTGGCCCTGGGCGTGGTGCTCAGCGCGAACACCTGCGCGGAGAAAAGCACCGGGGCCTCCGCCCAAGTACCCGGGAAATGGGTGCTTTCCACCTTGAACGGCGCGCCCGTGCAATTGCCCGAAGGGGCTGAGCGGCCCTACCTCACCATTGATAGCCTGGGGGTGAACGTAACCGGCTTTGCGGGCTGCAACAGGGTCTTCGGCACCATGAAGGTGTGGGGCGACAGCATAGCGTTCCCCGGCTTGGCCGCTACGCGCATGTACTGCCAGGAGACCCAGCAGGTGGAAGACGCCTTCCTGGACGCCCTGAACAAGGCCAGCACCTACTCCGTGAAGGATGAACGGCTCGTGCTGCTCGCCGGCAAAGAAGTGGCCGTGCTGCAGCGCCAGGCCAAGTAACCGTCCGGCCGGGCCGGAATGCCCGGCTGGGCTGCCCCCCCCCTTGGAAAAACAGATCCATTGGTCCAATAAGGTGGTGTAAGGCCTTGCGCAAGCAAGGTCTTCGCTTTTGAATAGAGGTCGGCCAACGCTTTTCGACTTGGGTGGGGCGGGGCCGCACCTCCCGGGATTGGATCCACTGCGCGCAAGGCCAAGTCCTGCTGCTACCAACGGCAAGGCATGGGAACATGCCCACCGGCGGGTTGCAGGCAAGTCCCCAGCGCCCTCGTGGTGCGCTCCGGGTTGCAAACGGGCACCCATGCCTTGGGGCAGGGCAACCCCGGCCAACACCCGGGCCCAAAGGATGGCACGGATTCACCGGGCCGCGTGAAAAAAAGAGGCCCCCGATTGCTCGGGGGCCTCTTCGGAAAGGAGAGAACCGATCACCGGATGATCTGCAACTGCTGGGCCTTCACCCAGTTGTTGGTGGTGATGGTCACCATGTAGTTGCCGCTTTGCAGGTTCTTCAGGTCGAAGGAGCGGGTGCTGCCATTGTTGGCAAACATCTCCTGGTACACCACACGGCCTGAGAGGTCGGTAACGCGCAGGTCTGCCGTGCCAAGCACTTCGGCCGGGAGCTCCAGCATCATCAGGCCCGAAGTGGGGTTCGGGTACATGGCGAACTGGCTGGCTTCGAACTCGCCCACACCCACGGTACCGCACTGCACCACCCAGCTCATCTGGGTGGCTGCCTCGCCCGTGGCACAGGAACCCGACGCATTGGAGACCACACGCACCAACATGCTGCTGTAGCCATTGGTGGTGTTCACCGCCCAGCCGGAGAGGTTGCCGTTGAGGTTGCCCTGCCAGAGCTGGAGGTTTTGTAGGGGAACCAATCCGTTGTAGATCTGCACGAAGTCGCCCGGCAACATGCTGCCCGCGTGGAAGGCCACGGTCAGGGGCACCCCGGCCTCACCTTGGTACATGAACCAGGCCGTGTCGTTGTTGCTGTAGCAGTACACGTACTCAGCCGGTGCGCACACGCTGTCCACGCAAGCCAAGGAGTTGGCGTTCAACACCGGGCTGGGCACTTTGCACAGGTTGTTCGTTTCGCTGTACACGGTCACCACCACGGCGGTGTCCATGGGGAACGGACCCACCATGGTGATGCCGGCGGGGATGTTGGTGAGCGTATCGGTGTTGAAGGAATTGCCGATGCGGGCAAAGGCACCGGAACCCAGGTCGGTCACGTTCACCGCCACGGTGTAGTTGTGGTGGATGCAATCCTCCACGATGCTGAAATCCGCGGCGGGGTTGGTGCAATCCAAGCAGCTGATCTCCCAATCCCACATGGTCTGCGAGCCATCGGCGCAGCTGCCCGAAAGGTCGGAGGTGAAGGTCATGTAGATGTGGCCGGAGGAGGCGATCAGCGTGGTGTCCGCAAGGAACGTTTGGCTGGTACCGTTGGCGAAGATGATCGTGCCCGAGGCATCCGGTCCATCGTAGATCGTGAGGTCGTCCCAGAAGTTGGACTCAATGGTGCCGGCATTGAACTGGATGGCCAAGGGGGTGCTGCCCGATGCTTCCCAATGCCAGGCATGGTTGTCGCTGTTCACATAGCAGTAGGTTTCCTGCAAGGTGGGGCCACCGCAGGTAACGATGGTGGGGCACAGCGGGTTCACCATGGGCGCGGAGCTCACGTTGCACAGGCTGTTCAGGTCGTTCTCCAGGGTGATCACCACCGGGGTGCCGGCAGCGAAGGGACCCACGGTGTAGGTACCCGTGGCCGTGGCGGCCACGGGCAGGGCACCACCGTTGTTGGTGATGTCCACCACGTCGTCGCTGCCCATGTTGGTGATGTTCACCTCCACGCTGAACTGCATGGCTTCACAGTCCGTGACCACGCTGTAGGTGGCCACCGGCGGAACGCAATCCAGGCAGCCTACTTGCCACACCCATTCGGTCATGGAACCGCTTCCGCAGCTTACTGAGCTTTCGGAAGTGTTCTCCATGTAAATGTGGCCTGAAGATGCCACGAACTGCATGCCCGCCAAGTTGGTGGTGTTGCCCACCGGGTTCTCATAGAGCAACGGAGCCGTGTTATCCGGGCCGTTGTAGATGCGGATGTGGTCCCAGGTAGCGGATTCAATGGAACCTGCCGAGAAGATGATGATCAAGGGCAGTCCATCGGTTTCCGCCTGCCAGTGCCACTGGTGGAAATCGTTGTTGGGGTAGCAGTAGGCGAAGTCCAACGGAGCGCCACCACAGGTAACGAACGAGGGGCACAGCGGGTTGGTGAGCACATCGGAGTGTACCGTGCAGAGGCTGTTGGTGTCGTTCTCCAGGAAGATCACCGTTTCGGTGGTGATGGGGAACGGCCCAACGGTGTAAACACCGGTATCCGTTGCCGTAATGACAGCGGCATCAAAATCGTTGGTGATGTCCAGGCTGCCTTGGCTGCCCATGCCGGTGAGGTGCACGTCAATGGTGAATTCCTGGGCTTCGCAGTCCGTGTTCACGGTGTAGGTGGCGGTGGGCGGGGCGCAGTCGTAGCAGCCTACCTCCCAGGCCCATTCGGTCTGGAGGCCGTCGGCACAGGAGCCGAAGGTGGAGGTGTTGAGCTCCATGTACAGATGATCGCCCGAAGAGAGGATCAAGGTGTCGGCAAGGTCGAGGAAGGTGGCGTTCTGGAAGATCAACGGGGCGGTGTTGTCGGCGCCGTCATAGATCCGCATGTTGTCGCCGAACGTTCCGGGCCAGTCGATGGTGCCTGCGCTGAACAGCATGGCCAAGGTGCCGTTGGGATCGGTGTTCTGCCAGTGCCAGGCATGGATGTCGCTGTTGCTGTAGCAGTAGGTCTCCTGCAAGGCGGGTTCGCCGCAGGTGACGTGCGTGGGGCACAAGGGGTTGGTGAGCACGGGCGAAACCACGTTGCACAAGCTGTTGTCATCATTCACCATGGTCAAGGTGACCAAGGTGGTGATGGGGAAAGGCCCCACGGTGTACAGGCCCGTGTCCGCGGCAGTAACGGTGGCGGCGCCGGCATTGTTGGTGATGTCCAGGCTGAGGTCCGACCCCAGAACGGTCACATGCACGTCGATTGTGAATTCCTGGGCGTCGCAATCGGTGTTCACCGTGTACGTGGCTTCCGCCGGGGTGCAATCCAGGCAGCCCACCTGCCAGTTCCAGGTCCATGCGGCATTGGTGGCGCAGCTCACCGAACTTTCGGAGGTCATCTCCATGTACAGATGGCCCGAGGAGGCCACGAACTGCAAGCCCGCCAAGTTGGTGGTGGTGCCCACGGGGTTCTCGTAGAGCAACTCACCGGTATTGTCCGGCCCGTTGTAGATCCGGATGTGGTCGTAGCTAGCCGATTCAATGGAACCGGAGGAGAAGATGATGATCAACGGCATCTCATTGTCACTCTGGTAGTACCAATGGTTGTTGTCGTTGTTCACGTAGCAGTAGGTGCCGTCCAGCGGTGCACCGCCACACGCGATGATCGTGGGGCAGGTGTTTGCGGAGATCAGCCCGGGGTAGCTCCGGTTGCACATCGCATCGCCGCTGTGGGTGACCACCAGGTTCACCACCTGGCCCACGGTGAAGGGCCCCAGCACGTAGGCGCCCACGGGCTGGTCGAACAGGGTGTCGTTCTCCCCGCCGTTCACGTTGTACACCAGGTCCACATCGGTGCCGTCGCCGATGCTGGTCACGTTCACGTTCAGCGAGAATTGGTTGTTCTCACAATCATCCACCGGGGTGATGGTCGCCGAGGGTGGCACACAATCCAGCAGGAACTGCACGGTGGTGGTCTGGCATCCGGTGGCCGTGCCGCAGGCGTTGTTGGTGTTCCAGTGCAGGTAGAGGTTGCCACTGGCCGTGGCGGTGGCCACCAGAGGCGAGTAGCCCTGGGCGATCACCGGGCCGTTGTAGGTGCCTTCACGCACGGTGATGTACCCACCACCGGTGACGGTGAATTCATAGTTGGCACCGGCAATGGCCCCATTCACCGTGCTGTACTCCGAGAGGTACGAGCAGGTGGAGATGGTGACCACGGCGCCTAGGGCATCGGGCGTGGCCGTGCCGTATGCCGAGTTGTTGAGGCAGTCCTGCGCGAGCGCTGTGGAAGCTGCCAAGCCGGCCATCAGCGCGAACGCTGCGGCCCTTGGGGGTAGAGCAAGTCTCATGTAACGTTTTTTTGGGCTTAGTCCGGTGCGAAAGATAGGGGTTCAAGGGGTACGGCGGAGGCCTGCAGCCCGGTTGGCTGGCTACCAACGGATTAGCCTACGTGATAGGGCTGCGCCCCCCGCCACCGTACCATCACCTGGCCCGGCGGTGGCGGCAAATGCGCCATGGGCCGGGCCACGGGCCCTATGCGCTACCTTCGCGCCCCATCGGCTTCTTTGGCCATTTTACCCTTCAAATTGGAAACTTCCGCACCCGTCCTTGATTTTCACGCCCTCGGCCTGGACCCCGGGCTGCTGCAAGGCTTGGATGCCATGGGCATCCGCACCCCCACCCCTATTCAAATACAGGCCATACCGGCGGCCATGGACGGGCGCGACCTGATCGCCTGTGCACAGACCGGCACGGGCAAGACGGCGGCCTTTCTGCTGCCGCTGATCGATGTGATCCATGGATACAAGCCGCGCGTACCCGGCTCCGTGCGGGCTTTGGTGGTGGTGCCAACGCGTGAACTGGCCCTGCAGATCGATCAGCAGATGCAGGCCATCGCGTACTTCACCCCCATCACCTCCATGCCGGTATACGGCGGCAGCGATGGCGCCTCCTTCGACCAGCAGAAGGCGGCCTTGAGCGGAGGCACTGAAGTGATCATTGCCACCCCGGGCAAACTGCTCAGCCACCTGAACCTGGGCTATGTGGCCTTGAAGGGCTTGGAATTCCTGGTGCTTGATGAAGCGGACCGGATGATGGACATGGGCTTCATCGACGACATCAACCGCATTGTGCAATTCCTGCCCAAGGAACGGCAAACGCTGCTGTTCAGCGCCACCATGGCCCCGCCGATCCGGGCGTTGGCCAAGCACATCCTGCACGACCCCGTGGAGATCTCCATCGCCCTGAGCAAACCGGCCGAAGGCGTACGGCAGGAGGCCTTGGTGGTGCACGAGCCGCAGAAAGCCCCGGTGTTGGAGCACATCCTGCGCACCAATGAGGCCTCCAGCATCATCGTCTTCGCGGGCCGCAAGATCGAGGTGAAGAACCTGGCCCGGCACCTGAAGAAGCAAGGCTTCAACGCACAGGCCATGCACAGCGACCTGGAGCAGAGTGAGCGCGAACAGGTGCTGTTGGATTTCCGCAACCGCAAGCTGCGCATCCTGGTGGCCACCAACGTGGTGAGCCGCGGCATCGACATCGACGATATCGACCTGGTGATCAGCTACGATGTGCCACAGGACCCGGAAGACTACGTGCATCGCGTGGGCCGCACGGCACGCGCCTCCAAAAAGGGGCAGGCCATCACCTTCATCACCGAGAAGGACATGCGGGAGTTCGGCCGTATTGAGGAACTGATCGGATATTCCGTGGAGAAGCTGCCGCTGCCGACCGGCTTCGGCGAAGGACCCGCCTATCGCCCGGAAGGCGTGCGCGTCAAAGGGGCAAACGGAAGCCGCCGCGGTCCCGCTGGTGGCGGGAGGCGCGGCGGCCAACCGGGTAGAGGAAGAGGGCCCGCCGGTGGCGGGCACCGCCGTTAACGGCCGCGGAAGCTGGCCTTGTTGGCCTCCAGTACCTTCATGGCATCAAAAGCTTCGGCATCGGCGCCCTTGGCCACGATGCGCAGGGTCTTGATGCTGTCGCCCTGCTGGATCGCGTTCACCACGTCCTGGCCGCTGACCACATGGCCGAACACGGTGTGCTTGCCGTCCAACCACGGCGTGGGCACGTGGGTGATGAAGAATTGGCTGCCATTGGTGCCCGGGCCGGCGTTGGCCATGCTGAGGATGCCCGGCACGTCGTGCTTGAGGCTGGCGTCGATCTCGTCCGGGAACATGTAGCCGGGGCCGCCCCGGCCGGTGCCCGTGGGGTCGCCGCACTGGACCATGAAGTTGGCGATCACGCGGTGGAACACGATGCCGTCATAGTACGGCTGGCCCTTGGCCTTGGCCGTGTTGGGCTGGTCGCCTTTGGCCAGGGCCACGAAGTTGGCCACGGTGATCGGCGTTTTCCGGTATTCCAACTGGCACACGATGGTGCCCTTGGTGGTGGTGAATTCGGCGAAGAGTCCTTCGCCTGTTGCGGTGTTCTGCACGGCTTGCGGGGTTTGTTGGGTTGGTACTTCGGGTTGTGTGGCGCCGGGGTCGGCCGGGGTGCTGGCCAGTTCCGTGGCGGGCGCTGAGCCGCACGCCAGGAACATGGCCATGCCGGCCATCAGCGATGGGATCTGGATCTTGGTCATGGTCGTTTTGAAGGTGGGCGAAGGTACGTGCAAGGTGTGTGATCAATTCAGCATGGGCGCTTCAAGCGCCTCCAGGCGCTCCACGGTGTAGGCGCCGTGCACCCGCGCCCGTATGTGGCCCTGTTTGTCCAGCAGGAAGAAATACGGGACATCCTTGTCCGCGAGGCCCAACCGGTCGATCAACCCGCGCGCATCCCCCTTGACGAACACCACCCGCTGCGCGATCTCCGGGTCCACTTCCTTGCGCAGGCGGTTCATGGTGGTGCCGTAAGCCGCCCGGTTGGCGCCAACGAACAGGGGCATCAAGAACAGGTCCACGTGGTAGTCGCTGGCGAAGAGGCCGCTCTTGGCCACGAAACGGGAATAGGCCGGTGCATACCAGTCTTCCAGCAGCGGTTCGGCTTTCTTTCCGAAGGCTACGGCAACGATGGTGTAACCTTCCGCCGTGGACAAGGGAAGGGTGAGGGTGCCACCTGCGGAGGTTTCGGCCACCACCGACGGGAACACCTCCTGCGCCCGGACCGCCACATCGGCCCAGAGCAGCAGAATGGGGAACAGCAGGGTGCGTTGCTTCATGCCGGGAGGGCGCCACCGCAAGAACGGTGCCGAAGCAGGAACAGGCTTTACTGCGGATTCTTCCCCACGAACGGCCTGAAGTACTCCGTGAGCGTGGCGATCTCCTGTTCTTTGTCATCACCCACCCAGTGGGGTTCGCTGAGGGTCACCTCCTTGCGCCCGTAATCGAAACTGGTGAGGATCAACGGGACCTGGCAGCGGTGGGCGATGTGCCAGAAACCCGACTTCCATTTGGCCACTTTGGAACGTGTGCCTTCCGGGGTGATGGCGATGGCAAAGTGGGGCTCGGTGTTGAAATAGTGCACCACCTGGTCGGTGATGTTGGTGTTCTTGGAACGGTCCACGGGGTAGCCGCCCAAGGCCCTGAACCACCAGCCCAGCGGGGAATCGAAGAGCGACTTCTTGGCCAGGTAGTTGGCCTGGATGCGCGAGGCGCTGCGCACCAGCAAGCCCAGGAAGAAGTCCCAGTTGCTGGTGTGCGGCACCACCAGGTAGATCACCTTGCCCAGGTCGGCAGGCCGGTGGTCGATCACCCGCCAACCGAGGAGCTTGAGCAGGGCCCGTGAGATGCTGCTGAACATGCGGTGGCCAAGATAGCCGGGAACATAGTATGCAAGGGCGGCCGTCACTGCCACACCCCAAGACCTGGTCAATCGTGGGAAGATCATGCAACCGCCAGGGTCGAACGTTCCTGTAGCAGGAGAATGCTCCGCTGAATGATCCTGTTGAGGTTACCCGAAGTGAGGCGATACGCGACCCTGAAGCGGGCCACACAGCGCAGACACCACCATTGCCACAGGAACCGGCCCCGCAGGGTTCCGCACGGCTTCTGCCCGCCTGCATGGATGACAAGATGTGCCAGCCTGTCCGAACAGCTGATCATCGGATCGCTTGATCGTCCGGTCCTCTGGTGTCCGGGAAAAAATGAGGGCCACCGAGCGCGATACAAGCCGGACAAGGGCTTTGGAGCGAACCGCTTCCGATGGGCTTCCGCTTTCTCATCGGACCAAACACGGGCTGCGACCCCGTCGGGGTCGAATGAAATCGATGGCATAATCCTACATGCTCCGACCCCGTTGGGGTCGAAATGCGCCGACACCGCTGGTCGTCCGACCCCAACGGGGTCGCTGCCTGTGCGTTCACATGTCCCCGGACAACAGTGATCGTCTGACCCGCGGATCAGTATTCCTCCCATTTCCGCAACCCACCCTTCCATTTCGGCAGGGTGCCCCCGGCTTCCCACTTCCGGGCGCCATGGCAATATGCGCTACAGCCACAAGGGTTCCGTGAGGTGCCGGCCGACCGTGGCACGCTCGTGGCTTGGGCGGTGCGGGCCCCATAACGCCCGTACCGCCACTCATGCTCACCACCCTGCTCCTGCTCACCGGCCTGCTCTGCTTCGGCCTCTTCTTCAAATGTGTTTCCTGGTTCGAAAAGATCTGACCCCATGCTCATCACCGTGTTCATCATCGCCATCCTGCTCTTCGCCTACATGGCCTACGTGCTGGTAAAACCCGAGAAATTCTGAACCCATGCCGAACACTGAACTATTGGGCGTGATCGCCATGTTCCTCGCCACGGTGGGGCTGGCCATTCCGCTGGGCCGCTACATCGCCAAGGTGTATGGCGGCGAGCGCTCCCTGCTGGACCCCGTGGTGGGCCCGCTGGAACGCTTCATCTTCCGTTTTTCCGGCATTGATTCGGCCAAGGGCATGAGCTGGCAGCAGCACCTGCGTGCGCTGCTCACCATCAACCTGGTCTGGTTCTTCTGGACCATGCTGCTGCTGATGAACCAAGGCTGGCTGCCCTGGAACCCCGACGGCAACCCGAGCATGGGGCCCGAACTGGCCTTCAACACCACCATCTCCTTCCTGGTGAACTGCAACCTGCAGCACTACAGCGGCGAGACCGGGGCCACCTACCTGAGCCAGGTGTTCGGCATGATGTTCCTGCAATTCGTGAGCGCTGCCACCGGCATGGCCGCCGCCGCCATGGTGTTCAACGCTTTGCGCCCTCACCCCAAACCACTCTCCCATGGAGAGGGGCTTACGAAGAACTCCGCCCTCTTCTCCAGAGAGGGCTGTAGTGAGGGGCATTCCTCCCCTCTCCCCGGGAGAGGGGCTGGGGGTGAGGGTCTGGGCAATTTCTACGACTACTTTGTGAAGAGCCTCACGCGGATCTTGATCCCGTTGAGCGTGGTGGTGGCCGTGCTGCTGATGTTCGAGGGCACGCCGCAGACCGCGCTGGGCCAGGACAGCATCATCACCTTGGAAGGCGACAGCGTGCAGGTATCACGCGGGCCGGTGGCCGGCTTTGTGGCCATCAAGCACTTGGGCACCAACGGCGGCGGCTTCTTTGGCGCCAACAGCGCGCACCCGCTGGAGAACCCCACCTACTTCAGCAACATGGTGGAAATGTGGAGCCAGATGGTGATCCCCGTGGCCATGGTCTTCGCACTGGGCTATTACCTGCGCAAGCGGCGCTTCGCCCTGATGGTGTTCGGCGTGATGACCACCGGCTTCCTGCTGCTGGCCATCCCCTACATCGCAATGGAAATGAACGGCAACCCCGCTATCGGCGCCCTGGGCGTGGACCAGTCCACCGGCAGCATGGAAGGCAAGGAAGTGCGCTTCGGCGCTGCGGCCACCGGCTACTGGAGCATCGTCACCACGGTGATCAGCACCGGTTCGGTGAACTCCATGCACGACAGCACCATGCCCCTGAGCGGCATGAACGAACTGCTGGCCAAGCTCCTGCGCGTGCTGGAAACCGGCGACTACCTGCGCGTGGGCGACACCAAGCCGCGCAAGGCCGATGTGCGCTTCATTGCCGCCACGCACCGCGATCTCAAGGCCGACACAGGCGCGGGCCGCTTCCGCCAAGACCTCTACTACCGCCTATCCACCTTCGTGGTCCGCATACCGGCCTTGGTGGAGCGGCGCGCAGACATCCCCTTGCTGGCGCAGGCCTTCCTGTTGAAAGCAGTGCGCAAACTGCAAAAACCGATCACCGGCATGGATGAAAATGCAAGCGCCCTGCTGATGGCCTACCACTGGCCCGGCCAGGTGCGCGAACTGCGCAACGTGATCGACCGGGCATGCATTCTTTGTGAAGGGGCCATGCTGGATGCGGCGGCGCTGCCCTTGGAACTGCAAGGCACGGCGACCAGTGCTTCACCCGGCACCGTTTACGACTTGGAGCAGGTGGAACGTGAACACATCCGGCGCGTATTGGAACACACCGGCGGCAATAAGACCCTCACGGCCACGCTGCTGGGCATCGGGCTCACCACGCTGTACGCGAAACTGAAGAAGTGGGAGCTGTGATGGCCTGGTCCACCCCGGCCTGTGCAAAATGGATCGTCGGCGTTCAATACGCCGCCAACATCCCCAGCGTCTCCCGCAACCTCGCCTTGGGCAAAAACTCCTCTTCCAAGGCATGCGAGAACGGCACGGCCGTATCGATGGACATCTGTCGCATCAGTGGATGGATCCAGGTGCTCAAGCCGTTCGCTGAAGTACACCACGCGAGCGCGTTGTACAATGGTATAGCCCATGTCAACCCCCGAATTGGCGATAGTAAGGCGGAGCCCAAACAAGTACTTTCGCCGTGCAATAATCCTTGAACCACTCCCGATGAGACAGCTGGCCACGCTTGCGATCACCATCCTTACCCTCATTCCCGCCACCGCACAAGTCCACTACGATTTCGAGGACGGCAACATCACGCAATGGTATTCCGAGGGCGATGGCGACTTTGGATTGAACGCCACTGAGGGGCTGCCCGGGCAATGCTTGCAGGTGAATGATGATGCCACCGGCGACATGGTGATCATGATCACGCCGTATGCCCTGATCGGCGACTGGTCCGGTGCGGCGGTGAACGATTCCATCAGTTACGACCTCAAGCCGATCAGCTCGGACCCCGATGTGATCCCCGTCTTCCCCTATTTGATCCAGTTGAACGGACCGGGAGGCGCGGCGGTGGCATGGCCGGATTTCATGCCCACGATGAACCAATGGCAACGAGTGGCCGTGCCGATCGATCCGGCCGCTTGGACCGTCACTGCCGGTACGTGGGACGCCTTGTTGGCCGATGTGAGCCTGATCCGGATCCGGGCCGAGTTCATCACCGGTGAAGAGTATACGTTGATGGACAATGTGGGCCTGAGCTTTTCGCCCGTGCGGGGCGCCTTGGGAACACCCCAGGTCTGTTCCCCATTCGACCTCCCCGACGACCTGGACGGCTGGGGTTTCGATGCGGTATCGTCTATCGTAGTGGATACCACACAGGGGGTGCCGCCCAATTCCCTGCGCGTGGGCGACGCATCCGGCGTGCTGGGCATTGCAATGGCCCCGCCCAAGTTCCGCGGCGATTGGAGCGAGGTGGATGGTTCGGGCACCATTGACATGGACGTCATGGTGCAGACCAGCGTCACGACACCCAGTGAAAGGCCTTTTCTGGTCAGGATCTCCGGCACCGGCGGGGCTGCCACCATCAACATCAACGATGATCAGGTACAGGCAGCGCGCAATGCATGGACCCATTGGACCCTGCCGATCCAGGAATCGGCTTGGACCTTGGAATCCGGATCTTGGTCCGCCCTGCTACAGGACATCGCGGAGATACGGGTCCAGTTGGAGTTTTTCAGCGGTGATGAAACCACCTATCTCGATAACTTCTGCATTGGTAACGATGACACCGGCATCGCCGAGGCGCAAACCGCTGTGCCCGCCTTATGGCCCAATCCCGCGGGAGATCTGCTGCATGTAGCAGGAAGCCGCACGGACCGCCATTACGAGGTGATTGATGCGCGAGGGGCACGGATGCTGGCAGGCCGAATGGATCCTTCGGATGAAGCGTCCATCAACGTGGCGGGGCTCGCGTCCGGCGTGTACACCTTGCGGCTCATCGGAACCCAAGGCATCCGCATCGGCCGTTTTGTGAAATAGTGCCAAGTCTTTTGCTGGCATTGGCGTTCAATACGCCGCCAACATCCCCAGCGCCTCCCGCAACCTCGCCTTGGGCAAAAACCGCTCCCGACTTGTCCAAGTCTCGAAGCCGGAAAATAGTTTTGAGGATTGACGGGGCTTTCAGGCAGGTCTTCACCGTCTTCTCGCCATAATCAGCCCTGTTTGTTCACTCCGGTGACGTTGGCACAGGCACGCTTTCAGTACTGTGGATACGACCCGTTGTTGGAAATGGAACGGGGAAGGCCCCTGATATACAAGGAACCGCATAACAGGGTGGGCGCGTTGCGAATTCCGACCCTGGAAGGGTCGTACAGCGTAGAGGGAAATTAGACGGTTCCCCGACCCTGAAAGGGTCGCACAATAACGCATTGAATGGGCCTCGTCTCTGTGTGACCCTTTCAGGGTCATGGCCTCTTGCCTATCCCTTTGCTACGTTTTGTGACCCTTTCAGGGTCAATCCACACAGATGCAATTCAGGGTGCCATACCAATTGGACAAGTCGGGAAGGCATCCGCATCGGCCGTTTCGTGAAGTAGCGCCCTGCCTTTTGCCGGCATTGGCGTTCAATACCCCACCAGCTTCCCCAGCGCTTCACGCAACCGCGCCTTGGGCAAGAACTGCTCTTCCAAGGCATGTGAGAACGGCACCGCCGTGTCGATGGAAGCCACACGCATCACCGGCGCATCCAAGTCGGTGAAGCATTCCTCCATGATCGTGGCGCTGATCTCGCCACCGATGCCGCCCGTGAGCGTGTCCTCGTGCAGCACCAAGGCCTTGCCGGTCTTGCGCACGCTTTCCAGCACGCGCTCCTTGTCCCAGGGCAGCAGCGTGCGCAGGTCGATCACGTCCGCGTTCAAGCCCATGTCCTTCACCGCCGCCAAGGCCCAGTGCACGCCCATGCCGTAGGTGATGATACTGAGCTGGCTGCCTTCGTTCACCAAGGCCGCTTCGCCGATCGGCAGCGTATACCAGCCCTCGGGCACGTTGCCGTGCAGGCTGCGGTACAGGTTCTTGTGCTCGAAGAACATTACCGGGTCGGGGTCCTCGAAGGCTGCACAGAGCAAGCCCTTGGCATCGCTCGGGAAGGCCGGGTATACGATCTTCAGGCCGGGGGTCTTGAAGAACCAGGCCTCGTTGCTTTGGCTGTGGAAGGGACCCGCGCCGGAACCCGCGCCCGTGGGCATGCGCACCACCACGTCCGCGTTCTGGCCCCAACGCCAATGTGCTTTTGCCAAGTTGTTGCAGATCTGCGTCATGCCTTCGCTCACGAAATCGGCGAACTGCATCTCCACCATGGCCTTCATGCCGTTGATGCTGAGGCCGAGGCCGGCACCGAGGATGGCGCTTTCACACAGCGGGGTGTTGCGGACGCGCTCCTTGCCGAACTCGGCCATCAAGCCATCGGTCACCTTGAA